>JADJAK010000002.1:300000-600000 GCA_016704275.1 Gemmatimonadota bacterium
TTGCCCGTCCCCGACTCCCCTTCCAGCAGCACGGAGGCGCGCGTCGGGGCGACGGTCGCGACCATCTCCTGCAGGTCGCGCAACGCCGCGCTCCGCCCCACGATCTTCCGGGTCGAATGGATCCGGGAGATCTCCTGACGATACGCCTCGTTCTCCTGCCGGAGCCGGGCATACTCCAACGCGTGCTGAATGGTGATCTGGAGCTTCTCGGCCCGTACCGGCTTGACCACGTAGTCCGTGGCGCCCGACCGCATCGCCATCACGGCCTGTTCGATCGAGGAATCGCCGGACACGACGATGAAGGGGACCAGCGGATCGCGCGTGCGGAGGTGTTCGAGGAAGGCCTGCCCGTCGTGGTCGGCGAGCATCAAGTCGGCGAGGACGAGGTCGATCCCGCCACGATCGAGACGCTGCACCGCCTCGGCGGCGGAGTCGGCAAGCACCGCCCCGTACCCGAGGTCGAGGAGGATCTGCTCGAAGAGCGCGGCAACGGCCGGCTCCTGGTCAACGCAGAGGATCGTGGTCACAGCATCGGGGGCGTGAGCCGCAGGGTGGACGTCCTCGATTGTGGTCGCGTGGGGGCCCTGGGGGAGCGGACTCATACTCCCACCAAAATAGTCGATAAACGGAGGAGTGCCATCCTTCGCAGCAGGAGTCGTCAGGCAATGCGGATCACCAACAGCATGATGCAGGAGCGGCTCCTCCGGAATCTCCAGGAACAGGGAGCGCAGTACCTCCGCGCCTCGGATCAGGTCACCACGGGATTGCGCAATTCCAGGATTTCCGACGACCCGGTCGCCGGCTCCCAGGTCCTCGCCAGCGACAGCGCCCTCAGGGCTGTCGAGCAGTATCGGCGTTCGGTCACGTCGGTCCAGTCCCGCCAGGCTGCCGAAGAGAGCACGCTGGACCAGTTGGGCGACCTCCTCTCCCGTGCCAAGGAGCTGGCCACCGCTCAGGGGAGCGCCACCGGAAACGCCGCCACTCGTGCGGCGGCGGCCGTCGAGGTGCAGAGCCTGATCGACCAGGCGATCTCCCTCGGCAACCTCCGCTTCGGCAACGACTACCTCTTCGGCGGGCTCGCCACCGATGCCCCGCCATTCCAGCCCAATGGCACCTACGTCGGCACGCCGACCGGGCGCCAGGCCGAAGTGGGCGACGGCATCCTCGTGGACACGGTGCATAGCGGCGAGGAGTTGCTGGTCACCAGCGGTGTACTGACGTCGCTGACCGCGCTGCGGGATGCCCTGACGGCGAACAATCCGTCGGGGGTGCTGGCCTCGGGCGGGCCGCTCGACACCGCCTTCAATGCCACGCAGATCACCCTGACGGAAGTCGGCGCCAGGAGCCGAAACCTCGAGCTCACCACCGGCTCGCTGACGGCGCTTCAGACGGCGCTCGACGCCAAGCGGAGTGCCGCGGCCGAGATTCCGCTGGAAGAGGCGATGCTCAACTTCTCGGCGATCCAGACCGCCATGCGCGCCGCCTACGAGGCGACCTCCCGCATCCTGCAGACTTCCCTGACGGAGTACCTCTGATGTCGGCTGCCACGATTCCGCTGCCACTCGACCTGACCTTCGAGTCGCATCTCTTCGGCACCCTCACCGTGCCGCGGCAGGATATCGTCACCTTCCCCGACGGGATCCCGGGCTTCGAGGAGTACCAGCGCTTCACGCTGTTGCCCACCTCGGCCGCCGGGCTGTACTGGCTGCAGTCCGTGCAGGAAGCCGCGCTCGCCTTCCTGGTGGTCGAGTGCCGACGGATCGCCCCGAGCGCGTGGCCGGCGCATCCAACCGCGCTGGCGATCGTGACCCTTCCCGCCGGCCGCGGCCCCGCCTCGGCCAACCTGCAGGCGCCGATCCTGATCGACCCCGTCCTGACGACCGGGCGCCAGCTGATCGCGCCGGAGTCGGCGTGGGGCACCACCCACGCCTTCGACCTGACCGCGCTGGTCCCCGCCGCGTAGCCCCACCCGCTTGCCCGGGGCGCCCACCATGGGGTGCGGCGCCCCCGTCCGACCCCTCCCCGCTCAGACTCCAGCCATCTCTCCCGATAACAGAACAGCGGCCGACATCCCGGCCGGCTGAGACCTAGTTCCGGAGCACGGATGCTCCGTCGACAACTGTTAAGGGAGTAACAGCACCATGGCCAGTATCCAGAACAACATCGCAGCGAATACCGCATTCCGTAATGTGTCCACCTCGAGCGCGGGCCTCGACAAGCAGATCGCCAAGCTGTCGTCGGGCTTCCGCATCAACCGCTCGGGTGACGACGCGGCCGGCCTCGCGATCGCCAACAAGCTGCGCGCCGAGAGCCGTTCGCTCCAGCAGGCCTCGCGCAACGCGTCGCAGGCGAACTCGATGCTCCAGATCGCCGACGGCGCCGTCAACACGATCGCCGGCATCCTGGACCGCATGAAGGAACTCGCGACGGCCTCCAACTCGTCGTCGATCGGCCTCCAGCGCACCAAGCTGGACGCAGAGTTCCAGTCGCTGGCGTTGGAAATCAACCGTATCGCCGCGACGACCCAGTACCAGGGCTCGGCGCTGGTGAACGGCACGCTCGGCAACGCGGTCACCGGCGGCACCTACGCCGGTCAGACCTCCCTGAACGGTGCGCAGTCGGGCACCTACACCTTCGCCTCGGCCGCTGGTGTGGCCACCCTGAGCTTCGGCGCGGGTGCGACGCTGGTCACGCAGGCGATCGCGATGCCGGCCGGTGCAGGGACGTACAACTTCGACAAGCTCGGCGTCTCGGTCACGAACGCCGCCGGCTACCTGGTCGATGGCGTCAATGCGCAGACGATCACCGTCGCCGGTACCGCCGTGAACTTCCAGGTCTCGTCGTCGGGCGCCTATGCCGGCAACGACCTGGTCTCGCTCGCGCAGGTGAACCTCACCACGGGCGCGACGGGCTTGAACGTCGCGGGCCTCGACGTGCTGAGCGCCGCCAATGCCCAGACCGCGCTCGCGCGCCTGGACACCGCGATCGACCTCTCCAACACCGCGATCGGCACCATCGGCGCGGCGCAGTCCCGCATTGAGTTCGCCTCGGCGAACGTCGCCACGGTCACGCAGAACGTGATCGCGGCCGAGAGCACCATCCGTGACGCCGACATGGCGATGGAGACCACCTCGTTCACCAAGTTCCAGATCCTGCAGCAGGCCGGCATCGCGATGCTGGCGCAGGCCAACGCGACCTCGCAGAACGTGCTGTCGCTGCTGCGGTAAGTTCGGCTCCACCGGGCGGGGGGTCGCTTCGGCGGCCCTCCAACCACCCTCACACCAGGACTGATTGATGGCGACCTCGCTCTCCTCCATTTCCGGCCTGATCTCGGGATTCAACTACCGGGACCTCGTCGATGCCATCATCGCGCAGGCCCGCGTGCCCGCCGATCGCTGGGAGGCCCAGAGCAGCGCCAATACGGCGCAGACCACCGCGCTGAACACCTATCGCGGCCTCCTCGACAAGGTCCGCACCGCCGCGAAGACGCTCCGCACCGGCACCGCCTTCGACGCGATGAGCACCACGACCTCGGTGCTTTCCGGCACGCGCGCCATTGCCTCGGCCACGGCCGACGCGACCGCCACGGCCGGCAGCTACCAGATCAAGGTCGACCAGCTCGCCAAGGCCGAGAAGCTGGCCGGCACCATCGGTCGCGATGCCGCGACGGCGCTGGGTGCCGCCGGCACGTTCACGGTGAACGGCCAGACCGTCACGGTGGCCGCGACCGACACGCTGACCACCCTTCGCGACTCGATCAACGCGCTCAACAGCGGCGCCACCCCGACCGGTGTCACGGCGACCATCCTCACGGTGGCGCCCGGCGACTCGCGGCTGATCCTGACCAGCGCCAAGAGCGGCGCGGCCGGCATCGCCCTCGCCGACACCCTCGGGACCACGCTGCAGACGCTCGGTTTCCAGGACATCAACGGCGCCGAACTCGCCGGGTCGGTGCTGGTGAACGGTGCCGACGCGCTCTTTCGCATCGACGACATCCCGCTCACCCGCACCAGCAACGTGGTGACCGACGCCATCACCGGTGTCACCCTGACGCTCACCGCCGACGACGTCGGCGCCGTCACGAACGTCCAGGTGGACCGCTTCCTCGATGCCGCCCGCACCTCGATGCAGGGGTTCGTCGACGCCTACAACGGACTGGTCGCCTTCCTGAAGGCCCAGGGCACCGCGAGCACCAGCTCGACGCCCCCGCTGTATGGCCAATCGGTGATCCGGACCGCCCGCGCGCAGTTGCCGTCGTTGCTGCTCGAAGCCGTGGGCGGGGCCGCTGCCGATCTCGCCACCGTCGGGCAGGCCGGTCTCTCGCTCACGCGCGACGGGACGTTGACCCTCGACAGCGCGAAGTTCGACGACGCCTTCAAGAATCGGCAAGGCGACCTCCGCACGCTCTTCACCGAGCAGCGGACCGCCACCGGCGCCGGCCTCTCCTTCGTCTCCTCGGCGCAGACGGCGACCGGCGGGGCGCGGGCCATCGACATCACCGCGATCGCCACCAAGGCAACGCTGTCGACCACCGGCTTCGCCGGCACGTATGACGCCGGCGGCACGGCCGATGGCGTCACCGTGACCGACACGAACTCGGGACGGACCACCACCGTCGCCCTGACCACCGGGATGTCCACCGCCGATATCGTGCTGGCGCTGCAGACGGCGTTCGACACCGACGGGCTCAATCTCACGGCCACGCAGGTGGGGAACGAGATCCAGCTCGACCAGCTCAACTATGGCCTCGGTGCCGGTATCGCCTTGGCCTTCACCGGCCTGGGTGATGGCGCGGCCGAGGCCTGGTCCGCCGACACCTCCGCCGCCGGCACCGACGTCGCCGGGACGATCGGCGGCTTCGCGGCCACCGGCATGGGGCAGTTGCTGGTCGGCACCAGCGGGACCGACGCGGAAGGGCTCACGGTCCAGTACACCGGCCTGACGATCGGCGCGGCCGGCAGCATCAATCTCTCGCTCGGCGCCGGTGCCCGGATCGAGCGGTTGCTCGACCAGTTCCTCAACACCGGCGGCGGGCTGATCGACAGCAAGGTCTCCGCCCTCGACACCAGCAATGCCCGGCTGGCGACGCGCGTTTCCGCGCTGGATGCCCGGCTTGAACGGCGTCGCGCCGTCCTGCTGGCGAATTTCCTCCAGATGGAAACCGCGATCGCTCGGCTCAAGCAGCAGTCGACCTCGCTCCTTGGCTCGACCGGCAGCTCCAACAGCAGCTCCTGAGGCAGTCACGATGAGTTACGGATCGAGCGACCGGTACCGCGAGATGGAAGTGCAGGCGATGTCGCCGGCACAACGGCTGGTGGCGCTCTACACCCACCTCCTGGTCGCGTTGCGGCAGGCGCGCGGGCACATCGAGCGCGGCGAGATCGAGGCGCGCGGCGAGCGGCTCATCAAGGCCGAAGAGATCGTGCACGAACTGCTCTGCTCGCTGGATCGCGAAGCCGGCGGCGAGTTCGCCGACCGGTTGGCCGCCCTCTACGCATGGATGCTGGGGCAGTTCGCGACGATTCAAGCCAAGCCGAACCTCGCCCAACTCGACGCCGTCGTGACGATCGTCACCGAACTGCACGGGGCCTGGCAGGCAGCCGCCGCCCAGCTGGCCGGCGGGAACGCGGCGGCCTGATGCTGATCACGCCCGCCGAAAGCGAACGCGCCGCCCAGTTGCTGGCGGCGCAACTGGATGACCTGGCGCGGTATCGCCATGTCGTGCAGGCGCAGCGCGCGGTGCTTCGGATGGGCGATGCGGGGCTGCTGGAGATCTTCTCCCACGAGGCGGACGGCATCGTCGCCGACATTTCGGCGCGCGAGGTCCAACTGCTGGCGGTCCGGGCTGCCGTGCAGGCGGCTTCGCCCCACGTGACCGCCGGGCATCAGGTGGCCGAGCTGTATGCCCGGGTCGAGCGGGAACGGGCGCTGGCCTCCGCCGCCGCCCGTGATCTGGCCGCCCAGATGGGGCGCGAGGCAGTCTCGATCGCCCATGAAATCGCCGAGGTCAGCGGCCAAATTGACCGGGCCAACGGCGCCTATCGGGGCGCCGGGGACTCCGCCGCCCCGGTCATGATCGACCGTACGGGGTAGCTGCTCAGACTATCAGGGACTTGGCCGATAGTGTATTCAATGGCTACTCCCGCACCGACCGGTTACTCTGGAGGTCGTGTCGAGGAATGGGCCAGGGCGTTTCACCAGGGAAAGGAGGACGCAATGACGATCGAAAGTCTTGGCCGCTCCGGGACACCCCAGCCCGACCCACGCCGGGCCGACGCCGCCGCGAAGGGCGCCGCCGTCGCGGCGACGGGCGCCGGCACCGAACGCGCGCGGGCCGATGCGGCCGCCGCCGACACGGTGCAGTTGTCCCCCGAAGCGATTGCACTGGCCAGCGCCGAGATCCCCAAGGCAGAGATCGAGCCGATCCGTCTCCGGGACATCACCAAGAAGATCGCCGAGGGTCAGTACGAGGCACCGCCAACCTTGGCGATGCTGACCGACCGCATCATGAAGGAACTCCTCGGCGGCGCATGACCGCGAGGGTATTGAATGCAGGTCCACCGCACGGCGGGGCAGATGCCCCGCCGTGTTGCGTTACAGTCGGATGGTCAGCCCATCCTGCAGCGTGTTGCGGTAGGCGCGCCACGCCGGCACCAGCCCGACGAGAATCCCTGCCACCACCACGCCGGCCAGGTAGAACCACTCCAGCGCCTGCGGTGCCGTGATCGGGATGTAGACGCCGAAGTGCTCCTCGGCGAGTCCCTGCCCCACGAGCAGCAACGCGTACACGAGCACGACGCCGACCACTGCGCCGACGAACGCCAACAGCCCCGACTCCAGCACCAGCAGCGCCGCGATCCGCCCCGGCCCCGCACCGAGCGAGCGCAGGATCGCCATCTCGCGCCGCCGCTCCTGCAGCGTGCTGTAGAGCGCCACCAACATCCCGAGCAGCCCCACCAACAGGACCGCGCCGGTGATGATGCGTGCGCCGTCCTCGGCGTACCCGATCGCATGCCAGAGCTCGGTCAGCGCCACGGCCGGCAGGATCGCGGTGAGCGGCTCGACCTTGTCGGTGTTCATCTGCCGCTGCAACATCAGCGAGGCGGCGCGCGCCTTGGTGCCGAGGAGGAAGGCGGTGAGCTTGTGGCCGTGGGCGGCGTGTTCGTCGCCGCCGACGACCGGCGGCTCCGCACCGGGCATCGCCTGCACCCCAGGTGAGGGGGGCGGCGGTTCCGCGCCGGGCATGGCCGTGATGGCCGGTTCCGCCGCGGGGGCGGGGGCGGGCGCCGACGAACCCGGCCGCTGCAGCGGCGCGAACTTCGGCTGGGCCCAGCCATTCGGCGAGTCCTTCGGCATCCCCTCGTGCATCCCCTCGATCCCTTCGAGGCTGATGAACAACGAACGATCCACCGGCGTCGAGGTGCGGACCAGGATCCCGACCACCGTGAAGGGATGCTCCTCGTGATCGGAGATGCCGGTGCCGCGCAGGCCGTGCGTGAGGACCACCTTGCTCCCAATCGCCAGCTTGTGTGTCTTGGACACCTCGATGCCGATCACCACGTCGCGGTCCCCTTCGAGCAGGTGCCCTTCGGCGGCGGTGACCCGGCCATCGTTGCGGTACTTGTAGTGCTCGAAGAACGCCTGCGTCGTGCCGACCACGCGGTAGCCGTAGTACGAATCGCCGAGGGAAATCGGGATCGTCCACGCGACGGCCGGATGGCGTGACCAGCGCTGATAGGTACTCCACTCCACCGACCCGGCGGGCGCCCCCAGGCCGAAGATCGAGGAGAGCAGCAGCTGCTGCGACCCACCGCGCGCGCCGACGATCAAATCGGTGCCACGGATGGTGCCGGCGAAGCTCTCGCGGATACCGCGGCGCACCGTCTCGACGCCGACCAGCAGCGACACCGAGAGCGCGATCGACAGCACCGTCAGGATGGTGGTGAGCCGCCGGTTGCGGAGCGACCGCAGGGCAAGTTGCAGGGTGAGCATCTCAGCGCCCTCCGGCCGTGTTCAGCGTCGGCAGCGAGAGCACGCGATCGAAGCGGGCACCGAGCGAGAGGTCGTGCGACACGAAGAGCAGCGTCGCCTTCGCCTCGGCGCAGCACTCGAAGAGCAGCTCGAGGAAGCGGTCGCGCAGGTCGGTATCGAGCGCCGAGGTCGGCTCGTCGGCGATCACAAGCTCCGGTGCACCGATCAGCGCGCGCGCGGCAGCAACGCGCTGCTGCTGCCCAACACTCAGCTCCGTCACCGCGGTGTCGATCAATTCACCGAGCTCAAGCCGCTCGGCGAGTCGGCGTGCCTCCTGCTCGATCGGCGCCCCGCCGAGTCGCTCGCGTCGCAGCGCGTGCAGCCGGCACGGCAACGCGATGTTCTCCAGCACGGAGAGGTACGGGATCAGATTGAAGAGCTGGAAGAGGTAGCCGATGTGACTGCCCCGATAGGCATCACGACGCGACGAGTGCAGCCCGGCGAGATCCTGGCCGAGAATCGACACGCTCCCCGACGTGGGGTTCAGGACGCCGGCCGTGAGGCCGAGCAGCGTCGTCTTGCCGGACCCGCTGGGGCCATGCAGGAAGACGCGTTCGCCGGTGGCGATGGAGAGGTCGGCAATGCGAAGGACCTCGCGCCCGGGACGATACCCGAACACGAGGTCCTTGATGGCGACCGCCGTGGGGCGATCGCTCACTTCTTGGCGGGCGGCGCGTACGGCTTGCTGTCGATCCCTTCCATTTCGTAGTAGCTGGCACCGTAGACCGACTCGGTCTGCTTCAGGTGCAGGATCCCCTCGAACATGACCGGATCCCACCAGCCGATCTTGACCGTCTTGCCGCCCTTCATCTTGACGTAGACCATCTGGTTCGGCGGCGGCGGCGGCGTGTGGACGCAGGCGCCGAAGTACGGCACCAGGAGGAACTCGTCGGATTCCTGCATGTTGTCTTCGAGCGGGACGATGAACGCCGCGATCTTCACCAGCTTGCCGTCGAGCGCCTCGAGTGACGCCGGCGCCTTGCCGGTGTTCAGGTCGAGGCCGCCCAGGATTCGCCAGTCGACCAGGACCGGATCGGTCGCGAACGTCTCGGCGGCCACGACGGCCGGCGAGCCGGTGAAGACGATCGGGGCGGGACGAGCCGGGGCAAAGGCCGTCACGGACGCGAGCAGGAGCGAGGACAGGAGCATGGCAGTACCTCTCTGAGAACCATTTCGCAACAACAGCAATTGACTATGATACGTATGATCGCCGGAATAAGTTGCCTCGTTCCTCCCCCAATTCCAACTGCTCGGAGAAGTCCCTATGGCCCGTTTGACAGTCGGCCTCGGCCTGGTTCTCGGGATCGCCGCATGCGGCGGCTCCTCGACCCCGGCCACGACCCCCGCTCCTGCCGCGCGTCCTGCCGCGGCCCCTGCCGCACCGCCGGCGGCCCAGGCCCCGACGCCCACTGCCGCTCCGGCCGGCGCCCCGGGCGGGCGTGGCGCGGGTGCGCCGGGTGCCGCCGGTGGTCGCGCTGGTGGTGGCCGTGGTGGCCCGCCGGTCGACAGCACCAAGTTCGTGCGCACCACCCCGCCGGACGATCCGATCATCCAGAAGATGTTCGATGAAGGGATGACCAACGGTCAGGCCGGCAAGCTGGCGCAGGTGCTCTTCGACTCGATCGGGCCGCGCCTCACCGGGTCGCCGGGCTACATGAACGCCGCCAACTGGGCCGTCAAGACCTACGCCTCGTGGGGGATCCCGGCCGAGAAGCAGCAGTACGGCACCTGGAACTCGTGGCGCCGCGGGCACACCCACGTCGACATGATCGCCCCGCGCGTCCGCTCGCTCGAGGCGACGATGCTCGGTTGGAGCCCGGGGACCGGCGGCAAGGACGTCATCGGCGACGTGATCCTCTACCCGGAGACGAAGTCGCCGGAAGAGTTCGCCGCGTGGGCCAAGGCCAACGCCAAGGGGAAGTTCGTGCTGATCTCGGCGCCACTCGCCTCCTGCCGCATGGCGTCGCAGTGGACCGAGTTCGGCCAGCCGGGCGCCTCGCAGCAGCTCGCCGCGCAGAACAGCGTCGCGCGCGCCGCGTGGGCCGACCGCAGCAAGCAGGGCGGCAACATCAATGTCTGGACCAAGGAATACGGCGTTGCCGGCGTGATCGGGATGAACTGGTCGCAGTACCCCGGCATCAACAAGATCTTCGGCTCGCCGAAGCAGACGGTGCTGACGCTCGACGCCAGCTGCGAAGACTACAACCTGCTGTTCCGCCTGGCGCAGAACAATCAGGGCCCGAAGCTCCGCGTGAACACCGACGCTGAGTTCCTCGGCGAGCTCCCGATGTACAACGTCGTCGGGATGATCAAGGGCTCCGAGAAGCCGAACGAGTACATCCTCCTCTCGGCCCACTTCGACTCGTGGGACGGCGGCTCGGGCGCGACGGACAACGGCACCGGCACCATCACGATGATGGAGGCGATCCGCATCCTCAAGAAGGTGTACCCGAACCCGAAGCGCACCATCCTGATCGGGAACTGGGGCAGCGAGGAGCAGGGCCTCAACGGCTCGCAGGCGTTCGCCGAGGATCACCCGGAGATCGTCAAGGGGATCCGCGCCGGCTGGAACCAGGACAACGGCACGGGGCGCGTCACCTCGCTCGGCGCCGGGCCGGTCACCAACGCCACCGACAACCTGATCTCGTGGCTGCACGCGGTGCCGTCGTCGATCAGCGGCTGGGTGCGCCTCGGCGCCACGGCCTCGCCAGTCGGCCCGAGCGGCAGCACCGACGGCTGGACCTTCCAGTGCCGCGGCGCGCCGGTGCACGGCATGGGGGCGCTCGGGTGGGACTACAGCAACACCACCTGGCACACCAACCGCGACACCTACGACAAGGTCGTGATCGACGACCTCAAGAACAACGCGACCCTCGTCGCCATGCTCACCTACATGGCCGACAAGGACCCGAACCTCCAGGCCCCGCAGCTGATCAGCGTGAACCCGGCCACCCAGGCCGCGATCACCTATCCGATGTGCGGCACGAACAACTCGTCCAAGGCGACGCGGAAGAGCACGGATTCGGCGCGGTAAAAGGTCGTAGGTCGTAGGTCGTAAGTCATAGGTCGTAGACACAGAGAAGGGACCCCGACGCGAACGTTGGGGTCCCTTTTCGTTACGACTTACGACTTACGACCTACGACTCACGACCTACAACTACTCCTCTTCATCATCATCAAACGAGAAGTCCTCGTCGAAATCCTCGTCGAGATCATCCTCGTCGTCATCGTCATCGTCTTCGCCCTCTTCGCCGTCGAGTTCGTCGTCCTCATCCTCGAGGTCGAGATCATCCACGTCGAAAATCTCCTCACCATCTTCGTCAAACCGGCGGCGCATCACCGCAGTATCCAGCGACGCCTCCCAGGACGTCTCCCACGACGACATGATGTGCTCCTCCACGTGACCAGTTCCGGGTGATGACCAGTTGGGCCGGGTGACTACCATTTACGAGACGTCGACGCCCCGGTTCGCCGCACGCTGCACCTTCTTCCGTTCGGTGGCCTGCAGGCTCCGCTTGCGGAGCCGGATGTTCTCCGGCGTGACCTCGATCAGTTCGTCCTCTTCGATATACTCGAGGGCGTACTCCAGCGTGATCGGGCGCGGCGGCTCGAGCTGGATGTTCTCGTCGGTCGACGTCGTCCGCATGTTGGAGAGCTTCTTCTCCTTGCCGACGTTGACGTCCATGTCGCCCGGCCGCGAATTCTCGCCGACGATCATCCCCTCGTAGACCAGCTCACCCGGGGCGACGAACATCTGCGCCCGCTCCTGCAAGTTGGCCAGCGCGAAGCCGACGACCGGCGCCTCGCGGTCGGCCACCAGCACGCCGCGCTTGCGACCCGCCAGCGGACCCGCCCACAGCCCGTACTCCAGGAAACGATGGTGCATCATCCCGGTGCCGCGGGTGTCCGTCAGGAACTCCGAGCGGTAGCCGAAGAGACCGCGCGACGGGATCCGGAAGGTCAGCCGCACCATTCCCTGCCCCGGGTTCCGCATCTCGGTCATCTCGGTCTTCCGGGGGCCGAGCTTCTCCATCACGACGCCCATGTACTCCTCGGGGACGTCGATCGTCAACTCCTCATACGGCTCGAGGCGCTCACCATTCGGGCCGTCCTTCAGGATGACGCGCGGCCGGGAGACCTGGAACTCGTACCCTTCGCGACGCATCGTCTCCATCAAGATGCCCAAGTGGAGCTCACCGCGTCCGGCCACCGAGTGGGTGTCCGGCGAATCGGTCGGCTCGACCCGGAGGGCGACGTTCCGCTCCAGCTCCTTGAAGAGCCGGTCGCGCAGCTGCCGGGAGGTGACGTACTTGCCTTCGCGCCCGGCGAACGGCGAGTTGCTGACGATGAAGTCGACCGAGATCGTCGGCTCCTCGACGGCGATGCCGGCCATCCGCTCCGGATACTCGACCGACGTGAACGTCTTGCCGATTTCGAGGGTCTCGAAGCCCGACAGCGCCACGATCTCGCCGGCCTGTGCCACCGGCGTTTCGATCCGGTTCAGCCCGTCGAAGGTATAGAGCTTGGTGATCCGCCCCTTCTCGACGCCCGGCTCATCGGCCACCATCCCCGGCTCGCCCAAGGGGAGCAGGGAGACCTGGTCGCCGACATTGATGCGGCCCCGCTCGATCCGGCCGATCGCGATCCGGCCGATGAACGACGAGAAGTCGAGCGTCGAGACCAGCATCTGGAACGGCTTCTCCGGGTCGCCCGACGGCGGCGGCACGGTCTTCAGGATGGTCTCGAAGAGCGGTTCCAGCGTGGTGCCGGGCTGGTCGAGCTCCAGCGTGGCCGTCCCGGCGCGGCTCGACGTGTACAGGAAGGGGCAGTCGAGCTGCGCCTCCGTGGCGTCGAGGTCCATGAACAACGACAGCACTTCGTCGTGGACCCGCATCGGCTCGGCGTCCTGCCGGTCGATCTTGTTGATCGCGACGATCGGCTGCAAGCCCAGCGCCAGCGCCTTCCGGGTCACGAAGCGCGTCTGCGGCATCGGCCCTTCGGCCGCGTCCACCAGAATCAGCACGCCGTTGACCATGCGCAAGATACGTTCGACCTCGCCACCGAAATCCGCGTGCCCCGGCGTGTCGACGATGTTCATCTTCACGTTGTGCCAGGTGATGGCGGTGTTCTTGGCGAGAATGGTGATCCCCCGCTCTTTCTCGAGCGGGTTGGAATCCATCACGCGCTCTTCGACGTGCTGGTTGGCCCGGAAGGCGCCAGCTTGGCGAAGCATCTGGTCCACGAGGGTGGTCTTCCCGTGGTCCACGTGCGCGATGATGGCAAGGTTACGAATATCCACGACAAATCCTGTCCACGAGCCCGTCAGGTTACCTCAGGGCGCCATAATACCCGACGAGGGTGGGGGCCGCAAGGCGATCAGTGACGATGCGCCATGCCCCCCCGGAGGGGAGATGCAGCGTGGTGCTCGTGGCCGCACGCCTCGGCGCCACAGGCCTCCCCCGTCTCGAGCTGGATCGTGACGTGGCCGATACCCAGATCGGCCATCGCCCCCTCCATCTGCTTGAGCACCGCCGGGTGCCCCTCGAGGTCGATCGCCACCGCGTGGGCGCTCATCGCCACCAACCCCTTGGTGACGGTCCAGACGTGGACGTCGTGCACGCGGGAGACGCCCGCCACCGCCAGCAGCCGCTCCTCAACCTGGGAGACCTGCATGTGCTCGGGGACCCGATCCAGCAGGATCGTCCCACTCTCGCTGACCAGCCGCCACGCGCTCCGGAAGATCAGCACCGAGACCAACACCGAGATGATCGCGTCGGCCGGAAGCCAGCCGAAGAAGTGGATCACCAGCGCCGCCACAATGGCACCGACCGAGCCGAGCACATCGCCCATGATATGGAGATAGGCGCCGCGGACGTTCAGGTCATGGTGATGGTGCCCGTGCAGCACGCGGAGCGACGTGAGGTTGACGACCAGCCCGACGGCGGCGACCCACCCAAAGAGGACCGCGTCGATCTCCCGTGGCTGATGGAGCCGGTCCCACGCCTCGAGCGTGATGCCGATCCCGATCCCGAAGAGGGCGAGGCCATTCACCAGCGCCGCGAGGACCTCCCAACGGAGGTTGCCGAACTCGTGCGCCGATCCCTGTCGCCGCTGCGCCACGCGCGCACCGAACCACGCCAGCGCCAGCGCGGCCACGTCGGTCGCCATGTGGCCGGCATCGGCCAGCAGCGCCAGCGAATTGCTGATGACGCCGCCGATGATCTCGACGAGCAGGAAGCCCGCCGTGAGCGCGAGCACCGTGGCCAGCTTGCGACTGGTCATCCGGCCACCCGTCGCCGCACCGCTTCGGCATGCCCGAAGAGGCCCTCCGCCTCGGCGAGCGCCACGACGTGCGGCGCATCGGCCAGCAACTGCGCGCGGGAGTAGCGAATGAGCGAGGTGCGCTTCACGAAGTCGTAGACGCCGAGCGGCGAGGCGTAGCGCGCGGTGCCGCCGGTCGGCAGCACGTGACTGGGGCCGGCGATGTAATCGCCCACCGGCTCTGGCGTGGAGTCCCCGATGAAGATCGCGCCGGCATGCCGCACCAGCGCCGCCAACTCGTCCGGGTCACGCGTGACGATCTCAAGGTGTTCCGCCGCCCGCATGTTCGCGACGTCGGCGAGGGCGGCTCGATCGGCCACCAACACCACCAATCCGTTGTGCATCAACGAGGCACGCGCGACCTCGGCCCGGGGGGCCGTTGCGAGCGCCGCCTCGAGCGCGGCGGGGATCGCATCGGCCAACGCGCGCGACGTCGTGGCCACCCAGGAGGCGGCGTCTTCGTCGTGTTCGGCCTGGGCAATCAAGTCCGCGGCGATCAGGTCGGCGCGCGCCGTGTCGTCGGCGAGCATCAGCACCTCGGTCGGGCCGGCCACCATGTCGATCCCCACCTGCCCGAAGACCTGCCGCTTCGCCTCGGCCACCCACTTGTTGCCGGGGCCGACGATCTTGTCGACCCGCGGGACCGTCGCCGTCCCGTAGGCGAGCGCGGCCACGGAATGGGCCCCGCCAATCCGGAAGACCCGGGTGACGCCACTGAGGGCGAGCGCCGCCAGGACGGTGTCGTTGATCCCGTTCGGCGGGGTCACGGCCACGAGCTCCTTCACGCCCGCGACGACGGCGGGAATGGCGTTCATGAGGACGGAGGAGGGGTAGGCCGCCTTCCCGCCTGGCACATAGAGTCCGGCGGCGTCCACGGGGGTCACCCGCATCCCGAGCAGGGTGCCGTCGGGGCGTTCCTCGGTAAAGCCAGTGTCCCGTTGCCGCAGGTGGTAGCGGCGGACCTGCTCGGCGGCCCGCTCCAGGGCGGTCCGCACCTGGCCGGAATCCGCTCCAGCGCCTCATGGCACGCGGTGAGCGGCAATTCCCAGTCGGCGGGGCCCAGGGAGGAGCCGTCGAACCGCTGGGTGTACTCCAAGACCGCGGCATCGCCCCGGGTGGCCACGTCGGCGACGATCGCCGCGACGGCCTCCTGGGTGCTCCGATCGGTCGTGGCGAAGGAGGGGAGGTATGCCGAAAGCCCCGCCAACCCGAGGGGGGCGGTGGTGGCGTCGTACCGGCGGATCACCGCCCCATCTCGCTCCGGATGCCCGGACGCGCTAACCTTCGGCAGTATGGAACCCTCCACAAGCTGGACTTCGATCGCCGTCGGGCTGCTGTCGGTGATCGCCCTCGTGGGCCTCAACGCCTTCTTCGTCGCGGCCGAATTCGCCCTGGTCGGGGCTCGTCGGACGCGCCTCGAAGAGATGGCCGAGGCCGGCGACGGCAAAGCTACGCTGGCCCTCAAGGCGGTCCAATCCCTCGACCGCTACGTCTCCGCCACCCAGTTGGGGATCACCCTGGCCTCCCTCGGCCTGGGCATGATCGGCGAGCCGGCCCTGGCGGGGCTGCTGGAGCGCTTCTTCAGCGTGCTCCCAGCCGACCTGGCCGCCGTCGCCACCCACACGGTGGCGGTGGCCATTGCCTTCTCATTGATCAGCACCCTGCACATCGTCCTCGGTGAACTGGTACCGAAGTCGCTGGCGATTCGGTTCCCGGAAGACGTCTCCCGCTGGGTCACCGCGCCGCTGATCGGCTTTGCCTGGGTGATGCACGGCCCGATTCACGTCCTGAACGGGACGGCGAACCGCCTGCTCCGCCTGGGCGGGGTCGCCCCGGTCGACGGCCACGAGCGGCTCCACTCCTCCGACGAGATCCGGATGCTGGTCGAGCAGTCCGGCGAAGGCGGCTCGCTCGGCAAGGAGCCGGCTCGCCTGCTCGAGGGGGTCTTCGAGTTCAGCGAGAAGACCGCCGAAGAGGTGATGACCCCGCGGACCGAAATGAGTGCCCTCGAGGCGGATTGCACGGTGGAGGCGGCAGCCGACGAGGTCGCGGTCGCCGGCCGCTCCCGCTATCCGGTCTACACCGAGTCGTTGGATGAGATCGTCGGCGTGGTGCTGGCGAAGGACATCCTCCGCGCCGTCCGGCAGGCGCCGGGGACGTCGCTCCGCACCATCATGCGGGCACCGCTCTTCGTCCCGGGCACGCGCGAGGTCGAGGACGTCCTCTCCGACATGAAGAAGCTCAAGACGCATCTGGCCGTGGTGCTCGACGAGTATGGCGGCACCGCCGGCCTGGTCACGATGGAGGATCTGCTCGAGGAGATCGTCGGCGAGATCTTCGACGAGTACGATCCGGTGCAGGCCGCCGCCCTGGCCGCGACCGCCGACGGCTCGGTCGTCATCGAGGGGAGCACCACGATCGGCGACTTCAACAACCGCTTCGAGACCGACCTCGACGACAGCGACTACACCACGGTCGGCGGCTTCCTCTTCGGGCAGCTCGGTCGGCTCCCCAAGGTGGGCGATCGGGTGACGATCGGCAGCCACGGATTCGAGATCGCCGAGATGGCGGGGCGGCGAGTGGAGCGCGTTCGGGTCATATTGACCGCATGATGACTCGCTCTTCCATCGCCCCGGTCCCACCGGGGACCCTCGACCTGACCGGCCCCGCCGTCCGACGCCGTCGCACGCTGCAGCGCGCGGCCACGACCGTGCTCGAATCGGCCGGCTTCGAGGAGTGCATCCCGCCGACCTTCGAGTACGACGAAGTCTTCCTCCGCGCCGGTGGCCCCGAGATCGCCCAGCGGCTGCTGCGCTTCCCCGATCACGACGGCCGTCTTCTCGCGCTCCGGTATGACTTCACGGCAGCGGTGGCGCGCGTGGCGGCGACGTCGTTCGCCGATGTCGCGCCGCCGCTCCGGCTCTGCTATTCGGGGAAGGTCTATCGGCAGGAACCCGACCGAGTCGGCCGTCCGCGCGAAATCCTGCAGGTCGGCGCCGAGATGCTGGGGATGGCCGGAGTCGCCAGTGACGTGGAGCTGGTGCGGCTCACGCTCACGCTGCTCGCCGCGCTCGCCCCGGCCGACTATCAGGTGAACATCGGCCACGTCGGCGTGCTCGCCCCAGGCTTTGCCGCACTGCCGCCGGAACGGCGCAGTGAAGTGCGCCGCTGGGTCGATCGAAAGGATCGCGCCTCGCTCGCCCGGCATCTCGCCGGGCTCGACTCGCCCGCGCGCGAGCTCGCCTCGCTGCCGTTCGTCATCGGCCGCCGCGACGCCCTTGAGGCGGCGCTGCCGACGGCGCCGGCCGCGGTGCGCCCGGGGCTGGAGCAGCTCCTCGCCCTCGACGCGGCGCTCACCGACGACGAGCGCAAGCACGTCGTGTACGACCTCGGCGAGGTGCGCGGGCTCGACTACTACACTGGCATCCACTTCGAGGTCTTCGTGAGCGGGGCCGGCCACGCGGTCGGCGCCGGTGGTCGCTACGACGACCTGATGGGGCGCTTCGGCCGGCCGATGCCGGCGGTTGGTGTCTCGCTCGATGTCGACGCCCTGGCGGAGCTGATTCCATGAGCGGCGTCCTCCGGTTGGCACTCGCCAAGGGGCGCCTCTACGACGGTGCGGTGGAGCGCCTGACGCGCGCCGGCATCACGGTGGCGACCGATGCCGGCCGCCGCCTGCTGATTCCGACCAGCGATCCCTCGCTCGAAATCATCGTGGTGAAGCCGGGCGACGTCCCGGTCTACGTCGAGAGCGGTGCGGCCGACCTCGGCGTCACCGGCACCGACGTCCTGCGCGAGTCGGATGCGGATGTCCTCGAGCCGATGGACCTCGGCTTCGGGGCCTGCCGACTGGTCGTCGCCGCCCCGATCGCCACGAGCTACCCCTCGCTCCCGCACGGCCGCACCCCGCGCGTCGCGACGAAGTACCCGCGACTGGCGCGGCAGCACTTCGCCGCGATGGGCCGCGGCGTCGAAGTCATCATGGTGGGGGGATCGGTCGAAGTGGCGCCGCTGCTCGGCCTCTCCGACTGGATCGTCGACCTGGTCGACACCGGCAACACGCTCAAGGCGAACGACCTGACCGAGCGCGAGATCATCCTGCAGAGCACCGCGGTGCTGGTGGCCAACAGGGCATCGCAGAAGCTGAAGCTGGAAGCGCATCTCCGGTTGATGAGAATGTTGGCGTAAGGCCTGGAAAGTGTCATCCTGAGCGGAGCGACGGCGCAGCCGTCGCGTAGTCGAAGGACCTGCCCTGAGCCTGTCGAAGGGACCTCTTTCCGGTGCGCACGGAGAGAGGTCCTTCGACTTCGCCCGCTTCGCGGGCTTCGCTCAGGATGACAACCTCAAGGGGGCGTCTACGGTCTCCCCACCACATCATACATGCTCCGGTACTTCTTCCGTACGCCGGTGTTGCGCGGCGGGAAGACGTTGAACTTGATGATGTGCCAGAACGCCGCCACGCCGTCCTTCCAGCCGATCTTCTTCCCTTCCTCGTAGGTCCGGCCGCTGTAGGAGATCGGCAGTTCCCAGATCTTGGCGTGGGCCTGTGACAGGCGCGCCGTCAATTCCGGCTCGAAGCCGAAGCGATCGGTGGTAAGGATGAGCTTCTTCATCAGCGGCGCGCGGACGACCTTGTAGCAGGTTTCCATGTCGGTCAGGTTCAGGTCGGTGAACATGTTCGACAGCAGCGTCAGCAGGCCGTTGCCGACCGAGTGCCAGAAGTAGAGCACGCGGTGCGGGCCACCGAGGAAGCGCGACCCGAAGACGGCATCGGCGCCGCGGTCCGCGATCGGCCCGAGGAGCGTCGGGATCTCGGCCGGATCGTATTCGAGGTCGGCGTCCTGCACCACGATCACGTCACCCGTCGCCGCCTCGATCGCGGTGCGAATCGCCGCGCCCTTCCCCCGGTTCACCTCGTGGTGCCGCACCGCATCCACCCGGCCCTCGGCGAGGAGCCGGTCGAGGATCTCGCGCGAGCCGTCGTTGGAGCAGTCGTTGACGCAGACGATCTCCTTGTCGACGGGCACGGCGCGGACCTTTTCGATCAGCGTCTCCAGGGTCCGGGCCTCGTTGTACACCGGGATCAGGATCGACACGCGCAGCGTCATCGCGGCTGGCTCCGTTGGGCAAGAGAAAGGGCGAGGGCAATCGCCGCCCGCATGCTCCCCGCGTCCGCGCGACCGGTCCCGGCGATGTCGATCGCGGTGCCGTGATCGGGCGACGTGCGCACGAAGGGCAGTCCAAGCGTGACGTTCACGGCGTTGCCGAAGGACGCGACCTTGATCGCCGTCATCCCGACATCGTGATACGGCGCCAGCACGGCGTCGAACTCGCCGCGCATGGCGCGGACAAAGACGGTGTCGGCCGGGAGCGGGCCCGTCGCGCCGAGCCGCTGGGCGGCCGGCACCAGGATGCGTGGCTCTTCATCGCCGAAGAGGCCCTGCTCACCGGCGTGCGGGTTGAGCGCGCAGAGCGCGATCCGCGGCTCGGCGATGCCGAATTGCTCACGCAGTGCGCGCTTGGTGACCTCGCCGGTGCGGACGATCTTCTCGGTGGTCAGCAGGAGCGGCACATCGCGCAGCGGCACGTGGGTGGTGACCAGCACCACGCGCAATCGATCGGAGGCGAGCATCATCGCCACTTCGACGCCGCCGGCGAGCTGCGCCAGCCATTCGGTGTGCCCCGGAAACGGAAAACCGGCAAGATGGAGCGCATGCTTCTCCGCCGGGCCGGTGACAATCGCGTCGACTGCCCCGCTCAGCGCCAGCTTCGCGGCCTGCTCGACCGCGCGGCCCGTGATCAGCCCCGCCTCGACGGCGCCGGCGCGCGCCGGCCCCTTTCCTGGGTGCCAGGGGCCAGTGGCGATGCGATGATCGGCGGGGATGGCCTCGACCTGCTCACGCGCGCCGAGGATGGTGATCTCGGCATCGACGCCGTCGGCGAGCGCCGCGGCGACGATTTCCGGCCCGATCCCGCGCGGGTCACCAAGGGTGACGGCGAGCCGGGGCCGGCGGGTCACGGCCAGCGAATGTCGACGAAGGTGCGGCGGCGCAGCTCGCCCATGTAGGCGCCGAGGCCAAGTTCGCGGGAGAGGCGGATGCGGATGTTCTCACGGACGGCGTCGTAGGTCGCCGGTCCCTCGGGGGTCCGCTCGGTCACCTTCGCGATGCCCCACTTGGTGCGGAGCGGCTGACCCTGCACCTCGAGCGAGAAGACCCGCGACACCTTGCCCGAGTCGACCCCGACCAGCGCGCCGGCATAGGCCGGCGGGAGCGAGTCGACGTAGATCCCGACGATGTCGCGCTCCTCGGACTGATCGTGGAAGATCCGCTGCAACGAGTCGAACGACGCCCCCGCGGCCACCAGCGCGGCGATGTTGTCGACCTTGACCTTCGCCGCGAGGGCGCCGGTCGAGTCGATCTCGGGGATGATCAGGATGTGGCGCGCCTGCACTTCCGTCGGCTGCGCCCGGGTCACCTGGATCACGTGGTAACCGAACGGCGACTTCACCGCGTTGGAGATCACGCCCGGCTTCAGCTGGAAGGCGACTTCCTCGAACTCGCGGACCATGGCACCACGACGGAAGAAGCCGAGGTCCCCGCCGGTCTCGCGGGTCCCGTCCATGCCGAAGCGCTTTGCGGCCGTCGCGAAGTCCGCGCCCTTGCGCAGCTCGACGATGATCGAGTCGACCAGCGCCAACGCCTTGGCATCGGCCTCGGGCGTCGGCTTGGGCGAGACGATGATCTGCCGCAGGGACACGGCCGCCGGCCGCATGCCGAGCATGCCGGCCGCGGCGAAGGCATCGTAGTACGCCCGGACTTCCTTCTCGGTCGGCATCAGGTCCTTCAGCGTGCCATTCTGCCGGAGGGCCAGCGAGAAGCGCTCGCGGTAGAACTGCTTGCGCTGTTGCTCGACCAGCCACTTCCGGTAATCGTCGACGCTGTTGAAGCCGATGCCGCGCATCTCGGCCTCGAACTCGGGCTGCGTCTTGTACTGCCGGCGTTGGTTCGTGAGGACGCCATCCACCGCCTCGGCGACCTCCTGATCGGTCACCTGGATCGTGGTGTCCGCAATCGCTTCCTGATACAGCAGTTCTTCATTGATGAGCGTGTCGACCAGCGCGCGCTTGTAGGCGACCACGCCCGCCGAGTCCCGGGGAATCCCCGGGGCCCGATTGGCCTGATTCTGGAAGAAACGCTCCTCCACCATGGAGAAGAGGATCGGCGCCGTGCCGACGACGGCGACGATCCGATCGATCGGCTCGCCCGCCTGGGCGGACAGCCCACTCACCGCACCCCCGAACAGGGATGCGGCGAGCGTGATGGCAGGGAGCCAGCGCCTCACGGCGTCTTCGGAGCGGGCGTGCTGCCCGGGACCGGCGCGGGACCCGGCGCGGGCTGAACCGCGCCCGGCGGGGTGGCACCCGGCAACGGCCCGCCCGGCAGCGGTCCGATCTTGGCGGTGGCGAGCTCGACGGCCCGCTTCACGCCAACCGCATTGATGCCGTACTTCGCCTCACCACGCAGCGTCCAGGTGACCATCCCCGGCAGGAGGCGAAGCGGCGTCTGGTTAGAAGTCATCCGATCGAAGAACTGGTCGACCTTGAGCGCCGCTGCCTTGGAGCGATCCGACTCACTCGCCTTCGGATCGATCATGTCAGGCGTCAACTGCATCGCGACGCGCAGCGAATCGATGCCGGCCGAGAAGCGGGTCTTGAGATCGGTCCACTCGGCGCTGGTGATTTCGATCTTGTTCTTCTCGGCGTCCTTCAGCAGCAGCGAGCTCTCGGTGAGGCTCTTGACGAACTGCACCAGCTGGCTGTCCTGCGCCGCCTTCATCTGCCCGATCAACTGCCGGCCCATCGACGGATCGGCCGAGGCGCCCATCGTCCAGTGGAGGAAATCGCCCACCGTGAAGCTGCCACCCTTGTAGCTGACCAGCTTCCCCTTGTCGGCGCGCTGCGCGTCGATCGCCTCGAGGGCGGCGCGCATCTTCGCGGCGGCATCCGGTGCCACCTCGATCTTGAACTCCGTGTTCAGATCGGCGAAGTAGGTCGAGTCCATCGTCCGCATCTGCAGCTGCTGCACCGACGACGCCAACCGCGGAATCGCTTCCTCGGCGGTCGGGTAGCGCAGGATGTGGTAGCCGTACAGCGTGGTGACCACGCCGCTGATCTCGCCCGGCTTCAGCTTCCAGCCCGCCTCGCTGAATTCCGGCGCCCAGGCCTTCGCTTCGGCCGGCGGCAAGTAGCCATCGTCCTGCGCCGAGACCGGGTCCTGCGAGTTGGCCTTGGCCAGCGCGGCGAAGTCGGCGCCCCCCTTGACCTGCGCCAGCAACGCCTCGATCCGCTTCTTCGCCTTCGCCTTGAAGGCGTCGCTCGAATCCTGCGTCAGGATCAGGATGTGCTGGTGCACGCGCGTGACGCCGGCCTTGTAGATCGAGTCGGCGACCTTCGGGTCGACCTTGGTCCGCCGCGCGACGAGCGAGTCGTGGTAGTGCGAGGCGCGGAGCGAGGAGATCTCCGGCCAGAGCGCCGCCGCGATGAAGGTCGAGTCGACCGCGAAGTTGTCCTTCGCGACCCGCTGCGCGAACAGGGTGTAGTCCACCCACAGGCCGGCGATGAAGTCGGCCGCCTCAGCGGTCGGCGCCTGCCCCTTCGCGGTGGCGAGAATGTCGGAGACGCGCGTGGCCGCGAGTTCCTGACCGGCGGCCTTGGCCACCACATCCGGGTGTGCCGTGAACGCCCCGCCATCTCCACACCCGCTACCCAGGATGGCGACTACCGCCACCAGCACCATTGAACGCCGCATCGGACTCCTCATCTTGTGGAAGATCGTCGGTGACTTACACCGCCACCTGACGCAAAGCGCGGACGAGGGAGGGCACCAACCCCTCCCCGCCGAGCCGAACAAGCCGCAACGACAGGGGCACCGTGCGGCGCACCTCGGCGGCCAGCTGGACATCGTCCAGCGCCTGCGTAAGCCCGGCCATCCGCGGGGTCGCCCCCTGCCGGAAGGTGAGTCGAGCTTCATCCCCGCGGACCAGCACGTGCTGGAGCCCCAGCACCGCGCCGATGGCCCGCAACCGGCCCATGTCGAGCAGCGCATCGGCCTCGGGGGGGAGAGGGCCGAACCGCTCGCGCAGTTCCGCCCGCAACTCATCAATGTCGCCCGGTGCCGACGCCCGCGCCAGTCGGCGATAGAGGTCCAGCTTGGTCTCGTCGTCCGGGATAAAGGCGTCCGGGAGGTGCGCCGGGACGTCCAGGACCACGTCCGGCGGCTGGGGCGCGTCGCCCCCACCCCGCCCCCGCATGGCGGTGACCGTTTCCTCGAGCCAGCGCATGTAGAGGTCGAAGCCGACGGCGTGCGCATGCCCGGACTGCTCGGACCCCAGGAGATTGCCCGCCCCGCGCAGCTCCAGGTCCTTCAGGGCGATCCGGTAGCCAGCCCCCAGATCGGTATGATGCTCCAGCACCTTCAATCGTTCCTCGGCCGAGGAATCGATCGTGTCCGGCACCACCAGGTAGCAGTACGCCCGGCGGTGCGACCGGCCGACCCGCCCACGAAGCTGGTACAGTTGTGCCAATCCGAAACGATGGGCGTCGTGGACGATCATCGTGTTGGCGTTCGGCACGTCCAGCCCCGACTCGACGATCATCGTGGAGACGAGGATGTCCACCTTCCCCACCACGAACTGCTGCATCACGTCTTCGAGCTCGTCGGCCGCCATCTGGCCGTGGCCGACCGCCACCGTCGCCCGAGGGGCCAGCGCCCGGATGCGGGCGGCGATCGTCTCGATCGTCTCGATCCGGTTGTGCACCACGAAGACCTGCCCGCCACGGTCCAGCTCGCGCGCCATCGCCTCTTCGAGCAGCCCGTCGTCCCAGGGCTCGACGAAGGTCAGGATCGGCGAGCGGTCGCGCGGCGGCGTCTCGATCACCGTCATGTCGCGCAGGCCGGCGAGCGAGAGGTGCAGCGTCCGCGGAATCGGTGTCGCGGTGAGGGTGAGCACGTCGACGGCGAGCCGCAGCTGCTTGAGCCGCTCCTTGTGCTTGACGCCGAAGCGATGCTCCTCGTCGACGATCAACAAGCCGAGGTCCTTGAAGAGCACATCCTTCGACAGCAAGCGGTGCGTGCCGATCACGATGTCGAGCCCGCCTTCGGCCAGCTTGAGCACCGTCTCCTTCTGTTCCTTGGCGGTGCGAAAGCGCGACAGCGCCTCGACGGTGACGGGATAGTCGGCGAGACGATCGGCGAAGGTCCGGAAATGCTGTTCGGCGAGAATGGTGGTGGGGACCAGCACGGCGACCTGCTTGCCGCCCTGCACCGCCTTGAACGCGGCGCGCACCGCGACTTCCGTCTTGCCGTAGCCGACGTCGCCCACCAGCAGCCGGTCCATCGGGAGCGGCCGCTCCATGTCGCGCTTGATGTCCTCGGTGGCCTTCCGCTGGTCGGGCGTGTCCTCGTACAGGAAGGAGGACTCGAGCTCCCGTTGCCAGCGGGTGTCCGGCGGCGCCGGATAGCCGGCGTGCACCGTGCGGCGGGCGTAGAGGTCGAGCAGGTCGGCGGCCATCGCCTGAATCGCGTGGCGCGTCTTCTCGCGCACCTTCTTCCAGATCGTGCCACCGAGGCGATGGATCTTCGGTGGTGGACGGTCGCCGTCGTCGCCGGCCGCGCGGTAGCGTTCCACCTGGTCGAGTCGATACAGCGGCACGTTGAGGCGGTCGCCGCCTTCGTACTCGAGGATCGCGACCTCGATCATCCCGCCATCGACCGTGAGCGTCTGAATGCCGCGATAGACGCCGATGCCGTGCTCGAGGTGCACCACGTAGTCGCCGAGCGAGAGTGCCCCGGTGACGGTATTCGGCGCCGCCTGCCGGTAGCGGCGCGTACGGCGTAGTCGACGGGCGCGGCGGAAGATCTCGTGGTCGGTCAGCACTCGCAGCGTCGGCATCACGAAGCCGCCATCGAGGGCGCCGACCACCAGCGTACATCCTGACGGACGGAAGCCGTTCTCCTCGAGGAGTTCGTCGAGTCGTTCGCGCTGCCCTTCGTTGTCGCAGAGGATCAGCGTCGGCGTGCCGTGGCCGAGCAGGCCGCGCAACCGCCCGAGATCGCGATCGACGCGCTCCGGCGGGAAGAAGCCGAGCTGCACATCGGCGGGATCATCGCGGAGGAGCAACCGGGCGAACGACTCGCGTCGCGTCTTCCAGGCGGCCGGATCGAGGAAGAGGTCGCTCCGCGGCGGCGTCTCCTCGCCGAGGCGCCGCGCGATCTCCAGGTGATGCTCCGCCTCGCGCCAGGCGCGCTCGACCTCTTCCTCGTCCGGGTGCGAGGCATCCTCGATGAGCAGCGCGTCAGAGGGGAGCAGGTCGAGCAGCGACTTCCGTTCGACCGGCCCCGTGTCGAACGCCGGATTCCGCATCGCGGCCGACGAGATCGGCAACACGGTGAGGTCGGGCAACTCGGCGCCGGAGCGCTGGGTGGTCAGGTCGAACGCGCGGAGCGAGGCGATCTCGTCGCCCCACCACTCGAGGCGGGCAGGTGACGCCATCCCGAAGCCGTAGAGGTCGACGATGCCGCCGCGCACCGAGAACTCCGCCACCTCGGCGACCGTCGGCACCCGCCGATACCCCATCGCTTCCAGCGAGGCGACCAGCGTCCCCATCGGTTCCGTGGCGCCCTGCACCAACTGCAGGCGCATCGCTGCGAGCGCGGCGGGCACGGCGGTCCGCTCGGCCGACGCGCGCGCCGTCGTGACCAGGACACCCAGCTCGCCGCGGAGCAGCGAGGCGAGCGTCTCGATCCGTTCGCCGGCGATTTCGTAGTGGGGCTCGTCCTCACCGAGCGCTTCGCGCTGCGGGTAGAGCGCCACACCGGCGCCGGTCAGTGCCGTGAGGTCAGTGACCCAGCGTTCGGCATCGGAGGGAGTCGTCGCCATGATCACGACGAGGCGACCGGCGCCGACGCGCTCCGTCAGCCACGTCGCGAGCACCGCGCCGCTGGAGCCGGGGAGGCCACCGAGACGGACAGCTTTGCCGCGCGCAGGAAGCCGCTCCGCCAAGGCACGAACCGTGGCGCAGCGGTCAAAGGCATCGAGGATCGGACGAAGCGACATTCAGTTCCGTTGGCCGGCGCGGCTGGCCAAGCCGACTTCCGCGCAGACACAGAGAAGCGCAAGGAGGAGCAGGGCACCACGCAGGTCCCCTCGCCCTCCGGCGGCGAAAGCTCGCGAGGGACCGTCGGTCAATCCGCTGACCGTGGTGGATCCCCAGAGCGAGCGCACCGAACCATCGACGGCCCGCGCGAGATCCGATTCTCGCGGGTCGAGGACGACCGATACGGCGCCCAAGGTATCCTCGCCGACGAGCAGGTGGTACACCCCCGCCATTTCCGGGCTCCAGAAGGCGCCCCCTTCGACCCGCTCCAGCCGCCCCGCCCGGGTCACCGCGGTGACCCGATCGGGGACCCGAATCGGCACCCCCGCCACGGCGTCGGGCAGCAGGAATTCGCCGCGAATGGCCCGGCTCAGCAAGGCATCGAGGAACGGGACGAACGCCGTCCCCAGCGGGAGCGTGGTCCAACTCGGGTCGAGCCGGGAGCCCAACAACAGCAGGTCGCCGGAGCGCACCACCCAGGGCTCGCCTCCCACCGTGGCCAGCACTTCGCCACCGGGGGCGGCGGGCTCAATCCGGACTCTGCGCGTGATCCCCTCTCGGCCGGGGAGGAGCGTGCCGCTGTCGCTCCGTTCCTCCCCCTGCACCGTCCCGCCGTAGCGCCACGCGGCACCGCGGGCGGCAAGGCGACGATTCAGTGCGCCGAGCATCGCGAGATCGGCAGGGGGGAGCACCACACTTGGTCCCGCCCCGAGCTCACCGACGACCACGCCGCCCCCGACGGTCACTCGTCGATCGGCAACCAGCACCGCGAGTGCTGCATCGAGGAAGCGATCGCCAGCCGTCCACCGCACCGATGCGGGCGGTGCCACGCGGAGCGACGCCGTGCGCTCGTCGTCGGCGCGGAATTCATCCGGCGGCAACGCCGCACGCACCGTGCTCCAGCCGGTCGCCACGCCCACCACGCGCTCCGACACGGGCACGCCCGGCACCACCAGGAGGTCGCGTGGGGCGCGGTTGCCGACCGTGAACGCCAGCGGCACCGCGGCGGTGTCGCTCCCGCTCACCGAGAGCGTGACGACGCCGCCATCGGGACCCCACGGCTGGGCACTCGCCGCGAGGGTGGCGAGGCGACGATTGTGCGGCGCGTCGGTTTCCGGACGCAGCACGAGCACCGGGACATCGCCGACGTCGGCCGTCACCGCGTTCTTTTGCAGGTCGCTGACCACCACGACCTCGCCCGGCCGCTCGGAGCGTGCCACCAACTCGCGCGCCTCACGCACCGCGGCACCGAGATCGAGGCGGCTCGCGGTCGGGCGCAACGCGGCGAGGCGTTCGCGCAGTTGCGCCGGAGAGCCGGGGATCGCCGGGCCGGTGGCGGTGCGCAGCCAGAGACGATCCGTCGGCGTGGCCCGATCGAGGACGGCAGCGGCGGCGGCGCGCAACGCAGTCAGCAGCGGTTCACCATCGACCACGACGCCACTGCTCGCCGAGTTGTCGACCACCAGCACCAGCGCGCTGGGTGCGTGACTCCCGAAGGCGCCGCGGGTGAGTCGCATTCCCGCCGCTGCGAGGACGATCGCGAGGATGAGCAGCGTCCGCGTGATCAGTAGCAGGAGGTGACGCAACTCGGCGCGGCGGCGATGATCGCGGGTGGCGTCGGCCAGGTACTGGACTGCGGGGAACGCGACTTCGGGCGGCTCGTGCCGCCGGACCAGATGCAGAAGGATCGGGAGGGCCGCGGCGGGGAGCGCCAGCAGGAACCATGGCGCCGCGAAACCGATCATGCCGTGAGCGCGCGCTGCAGCGCGGGGCCGAAGGGAAGGTCCGTCGGCACCAGGGCATACCGCACGCCAGCCGCACGACAGGCGGTACCCCACGCGCGCACCACGCCACGCACCGTTTCGCGATAGGCGTCGCCCCAGTCACTTGGCGCCAGCGTCACGGCCTTGCCGCTCTCCGGATCGCGAAAGCGGGTCTCGTCGCCGCGCGCAAGATCGAGCTCCGCCGGATCGGCCACGTGCAGCACCAGCACCTGATGGCCGCGATGCCGCAGGAAACGCAGCGCCTTGAGCGTGAGATCACGATCGAGCAACAAATCAGAGATCAGCACCACCATCCCGCGACGGCGCAGCGCACCGACGACTTGCGTGAGCGCGACGGCCGCCGCCGTCCCCTGCCCCGGGCCCGTCGCAGCGAGCGCGGTCGCGAGCATCGGCCACTGCCCCGCGCGCACGCGCGCCGGCAACATGGTGCGCACCGTCTCGTCGAAGGTCACCAGTCCGGTCGCATCGCGTTGCCGCAGCAACACCATCGCGAGTGCCGCCGCGAGTCGCGTGGCGTAGTCGAGCTTGGTCAATCGCTGCGGGTCGCCGCGCCACGCCATCGAGGCGGAGGCATCGACGACCAGCATCGCGCGGAGATTGGTCTCTTCTTCGAATTGCTTGAGGTAGAGGCGATCGGTTCGGCCGAGCAGCTTCCAGTCGACGTACCGCGGGTCGTCGCCCGGCTGGTATTGACGATGTTCGGCGAATTCGACCGAGAAGCCCCGCCGCGGCGAGCGGTGCAATCCCGCGAGGAACCCCTCGACGATCCCTTCCGTGACGACTTCGAGCCCACCGAGGCGGGCCACCTCGGCAGGCTGCAGGAGATCAGGGCGGGGAGCGCGCAACGTACCGGCGGGAGGCATCATCCGAGGCGGAACGTAGGAGTGGCCGCGAGGGGCGTCAACGCATCGACCACTCTGGCACCCAAAGCCGGTCGCGGCCGTAAGGGCGCTGTCCGTGGTGATATCTTCATCGCCAACCTCTCGCCGTTGTTGAGAATTCGTTCCCGACGTTGAACCCTCGCGTGGAGTTTCTCGCATGCACCGTTCGTCGATCCGTCTGGCCGCGCTCGCGGCGCTGGTCCCCGCCCTGCTCACGGCGCAGTCGCCCAAGCAGATCACCGAAGCGGGGAAGTTGATCACCCCGGCCAAGGTGCTGCAGCGCATCTCGGTGATCGCCGATGACTCGATGGGCGGCCGCAACACGCCGAGCACCGGCCTGGAGAAGACGGCGCAGTACCTCGCCGACAGCTACAAGGCGTGGGGGCTCAAGCCCGCCGGCGACAACGGCACCTACTTCCAGCGCTATCCGATGGTGAAGAAGCGGATCGATCCGGCGGCCTCGTACTTCGAGGCCAACGAAGCCGGCGCCGTCACGCGCTACCCCTTCGGCGCGATGGTGTACGGAACGGGCGCGACCGCCGCACCGGTCACCGCGAATGTGGTGATCGTTGCCGGTACGGTGGCGCCGGCCGACATCGAGGCGTCGACGCTGCTGAAGGGCGCCGTGGTCGTCCTGGTGGTGGACAACGCCAAGGCCGTCGCGTGGAACAACGTGAACCGCGCCGTCTCGGCGAAGCAGCCGGCGGCCATCGTGCAACTGTCCAACGCGGACGCTGCTTCATTCGCCGCCCGTCGCACGGCCGCGAGCACCGGGCGCTTCACCGTCGAGACCAGCAATCCCCGCCCCGTCATCCCGACGATCGTGATCCACGACTCCGCCTTCAACGCCACCGGGGGCCCCAATCGCCCTGACTGGAACGAGATGCGTCAGTCGCCCGGGCCGGTGTTCCTTCCGGCGCCGGCCGAAATTTCCGTGACGGTCAACCTGAAGGAAGAGGTCCAGGAACGCGTCATGGTGCCGAACGTCGTCGCCATGGTCGAAGGGTCGGACCCGAAGTTGAAGGCGGAGTACGTGGTCTTCTCGAGCCACATGGACCACGTTGGCACGGCGGGCGACGGTATCGGCGGCTGCACCGCGCTCACGCGTCCCGACGGCAGCATCGACAGCATCTGCAACGGCGCCGACGACGATGCCTCCGGCACCACCGGCCTGCTGATGGTTGCGGAGGCCTGGGGCAAGCTGAAGGTGAAGCCGAAGCGCTCGATGGTCATCCTGAACGTTTCGGGTGAGGAGAAGGGGCTGCTCGGCTCGGCGTGGTACGCCGACCATCCGACCATCCCGGCTGCGCAGATCGTGGCCAACGTCAACATGGACATGATCGGCCGCAACGCCACCGACTCGATCGTCGTGATCGGCAAGGAGCACTCCGACCTCGGCGTGACGCTCGCGGGCGTGCAGAAGGCGCATCCGGAGCTCAAGCTCGTGGCCGCCGACGACATCTGGCCCGAGCAGTCGTTCTACAGCCGCTCGGACCACTTCAACTTCGCGCGGAAGGGCGTGCCGGTCCTCTTCTTCTTCAACGGGACGCACCCGCAGTATCACCGCCCGAACGACGAAGTGCCGCTGATCGACACCAGCAAGCTCGCCCGCGTGGCGCAGCTCGGCTTTTACTTCGGCGTCAACATCGCCAACACCGTGGCGCGCCCGAAGTGGAACCCCGACTCGTACCAGCTGATCGTCGTCGAGCAGAAGACCCCGCCGGCCACGAAGCGCCCCACGCCGTGAGCAGTACGATCGACGAATTCAACGCCTTCCGGTCGAGGATGAACGACGTCATCCTCGGCGCCGGAAACCTGACCATCAACCGCTTCTTCGCGCTCGACAATCGCGCGTACGAAGCGGGCGCCCTGGGGACGAAGCAGAAGGAGATGCTCGGCCTCGTGGCGTCGATGGTCCTCCGCTGCGACGACTGCATCACCTACCACGTGGTCCGCTGCCACGAAGAAGGCGTCACGCGGGAGGAGTTCCTCGAGATCTTTTCGGTGGGATTGGTCGTCGGCGGGAGCATCGTGATTCCGCACCTGCGACGGGCGATGGAGAAGCTTGAAGCATTGTCGTAGCACCAGACTCCGATGAACGATGATCGATGGTCGATCATCGATGATCGATCATCGATCATCGGCTGTCATCCCTCCGCCGGCACCCCGCCCTGCCTCGTCATCAGCACCCCCGTCACAATCAAGGCGCCGCCGGCCAGGTGGATCAGGCCGGGGCGTTCGCCGAGGCCGACGATGGCGATGGCGGTGGCGACGAGCGGCACCAGGCAATTGAAGACCACCGTGCGCGCGGCGCCGAGCTTGGCGACGCCGCGGTTCCAGAGGATGTAGGCGGCGACCAGCGAGAGCAGCGCCGCGTAGAGGATGCCGCCCCACCCGGCCCACGAGACGCGGGCCCAATCGGTACGGAGCAGCTGCGGGATGCCGAGGAGCACCAGCCCCGGCGTGCCGGTGTACATCGTCCAGGCGGTCAGGCGCAGGGACGAGATCGGGATCCGCCAATGCCGGAGCAGCAGGGTGTATGCGGCCCAGGTGACGATGGCGCCGAGCAGCATCCCGTCGCCGGCGGTGAAGCCTTCGCCGAGGGTGCCGCCGCGCGCGGTCACGACGATCACCACACCGATCGTCGCCAGGAGGACCGCGAGGCGCTGGCGGACGGTGGTGGTCTCGATCCCCAGGAGCCAGGTCGCGAGGATCACGATCGCCGGCATCCCGGCGAGAATCAGCGAGCTCTTGGTGGCGGAGGTGCGCGCCAGCCCCTCGATGAAGCAGAGCTGATACAGGGTGTTCCCGACCACGCCGAGCCAGATCAGCTTCGTCGCCGCCCCGCGCGGGAGCGGCGCCGGGGCGGGTTCGACCAGGCGGAGAATGCCCCAGAGCACCACCGTCGCCAGCAGGAACCGCAGCGCCGTGAACGCCAGCGGCTCGATCTCGGCGAACGCCAGCTTCGTGGCCGTGAAGTTCCCCCCCCAGAAGAGGGTCACCAGGAGCATGCCGGCGGAGGGGGAGAGGCGGGGGGTGGCCATGGCCCCGAATATAGGCCGGAATCGATGATCGATCATCGATCATCGATCATCGATCTTGGCCCCCCCTCTCTTATATTGCCGCATGGACCAGTCTCATATCCGCAATTTCTGCATCGTCGCCCACATCGACCACGGCAAGTCCACGCTGGCGGACCGGCTGATCGAACTCACGGGCACCGTCTCGAAGCGGGAGATGCGCGAGCAGCTCACCGACACGATGGACCTCGAGCGCGAGCGCGGGATCACCATCAAGCTCAACGCCGTGCGGATGATGTACGACGCCGCCGACGGGGCGGAGTACGCCCTGAACCTGATCGATACCCCGGGCCACGTCGACTTCACGTACGAGGTGTCGCGGTCGCTGGCGGCCTGCGAAGGCGCGATCCTCGTCGTCGACGCCTCGCAGGGGATCCAGGCGCAGACGCTCTCCAATCTCTTCCTCGCGCTCGACGCGGGGCTCGAGATCATTCCGGTGCTGAACAAGATCGACCTTCCGGGTGCCGAGCCGGAGAAGCGCGCCCAGGAGATCATGGCGCTGATCGGGTCGAAGCGTGAGGAGATCCTCGCGGTGTCAGCCAAGGACGGCACCGGCGTGCCCGCGCTGCTCGAGGCGATCGTCGCGCGCATTCCGCGGCCGCGTGGCGACACCGCCGCGCCGTTCCGCGCGCTGATCTTCGATTCGTACTACGACCGCTACCGCGGCGCGATCCCCTCGATCCGCGTGGTCGACGGCGAACTCCGCGGCGGGATGAAGATCGCCTTCGGCGCGCACCCCGACGACGTCTACGAGATCGACTCGGTCGGCCACTTGGCCCTCGGGCAGCGCACCGCGCCGGTGCTGCAGGCGGGCGAGGTCGGCTATTTCATCGCGAACCTGCGCAATGTCCGCGATGCCCGCGTCGGCGACACCGTGCTCGATGCGACGCGCAAGGCCTCCGAGCTGCTGGCAGGCTATCGCGAGGTCCGCTCGATGGTCTTCGCCGGCGTCTACCCCGCCGATGCCGCCCAGTACGAGGATCTCCGCGACGCGCTCGAGAAGCTCTGCCTCAATGACGCCTCGCTGCAATACGAGCCCGAAAGCTCGACCGCCCTCGGCTTCGGCTTCCGCTGCGGCTTTCTCGGCCTGCTCCACCTGGAGATCGTCCAGGAGCGTCTCGAGCGGGAGTTCAATCTCGACCTGATCACCACGGTCCCGACGGTGGAGTACCACGTCTTCAAGACCGACGGTGACATGGTCGCGGTCGAGAATCCGAGCGATCTCCCTGACGTGGCCAACATCAGCCGCATCGAGGAGCCGTACGTGAAGGCGCGCATCATGGCGCCGACCGAGTACATCGGCGGCATCATGAAGCTGGGCCAGGAGCGGCGCGGCGACTATCACGGCATGACCTATCTCGACACCGCGCGGGTGGAGTTCTCCTTCTCCTTCCCGCTCGGCGAGATCGTGCTCGACTTCTACGACAAGCTGAAGTCGATCTCGCGCGGGTATGCCTCGCTCGACTACGAGATGGACGGCTTCCGCGCCTCGCCGCTGGTGCGGCTCGACATGCTCATCAACGGCGACCCGATCGACGCCTTCTCGGTGATCATCCACAAGGACAAGGCGTACGAGTGGGGCCGCAAGCTCGCCGAGAAGCTGAAGGAGCTGATCCCGCGGCAGCTCTTCGCTGTCGCGATCCAGGCGGCGATCGGGCAGAAGGTCGTGGCCCGCGAGACGATCTCGCCGATGCGGAAGGACGTCCTCGCGAAGTGCTACGGTGGCGACATCACCCGGAAGCGGAAGCTCCTCGAGAAGCAGAAGGAGGGGAAGAAGCGGATGAAGCAGGTCGGCAGCGTGGAGATCCCGCAGGAAGCCTTCCTCGCGGTCCTTCAGGTCGAGTAGCGATTGTCCGGTCTCCCGGCGACGGCGCGCATCGGCTTCGACGCGGTTCGCGCGCTCCGGAACAGCACCGGGCTCGGCAACTACGCCCGCCACCTGCTCCGCGGCCTGCGCCGGGCCGCGCCGGGGCTCGACCTCCATCTCTACTCCCCCTCCCCGCCGCGCCCCGAGTTCAGCGGCTACGCCGAATCCATCGGGGCCACCGTGCACCTCCCCCCGCGCGGCTGGCGCACGGCGGGACTCCGTGCGGTGTGGCGCACCACGCGGCTGGGTCAGACGGTGGCCCGCGACGGGATGGCGCTCTACCACGGGCTGACGCACGAGATTCCACGCGACCTCCCCGAGACGGGTGTCCCGTCGGTCGTTACCGTCCACGACCTCCTCTTTCTCACCCATCCGGAACTCTTTCCGGTGGTCGATCGGCAGAGCTATGTGTGGCGCTATCGCTGGAGCATCGAGCACGCGACGGCGCTGGTCGCGGTGTCAGAGCACACCCGGCAGGAGTTGCACGCACATCTCGACGTGCCCCTGCACCGGGTCGTGGTGATTCCTCCCGCACGCGACCCATGCTTCGCTCAGGCGTGCGACGCCCCCGCGCGCGCCGCCGTGCGCACTCGGCATGACTTGCCCGCCGAATACCTGATCATGATCGGCACGCTCGAACCGCGGAAGAACCACCGCCTTGCCCTGGAGGCCCTCGGTCAGCTCGGCGCGGCGTCCCCGCCGCTGGTCCTGGTGGGCCGCGACGGTGGCAGCGAGGCGGAATTGCGGAATGAGGCGCAGCGGCTCGGAATCGCCGACCGGGTCCTCGTCCGCACTGCGGTGACCGATGCCGAGCTGCCCGCTGTGCTGCAGGGGGCAACGCTGGCGCTCTACCTCTCGCGCGCCGAAGGATTCGGGATGCCGATCATCGAGGCGATGAGCGCCGGCGTCCCGATGCTCGTCGCCGCTGGCCCTCATCTCCGGGATGCGGCCGGTGACGCCGCGGTCGCCGTGGACCCTGAGGACCCGACCGCACTGGCCGCGGCGATCCGCGCCCTGCTCGGCGATCCGGCCGGTCGAGCCGCCATCGCGGCCGCCGGAATGCACCATGCGGCCGGCTTCGACGCGACGGCGCTGGCGCGACGGCTCCTGTCGGTCTACGATGCAGTAGTCTCGGGCGGTCCGCTCCCGGACGGACCCGACCCGCACCTGCCAGCTGCCACCCCCACACCCCCGTTGGAGACCACCCTGTGAAGTGGGTTCTCGGCATTGACATCGGTGGCACCAATCTCGTCGTCGGCGCCGTCGCCGCCGATGGATCGCGAGTCATCGGCGATCACGCCCGGCCGACGGATCCGAGTCGCGGCCCGGACGCGATCGTGGAGGATCTGACCGAGATGGGGCGCCAGACCTTTGCCGCGCTCGAGGCCGCCGTGCCCGGGGCCGAGGTCCTCGGCATCGGCGTCGGTGCCCCGGGGCCGCTCGACACGCGCGCCGGGGTGGTCCTGCTCACGCCGAATCTCGGCTGGGTGAACATGCCGCTGCGGGCCAAGCTGGCCGAGGGCCTCGGCCTGGTGACGGCGCTCGACAACGATGCCAATTGTGCCATCCTCGGCGAAGCCTGGGTCGGCGCGGCACGCGGCGGCACGCACGTGATCGGCATGACCATCGGGACCGGGATCGGCGGCGGGATCGTCCTGAACGGCAAGCTCCATCACGGTGCCTCCGATTGCGCCGGCGAAATCGGCCACGTCACCATCGACCTCGACGGCCGACGCTGCGGTTGCGGCAACTACGGCTGCCTCGAGGCCTACGCCTCGGGCCCCGCGATTGCCCGTCGTGCCGTTGAACAAGTCGAGGCGGGCTCCGAGAGCCTCCTCTCCGAGATGGTCGGTGGCGACCTGACCAAGGTCACCGCCGCCACGGTGTACGAGGCGGCAAAGCAGGGCGATGCCGTCGCCGACGAGGTCGTTCGCACCACGGCACGCTACCTCGGGACCGGCGTGGCCAACCTGCTGAACATCTTCAATCCCGATCTCGTGGTGATCGTCGGCGGCGTCACCCAGGCCGGCGAGAATCTCTTCGAGCCGCTCCGCCGCGAAGTCGCACGTCGCGCGTTCAAGCCGGCGGTGCAGGCGTGCCGGATCGTCCCGGGTGAGCTGGGCGGGCTGGCGGGGGTCTATGGCGCGGCGCGCGCCTTCCTCGACCAGCGCGACCAGGGCCTGCTCTGATGCCACGCGTCGGTGTCCTCGGCTCCCTCGTCTGGGACGAGATCCACGGCCGGGACCCGCTGGCCGCGCCAGTCGAGGAGTGGGGCGGGATCGCCTACGCGCTGGCTGCGATGGACGCCGCGCTCCCGGCGGACTGGGAGATGGTGCCGCTCATCAAGGTGGGTGCCGATCTCGCCCCGAAGGCCGCCGAGTTCTACCGCTCGCTGCAGCGCCTGGCGCCCGGCACCCGGCCCATTGAGGTGCCGGTGCCGAACAATCGCGTCACCCTGCGCTACGAGTCGACCGACCGACGCTGCGAGCAGATGGCCGGCGGCGTCCCCGGTTGGACCTGGCCCGAGCTCGGCCCGATGGTCGCCGACCTTGATGCCCTCTACGTCAACTTCATTTCCGGATTCGAGTGCTGCCTCTTCACGGCGCAGCAGCTGCGGCACGGCTTCACGGGCCCGATCTACGCCGACCTGCACTCGTTGTTCCTCGCGAAGGGCAGCGACGGGATGCGCTCGCTGCAACCGTTGCCGGACGCCGCCGCGTGGCTGAGCTGTTTCGATTGCGTGCAGCTCAATGAAGAGGAAATGCTGCAGCTCGCCGCCGATCCCCTGGTGGTGTCGGCCGAGGCGCTCCGCGCCGGCGTGTCGCTGCTGACGGTCACCGTCGGTCCGCGTGGCGCGATCTACGTCGCCCGGCCGGGGTTCGATCGCCTCGCCGACCTCGGCAACCAATCGCTCGCCCCCACCGGCGGCGCCGTGCGCACCGCACTACTCGCACCCCCCGCGGTCGACGCGATCGACCCGACCGGCTGCGGCGATGTCTTCGGCGCGACCTGCTGCGCCCATCTTCTGGCCGGCGACGATGTCGTCGGCGCGGTCACGGCAGCCAATCGCGCCGCTGCGCGCAACGCCGCCTTCCGCGGCGCCACCTTCCTGGCCCGCCAGCTGCGCGGCGACCTGGTGCTCGCCTGATGCACGTCGTTCCGGTTCCCGCCTTTCTCGATGATCGCAGCCTCGATCAACTCGCGGCCCAGCTCCCGGCGTGGCCGCCCGAGGGCCGCCTGCTCGTCGACGCACACGCGACGGAGTGGTCCTCGCCGGCCGGCTTCACCGCCCTGCTGACGCTGGGGCAGTCGTTGGCCGAGCTCGGGGCGCCGAAGCCTCGACTCACGCTGCCAGGCAACGACAGCGTCGCCTCCTATTGGGCCAAGGCCGGCTTTCTCCACCACGCCGACACGCTCTTCGAGTTGCATGGCAAGGTGCCGCGCCGCCGTCCCGACGATGCGAGCGAGACGCTGCTCGACGTGACGCCGATCCGTGAATCGAAGGATGTGCACGAGGTGGTGGGACGGATCAACGAGCGCTCGACCCAGATTCTCAAGCGCGAGCTCGACCTCGAGGCCAGCGTCGTTGGCGGCTTCGGGCAGTCGCTCTCGGAGACCTGCCAGAACATCACCGAGCACGCCGGCACCGGCGGCTGGGTGGCGGTGCACGTCTACAACTTCCGCAAGCGACTCGGCCGCAAGGCGGTCGTCATCGCGGTGAGCGACGCCGGCATCGGCTTCCGCCGGTCACTCGAAGCGACCCAGGCGAAGCGCTTCGGCGATCGCTGGGGCGACGGCCTCGCGATCGAGACGGCGCTGATCCACAACATCTCCCGCTTCCGCGATCCGGGCCGCGGGCAGGGCCTCGCCGGCACCAAGCGCTACCTCGCGCGGTGGCAGGGCAAGATCTCGATTCGTTCCGGCACCGCGCGCGTCTGCATCCCGCAGCCGTGGGATGATGAACCACCGATGACGGAAGGGCTGTCGTGGTTCCCGGGCTCGCAGGTCACCATCATCATTCCGGCACGCGAGGTGGCGGGATGAGCGCGGTCATCCACCTCGAACGACTGTTGCACGAGACGATCGCCACGCCGTACTCCGACCTCGTCACGCGCCCGACCGGCGCTGCCGTGCGCCAACGGGTGTTCGACGCGCTGCGAGAAGCCGCCGGTCAGGACGCCCAGCTCGATTTCTCTGCGGTCGGCCTGGTCGATTTCTCCTGCGCCGACGAGGTGGTCGCCAAGCTGCTCAACCAGCTGGCGCAACTGCCGATCCTCCGACTGGGACTGCGCGGGCTGCGCGAGGACCACGCCGAGGCGATCGAGAATGCGCTGCACTGCCACGGACTCGCCGTGGTGGCGCTCTTCGCCGACTCGCCGCGCCCACGACTGCTCGGCCGCGTCCCGGACGACTGGCGCGAGGTCTTTGCCGTGCTGGGTGATCTCGGCCGCACGGCGCCGCCGCCGGTGGCCGAGCGACTGGCCTGGCCAGCGGCCCGCGCCCACGACGCGCTGGCCGCGCTGGCCCAACGGGGCTGCCTCCTCGCGCACCCCGACGACACGTACGAACTGGGAGCCGTCGCATGACCACGCCACGCCTGGGGCCATCCACCATCGCGATTCACGGGGGCAAGCCGCACCGCGGTGCCGACTGGACCCCCGCCGTGACGCCGATCTACCAGAGCGCCACCTTTCGCAATCCGCTGGGCAGCGACGCCGAGGTGCTCTACACCCGGTACGGCAACAACCCCAATCAGCTCGAACTGGCCGCGCGGTATGCGGCGCTGGAAGGCGCCGAGGACGCGCTCTTCCTGGCCAGCGGCATGGCGGCGACGGCCTTGGCCCATCTCGCCGTCCTGCGCCCCGGCGACCACCTCCTCGCCTCGCGCTGGATCTACGGCGGCACCCGCGTCCTCTACGACACCGAGTTCGCCCGGCTGGGCATCGAGGTGACCTACATCGACCCGGACAAGCCGCGCGAATGGCGCAAGGCGATTCGCCCCACGACCCGCGCGATCTTCATCGAGGCGCTGACCAATCCGCTGATGCGCGTCGTCGACGTCCCGGCGATCGCCAAGATCACCAGCGAACACGGCCTCGCCTTGCTCGTCGACGCGACCTTCTGCTCGCCGGTGATGTTCCGGCCGCTGGAGCACGGCGCCGACATCGTGATCACCAGCGCCACCAAGTACCTCAATGGCCACAGCGACATCATCGCCGGCGCAGTTGCCGGCACGTCGGCGGTGATCGAGGAGGTCACGCGATTGATGCGGTTGTGGGGACCGGCGATCGACCCGCATGCCGCCTGGTTGACCGAGCGTGGGCTCAAGACGCTCGCCCTCCGCATCGAGCGCCACCACACCAACGCGTTGGCGGTGGCCCAGTGGGCCGCCGGCCGACCGGAGTTCAGCGCGGTGCACCACCCCGGGCTGGTGACGCACCCCGACCACGAGCTCGCGACGCGGCTCTTTCAGGGGTACGGCGGGATGGTCGGGCTGGTGCTCGAGGGCGGCACCGCGGCCACGCATCGCTTCCTGTCCCATCTCCGCCTGGTCACCCACGCCCCGTCGCTGGCGGGCGTCGAATCGCTGGTCTCCGAACCGCGGCTCACCTCCCACAAGGCGCTCGGTGCCGAGGAGCGCGCGGCGTTGGGCATTCCGGATGGCTTCCTGCGCCTCTCCTGCGGCTGCGAGGACACCGATGACCTGCTGGCCGACCTTGCCGGTGCCCTCTAGGGTGCCCACTATCTTTCCCTCGTGATCCGATTCACGAAGGTCGCCAAGAATTACCCGAACGGGACCGGGCTCGCCCTCACGGACGTGACCTTTCACGTCGCGCGCGGTGAATTCGTCTTCCTCACCGGGCATTCCGGCGCCGGCAAGTCGACGCTGCTGAAGCTGATGTATGGCGGCGAGCAGCCGAGCAGCGGCGATGTCCGCGTCTCGGGCTTCCACATCGGCGCGCTCAAGCACGATGAAGTGCCGCGCCTGCGGCGACGCCTCGGGATCATCTTCCAGGACTTCGGCCTGCTGGAGGACCGGACCGCCAGCGAGAACATCGCCTTCGCGCTCGAAGTGACGGGGACCCGCGCCGACGTGATTCCCGCGCGCGTGACCAAGGTGCTGGCGCAGGTCGGCCTGCTCCACAAGGCCGAGGCGTTTCCGCGCGAACTCTCCGGCGGCGAGCAGCAGCGCATCGCCATCGCGCGCGCGCTGGTCAACGATCCGCCAATCCTCCTCGCGGACGAACCCACCGGCAACCTCGACGAGCGCGCGACGCGTGGCGTCTTCCAGCTCCTCACCGACATCAACGCGCAGGGCACGGTGGTGGTGATGGCCACCCACGACCTCGACCTGGTCCGCCTGGGTGGGCAGCGCACGCTCGAACTGCGCGACGGCAAGCTGGTCTTCGACTCCGGCCGGGACGGAGGCCAGGAATGAAGCTGCTCTGGCGCGAAGCGCTGCTGGCCTTCCAGCGGACCCGCACCCTCTCGGTGCTGTCCATCACCACGATTGCCTTTGCCCTCTTCGTCACCGGCCTCTTCGGCCTCGTGGCGCTGAACCTCCGCACTGCGCTGCGCAACGTCGCCGAACGCGTCGAGGTCGTCGCCTTCGTCTATCGCGGCACGCCGTCGCAGCAGTTGACGGTGGCCAGTTCCGACATCGCCGCGTTCCCCGAGGTCCTCGAGGTCCGCTACGTCTCCGAGGAGGAGGCGCTCAGTGCCGCCCGTCGGGACCTGGTCGAGTTCCAGGAGGCGTACCAGGACCTCGAGATCAACCCGCTCCCGCCGTCGCTGGAGATCCGGCTCCGCCCGGAGTTCCGCGACGCGAAGCACGCCGGCGAGGTGGCCGAGCGGCTGCGCGGCTTCGAGTTCGTCGAGGACGTGCGCTATGGTCGCGACTGGGTGGAGCGGCTCGACGCGTTGCGGCAGATCGCGGCGTTCGTCGGCCTCGCGATCGGGCTGGCCTTCGCCCTCGTGAGCATCGTGATCATCGGCGTCACCATCCGGATGACGGTGCTCCACCGTGCGCGCGAGATCCGGATCATGCGGCTCGTCGGTGCCACCGACTGGTTCATCCGCGGCCCCTTCCTGCTCGAAGGGATCATCAAGGGCCTCGTCGGCGGCGTGATCGCCTCGTTCCTCTGCGCCGCCGTCTTCGGCGCCTTCGCGGCCGGCCAGTTCGGCCTCGGCATGGGCCTGACCTTCTTCGGCCCGCTCGACGTGGTGCTCCTCCTCCTCTTCGGGATGCTGCTCGGGCTCACCGGCTCGCTCGTGAGCGTGGGCCGGCATCTGAAGAAGGTGTGAGAACGATGATCGATGATCGATGGTCGATGATCGATCAACCCGGCCGCGGTGCGCAAGGTGATCGCGCCTCCCGCGTATCGATCATCGATCATCGATCATCGATCATCCTCGCGTACGTCGTCGCGTTCATGATGCTGTGCTCGGCTTCGCTCGCCGCCCAGGCCAACCCCGACCTCGAAGCCTCCCGCCGCCGCCTCGAACAGATCCGGCAGGAGCGCGAACAGCTCCAGCGGCAGCAGCAGCGCATCACCGGCCAGGTGACCGACGTCGGCGCCGCGCTTCGCAACATCGAACGGCAGCGCGACGCGACCACGCGGCTGGTGAATGAAATCGAGAAGCAGATCGGGGGGCTCGGCTCGCAGCTGGAACGCTCCGCCGCCGAGATGACGCTGGCCCAGGACAATCTGGCTGACCGGCGGGCGGTGCTGCGGCGCCGACTCGCCGACATCTACAAGCGCGGCCCGCTCTACACCTTTCAGGTGCTGCTCGCCGCCGAGTCCTTCGGCGACCTGCTCACCCGCTACAAGTACCTCTACCTCACGTCGCGCCAGGACCGCGCGCTGGTCGGCGACGTGGAACGGCTCACCAAGCGCGTCAGTGGGCAGCGCAACGAGCTGCTCGGGATCCGCACGCAGCTCGATCGTCGGCGCGACGAACGCGAGGCCGAGCTCGAGCGATTCGCCAATCTCGCGGACGAGCGGCAGGCGCAGCTCAAGACGCTGCAGCGCTCCTCCGCCCAGACCCAGCAACGGCTGACGACGCTCGAGCGCGACGAGGCCCGGGTCAACGACCTGCTCGCCTCACTGGAACGCACTCGCCGCACCACCGAGGCGACGCGCACGGCGCGCCCCGGTGCCGTCGCGCCGGTGCCGTCCGGCCGCAACCTCTCGACCGCCGACCTCGGCAAGCTCGAATGGCCGGTCGACGGCGCGATCCTCTTCGAGTTCGGACGGGACACGCTGAAGAACGGCGGGGTGGTGCGGAATCAGGGGATCGGGATCGGTGCGCCGGTGGGGACGCCGGTGAAGGCGGTCGAAGCGGGAACTGCGGTGTTGGTGCGCCGCCTCTCGACCTACGGCCTCTCGGTCTTCGTGCAGCACGGCGACGGCTACTACTCGCTCTACATGCAGCTGCAGAGTGCGTCGGTGACCGAGGGGCAGCAGGTGACGCGGGGGCAGGTGATCGGGGCGGTGGGCGGGGCGAATTCGGATCGGGGGCCGCATCTCTACTTCGAGATCCGCGGGGAGCAGCAGATCGCACTCGACCCGCTCGTCTGGCTCCGCCGGAAGCGGTAGCGCGCGCGCTCAGGCGGCGCTGCCGATCCGGTCGACGTCCTGCCCCTTCCCTTCGATCAACGCCGCCTCGACCCGAGCGAAGAGATCCTCCGGGCGATGGACCCCTGGGTGCGGATAGACGGCGACGCCGGCCGTGAGACGGCAGCGCACGCCGAGCTGGAGTTCGCCGAGCCCGGCCGGATCGAGTCGTTCCCGAATCCGGTGCACCGTGTCTCGCGCCCCGGTCAGATCGGTCTCCGGCAGCAGCAACAGGAACTCCTCGCCGCCATAGCGGGCGACGAAGTCGGGCGCGCGCAGTTCGCGCTGGAGCAGGCGGCCGAGGTCGGCCAGGACGCGATGGCCGCCGTCGCGACCGAGGCGCTCGTTGATCACCCGCATGCCGTCGACGTCGAGCAGCACCAGCGCAAAGGTGACATCGTAGCGGCGGGCGCGGTCGAACTCCTCGCGAATCCGCCGATCGAGCGCATCGAGGGTGCCGCAGCCGGTGAGCGGATCGACATGGGCCGTGATCGCCTGGCGGCGCACGATCGCCCCGCGGCGCTCCTCGGTCTCGAGCAGGCGGGCGGTCGCCGCAACCGCCAGTTCGGTAAATTCCACCTGCCCCGGCGTCAGTGGCGACTCGCCGTGACGCGCACGCAGGACGACCGAGCCGACACTGCGACCCATCGGCCGAAGCGGGATGGCGGCGGTGCTGATCAGATCGGTCGGTGGCGCGATCACCCCGGGACGCGGCGTGCTCCGGAAGAGCGGGCTCTCGCGGACGTCGCGCAGGTAGCAGGTCAGCCCGGACGCCGCGGCCGCGACGGCCTCCGGCCACCGTTCGAGTTCGATGTCGGCGTCGCGCAGTTTCGGCAGGTCCGTCGCCGCGATCAACCGTCCGCCGGACGCCTCGGGATGATGGAGCAGGCAGCTGACCGAGGCCAAGTCGAGTGAGCGCGCCAGCCCGTGCACGAGGGCATGCAGCATGTCTTCGCGATAGAGTTCGGTCGCGACCAGCTGCAGCAACTCGAAGAGCCGCAGATCGTGGCCCCGACCCTGGGACTCGCTCCCGCGCGGCGCGACCAGACGGGCACGCAGTCGGGCGATCAACTGCCGTCCCTCCAGCGGAAGCAGGATCGCCTCGTCGGCACCCGCCTCGGCGGCGCGGACCAGGTCGGTCGGATCGTCGCTGGAAATGAGGCAGATGATCTGTGCCCCGCTTCGGCGCGCCGAGCCAAGCGCATCGATCATTTCGCGGCCGCCGAGCGCGAGCGAGCGGCACGTCGCAAGGACAAGGGCGGGACGGTCTTCCGGCAGCACGCGGACATCGGCCGCCTCTGCCACCTGGAAGCCGGCCCGCACCAACTCGCCTTCGAGCCCGATGGGACGCTCGTCGGGCGAGCCGACCAACACCACCAACGGCCGCGGTCCGGTACTCCGGGCCACACCCGCCAACAGCTGAGGCAAGGGATCAATGCGCAAGATGTCCGACACGGAACCTCGTACCGAAGGGATGGTGGCCGAGGCCGTGGGCCGCCCAGGGGAATTGCTGGGCGCCCACGTCTCGACCCAAGGCGGCCCAGCCACTGCCCCGGGCCGCGGAGCGGCGATCGGGGCCACGGCACTCCAGCTCTTCACCAAGACCCCGAACATGTGGCGGGAACCTGTGGTGACGCCGGAGATTGCCGCCGCGTTCCAGCGTGCGAGGGCGGAGCATCCTGTCGGGGCGATCGTTTCGCACGATTCGTACCTGATCAATCTGGCCTCCCCGGACCCCGAGCTCCGGGCCAAGTCCCTCGCGGCATTTTCCGGTGAACTGACGCGCTCCCAAGCACTTGGCCTCGACGGGATCGTCTCCCACCCGGGCAACTTCATCGACGACCACGACGCCGGACTGGAGCGGAATGCGGCAGCGATCACGGAAGCCCTCCGTGCCGTTCCCGGCGAAGTGATGGTCTTCCTGGAGACCACGGCCGGCACCGGGACGGTCCTCGGGCGGTCGTTCGAGGAGCTCCGGGACATTCGGGCTTTGATCGGGTCGGACGTCCAGGACCGCGTCGCCTTCTGCGCCGATACCTGCCACCTGTACAGTGCCGGCTACGATCTGGTCAACGACTTCGATGGCGTCTGGGCCGCCTGGGATCGGATCATCGGGATGGCCCACCTCCGCTGCGTGCACCTGAACGACTCGAAGAACCCCTTCGCCTCGAAGAAGGACCGGCACGAACTGATCGGCGACGGCTCGCTTGGCGTCGAGCCCTTCCGGCGGATCATGACCGACCGCCGCTTCGCAACGATCCCGAAGCTGCTGGAGACGCCCAAGGGCGATGACGACGAAGTGACCAACGACCGCCGGATGCTGGCGCTGCTCCGTTCCTTCGGGGAACCGAATTGACCGCCGCCACCCCGCGGCGGCATCTTCGTCAGATGCGACTCCCCCTCCTCGTCGTCCTCGCCGTTGCCGCGTCCCCGCTTCCGGCAACCGCGCAACTCTCCGTGCGGCTCGGCGCCGGGGCCACGCTTGGCCACAGCCTGGTGTCGCAGGCAACGCTCTACGACGATGTCGTGTCGCTGAAGACGGGCACCGCACCGACCGTCGTGGTCGGCCTCGGCTACCCGATCTCGCCGACGTACCGACTGGTCGCCGAGGCGCGTGTCGCCAGCAGCACGATGACCGCCACGAGCAACGCGGGGAGCAATGACCTGGGGACGCTCCGCACGGTCACCGTGGCGCTGCTCGCCGAGGGTCCGCTGCCCTACCACCTCCGCTTTCATGTCGGCGGGGGGATGATCAAGTACTCGCCGTCGGAGGCGAGTGGCGTCTTCGCCGACGACTCGCCAATGAAGCCGATGGCCACGGCCGGGCTGGGTTGGGTGAAGACGCTCCGCCCGGGGCTCGACCTCAGCGCCTCGGTGCGCTGGGACCTGCATGAATTCACCACCGCGGCGCTCGAGCGGCGCGGCTGGTCGCTGGCGCAGCGGATCAACCGCGCCGCCCTCACCATCGGCATCGAGCGAGGCTTCTGATGCGCCGCACTGCGTCCGCCCTCGCCCTGCTCGCCCTCGCCGCCTGCGCCGACATCGTGCCGCCACGCGCGGTGCTCACGAACTACGAGTACGCAGCGATCGACGGCCTCGACTCGCTGACCTTCAAGTGGCGCCCCAGCGACCTGCCGGTGAAGATCTACGTGGCGGACAACTCGCCGTTGCGCCCGCACCTGGTCACGGCGATCGATCGCTGGGAACGCGCATTCCTCTATGGGGAATTCCGCGCCACGCTGGTCGCCGATTCCAACGCCGCCGACATCATCGTCCGCAACACCCCGTCCTTCGTGAACGGCACGGCGCGCGCGCTGAACGCCTTCGCCACGCAGTGCATCGGCGAGACCAACTTCGAGCTCGGCACCGCGGCCGGCACCCTCCAGTTGCCGTGGCGGATCTACGTCTGGCCGGCGTCGTCCGCCACCGCCCCGGGCATCGAGACCTGCTACTCGATCACCGTCACCCACGAACTCGGCCACGCGCTGGGGATCATTTCGCCGGGCCACACCGGGGCGACACCGAGCGACGTCATGTACCGTGACCCGGTGCTCGATGGATTGAGTGAGCGCGACGTGAGCACGATTGAGCGCCTCTATCACAGCCCCACCTCGCTGATCCCGGCACCCCGGCCGTAACCCGCGACGCCGCGACGGCGCCTCCGGGTTTGCTCGGGGGGGCCGGCGCGGCCATTTTTCGGGCTTCGCCGCCCTCCCCCGGGCAGCGTGACCGCCCCTAGGGAGAGCAGATGCACACAGCCGCCACGCCGCTTGCCGTCGCCGCGCCGGATTGGGTCCGGCACCCCCGCCTGAAGGCCTGGGTCGCCGAGATGGCCGCCCTGACCCAACCTGATCAGGTCCATTGGTGCGACGGCTCGCAGGCGGAGTACGACACGCTCTGTGAGCAGATGGTCGCCTCCGGCATGTTGGTGCGCCTCAATGCGGCCAAGCGGCCCAACTCCTTCCTCGCCCTCTCGGATCCGAGCGATGTGGCGCGCGTCGAGGACCGCACCTTCATCTGCAGCAAGCGCAAGGTCGACGCCGGCCCGACCAACAATTGGGTCGAGCCACGCGAGATGCGCACCACGCTGAAGGGGTTGTTCGCCGGGTCGATGCGCGGCCGCACGATGTACGTGGTGCCGTTCTCGATGGGGCCGATCGGCTCGCCCCTCTCGCATATCGGCGTCGAACTCTCCGACTCGCCCTACGTCGTCGTCAACATGCGCATCATGACCCGCATGGGCCGCGCGGTACTCGAGGCGCTCGGCGAGGGCGACTTCATTCCCGCGATGCACTCGGTCGGCGCGCCGCTCACGCCGGGCCAGGCCGACACGAAGTGGCCGTGCAATCCCGAGAAGTACATCGTGCACTTCCCGGAAGACCGGGAGATCTGGTCGTACGGTTCGGGCTACGGCGGCAACGCGCTGCTCGGCAAGAAGTGCTTCGCGCTGCGCATCGCCTCCGTGATGGGGCGCGACGACGGCTGGATGGCGGAGCACACGCTCATCCTGGGTGTCGAAGATCCGCAGGGGCAGAAGACTTACGTGGCGGCGGGCTTCCCGAGCGCCTGCGGCAAGACCAACTTCGCCATGCTGATCCCGCCGGAGGTGTACGCCGGCTGGAAGGTCACCACCGTCGGCGACGACATCGCCTGGATCCGCCCCGGTGACGACGGCCGACTGCACGCCATCAACCCCGAGGCGGGGTACTTCGGCGTCGCCCCCGGCACCTCCGACAAGACCAATCCCAACGCGATGGCCTCGTGCCGCGCCAACGCGATCTTCACCAACGTCGGGCTCACCGACGACGGCGATGTCTGGTGGGAAGGGATGACCGACGTCCCGCCGGCTACCCTCACTGACTGGCGCGGCAATCGCTGGACGCCGGAGTCGAAGACCCCCGCGGCCCACCCGAACGCGCGCTTCACCGCGCCGGCCTCGCAGTGTCCGTCGATCGACGCCGCGTGGGAAGACCCGGCCGGCGTGCCGATCTCCGCCTTCATCTTCGGCGGCCGCCGCGCCACCACTGTTCCGCTGGTGCACCAGGCCTTCAACTGGAGCTTCGGCGTCTACCTCGGCGCCACCATCGGCTCCGAGACCACGGCGGCGCAGGCCGGCGCCACCGGCCAGGTGCGCCGCGACCCGTTCGCGATGCTGCCGTTCTGCGGCTATCACATGGGCGACTACTTCAACCATTGGCTGCAGATGGGCCGTGGGCTCTCCGATCCGCCGCGGATCTTCTGCGTCAACTGGTTCCGCAAGGACGCCAACGGGAAGTTCATCTGGCCGGGGTTCGGGCAGAACATGCGCGTCCTCGAGTGGATCGTCGGCCGGGTCCGCGGGCGCGCCTCGGGGATCGAGTCGCCGATCGGCTGGATGCCGCGCTACGAAGACCTCCGCTGGGACGGCATGGACTTCCCCAAGGAGACCTTCCTGGAGTTGATGGAGGTCGATCGCGAGCAGTGGAAGGCGGAACTGCTCGGCCATCGCGAGCTGTTCGAGAAGCTCTACGACCGACTGCCGCAGGAGTTCATGTACATGCGCGAACTGGTGCTCTCGGCGTTGTGGCGGAGTCCGGAGCATTGGCGGTTGGAAGCGGGGCGTGAGGTCGTAGTCACAGTCGTAGTCGTAGGTCGTGGGAGGTGTGGGGAGGCACCGGCCAGCGCCCTCCTACGACCACGACTACACCACGACTACGACGACCAATGACCCAATTCGAAGTCATCCGCGACCCGCTCTGGGACAACATCCGCCTCGAGCCAGCCGCTGCCGCTGCCATGGATACTCCGGCGGTGCAGCGGCTGCGGTACGTCCGCCAACTCGGCCACGCCTTCCTGGTCTACCCCGGCGCGACGCACTCGCGCTTCGAGCACGCGCTCGGCGCCTATCACCTGACGCGCCGCGCGCTCGCCACGCTCGAAGAGCGCGGCGACCTCGCGACTATCCCCGAGGAGGAGCGGCTCGCGGTCCGCCTGGCGGCGCTGCTCCACGACATCGGACACTATCCCTTCTCGCATGCGCTCGAGGAGGCCGGCTTCCCGTCCCACGAAGCGCTCGGCGTGCGGCGCCTCGGCGAAGGGGAACTCGGCGTGCTCCTGCGTGGCATCGGCGGCGACGGCTTCATCGCGCAGATCGCGGGGATCATCCAGGGTGATCACGTCTCGCCGCTGGGCGGGCTGATCTCCGGCTCGCTCGATCTCGACAAGATCGATTACCTCTCGCGGGACGCGCGGCAGTGTGGCGTCCCCTACGGTACGGTCGACGTCGACCGACTCTTGGCCTCGCTCTGCCTGGTGACCGATGGCGCAGGGCATCGGGCCGTGGGTGTCCACGAGAAGGGCGTCTCGGCCCTCGAATCACTCCTCTTCGCCAAGTACCAGATGTACCGCAACGTCTACTGGCACCACGCGGTGCGCAGCGCGACGTGCATGTTCAAGCGGGCCGTGCGCACGGCGGTGGCCAGTGGGCAGCTCGATCCCGCGAGCGTGGCCGACGCCACCGATGGCTCGCTCACCACCGCGATGCAGGCCCACGACTCCACTGGGCTCACGGCCGCGCTGCAGCGCCGCCAGCTGCACAAGCGCGCGCTCGATCTCCCCGCCAGCGAGGTGCCCGAGCTGCCCTCGTGGATCTGGGACGACCCCGACGCGCTCGAACGCGCCGAGGACGCCCTCGCCGCGGAGCTGGGGTTGCCGCCGGGCGGCGCGCTGATCGACTTCCCCGCGCGCTCGTCCATGTTGTCGGTGGACCTGCCCCTGCTGACGCGGGGCGGCACGGTGGAGCAGTTGACGGACGAAGGCCGCGCCGGGCAGCTGGGCCTGCCGCGCATCGCCGCCGAGCTCTATCGGAGCGCCCGGCGGCTGCGGATTTTCGCGGTGGGTGGGGTGAAGCTGGAGAAGGTGCCGCAGATACTGCTGGGATGATCGATGATCGATGATCGATCATCGATCATCGATCATCGATGTCGCTACGCCCGAAGCGCGGGAATTTCGCCGGTCGGCGGCGACACTTCCTCGATCTTGATCAGGATGACGGTGATGTTGTCGAGCCCGCCGCGGCGATTCGCGTCGGCAATCAACCGATCCACCATCTGCTCCAGGTCGCCATCCATCGTCAGCACGTCGCGCACCTGCTCATCTTCGAGCATGCCGGTGAGCCCATCCGATGCGAGCAGGATCAAATCGCCGACTTCGAGCGTGCCGAGATAGAGATCGGGGACGACGTCGCCGCTGGAGCCGACGCAGCGCGTGATCACGTTGGCATACGGGTGGACCCGGGCCTCTTCCGGCGAGAGGCGCCCGGCGTCCACCTGTTCCTGCACGTAGCTGTGGTCCTTGGTCAGCTGCGAGAGCACGGTGCCGCGCAGCAGGTAGGCGCGCGAGTCCCCGACCTGCCCGATCAGGTAGCGGCGGGGCAGCAGGGACAGGACGGTCGTCGTCGTGCCCATCCCCCGCTTGTCGTGCTCCGACATCGTCCGTTGGAAGATCGCCGCGTTCGAGGCGCGAATCGCACCGACCATCTGGGCCATCAACTCGTCGTCGCTCATCCCGCGGACGGGCCGGAATTCCTGCGCGATCAGCTGGGTCGCCATCTCGCTGGCGACTTCGCCTGCGGCGTGGCCACCCATCCCGTCGGCGACGATGAAGAGCCCACGCTCGGCCGCCATCAGATACATGTCCTCGTTGCCGGATCGGACCACTCCGACATCGGTGCGCGCGGCGCAGGAGAAGCGCATTCAGGAAACCTGGCGGAGGAAGTAGGCGACCGCGGCAATGCCCAGCGCGATCGCAATGAAGAGCAAGGGTCCGGGACGTCGGCTGGTGTCCGGGAGCACGAAAGTCGGGACATCGTCATCAAGAAAGCGGGCCCGCGGCGGCCGCACCACGACCGCGGGCGCCGTGTCCGGCAACGGCGGGCCGGGCGTGGGGTCCAGTGGCGCCGCTTCGACGATCAGGGAGCTGGGCGAATCTTCCCAGCGATCCTTCGGCGAGAAGATCGCTTCGACCTCGCCGAGCCGAATCGTCGAGCCGGGGCCCAACGGCACCGCGCCGTAGACCGGCTCCCCATCGACCCAGCTGCCGTGCATCGAGCCGAGATCCGTCAGCGTCCAGACGCCACCACGCAGCCGCAACTCGGCGTGCGTGGCGCTCAGGCTGACGGCCGAGAGCACCACATCGTTCCCCGCCTCGCGCCCGATTCGGACCGTCGGCTGCCGCACGGTGATGTGCCCCGCCCCGCTCCCACCGCCCCGCAGGATCAGCACCGCCAGCAGCGGCCCCTCCTGCGCCGACACCCCGCCGAATGGCAGGGTCGCGGCGGCGGACATCGGGTCGCTCGAGTGCGGTCCGATCAGGGGAGACTCCGTCGGTGACATGGGACGAAAGGTGACCGGGAAAGCTATCCGTCGAGATGGCCCGGGGGCAAGCGAATTCAGGCGCCGACGGCCCGGCGTGGCTCCCCGCCTTGCAGCCGGACCAGTCGCTCGTAGAGGCCGCCCTGCCGCAGCAACTCCCGATGACTGCCGGTCTCGAGCAGTTCCCCGTGGTGAAAGACGAGGATCCGGTCGGCATCGACGATGGTGCCGAGGCGATGGGCCACCACGAGGGCGGTTCTGCCGGCCCTGAGGCGGCCCAGGGCGCGTTGGAGCCGGGTCTCCGACTCCGGGTCCACCGCGGAGGTCGCCTCGTCCAGCAGGAGGATCGTGGGCTCGCCGGCGAGGGCCCGGGCAAAGGAGAGGATCTGCCGCTCCCCGACCGACAGCGACCGCCCCCGTTCGCTCAGCTGGTGCGCGAGCCCCCCGGGGAGGCGCTCGATCAGCGCGTCGGCCCCGACGGCAGCCAGCGCCCGGTCCAGCTGCGCCTGGGGGATGGCCCGATCCAGCACCAGGTTCCGGGAGAGGTCGCCCCGGAAGAGGAAGAGATCCTGCGGCACCAGACCGATCCGCCCGCGGAGGTCGTCGTGGGCCAGGGACGCCAGGTCGACCCCGTCGACCAGGATCCGGCCACGCGTCGGCGCATAGAATCTGAGGAGCAGGGAGAGGACGGTGCTCTTCCCCGCCCCGGTGTGACCGACCAGCGCGACCGTCTCCCCCGGCGCGGCACGGAACGACACCCCGCGGAGCGCCCACGGCGCGTCGTCGGCGTAGCGGAACCAGACATCCTCGAACACGACCTCGCCGCGCGCCGGGAGCGGCAAGGCGACGGGCGCGCTCGGCTCCGGCACCTCGATCGGGGTGTCCAGCAATCGGAAGATCCGTTCACCGCTCGCCATCGCGCTCTGCAGCAGGTTGAACTTCTCGGCGAGGTCCTGCAGCGGCTGGAAGAACCGGCGCACCAACTGGATGAACGCCGCCAGCACGCCGACGGTGAGCGTGCCCCCGAGATGCTGCAACCCGCCGTACCAGAGCAGCAGCGCGACGGCCGCCGCGGTGAGCACTTCGACGACGGGAAAGAAGAGGGCGTAGAGGGTGATCGAGCGCAGCTGCGCGTCGCGATGCGCGCGGTTGACCGCATCGAAGGCCGACCCGACCGCCGCCTCGCGATGGAAGAGCTGCACCACGCGCACGCCGGAGAGATACTCCTGCAGGTCGCCGTTCATCCGGGCGACGGCACCGCGGATGTCGCGGAACGCCTCGCGCATCGCGCGCCGGAAGATCGCGACGACCAGCCCCATCGCCGGCAGGACCGCGAACGCCACCAGCGCCAGGCGCCAGTCGATCGCGAGCATCATCGCGCTGATGGCGAGCAGCGTGGCGAGGTCGCCGATCACGGTCACCACACCCGACGAGAAGAGCTCGTTGAGCGTCTCAACGTCGGAGGTGACGCGCGTCACCAGACGGCCCACCGGCTGACGATCGAAGAATGGGATCGAGAGACGCTGCAGCCGCTCAAAGATCTGCCGGCGCAAATCCGACATCACGCGCTGCCCGACCCACGCGGTCAGCACCGTCTGCGCGTACTCGGCCACAAAGGAGAGGAGCAGCGCCGCCAGGAACCAGAGGCCAAGTCGAAGCAGGAGATCGGCGTCGCGGGCCGGAATGGCCACGTCGATGGCGCGCTGGGTGAGGAGGGGGCCCACCAGGGCCAGCCCGGCTTCGAGCAGCAGCAGCGCGACGGCCCCGGCGACGCCAAGTCGATACGGCCGCACGTAGGCCAGCAGGCGGCGGCCCAACCCGCGATCGCCTCCGCTGGCGGCGACATCATCCGTCGCCACCGCGCTCACGGCGACTCGACCTCGATGCCCTTGAGGCCCTTGCGGACCCAGCCGGAGAAGACCACGAAGCCGAAAGCGATGGTGAACCACGAGAGGATGCAGCGCCAGACGATCGTGTAGACGGGCACCATGCCGCGGGGCACGTACACGCTCATCACCGCCGCCGAGAGGACTTCCGCCACGCCGCTCGCCCCAGGCGTCGGGGCGAAGTAGAGCAGGAAGGTGATCAGCGTCTGCACCAGCAGGACATCGACGAAGTTGGCCTCGATCCCCACCGCGCGGAGCGCGACGTACCCGGCCAGCAGCTTGTTCGCATGGCTCGGCCCGGAGATCAGCGTCGCCCAGCCGAGCGCGATCCACCCGCGCGGGGTGTTGAAGGCACTCATGCTCTCGCTCGCCTGATCGATTCCGGCGCGCAGTCCCTCGAGCCGCGCTCCGACCCGGCTGCTCCGTCGACCGAGGGCCTCGGCCAATTTGTGAATGCCCCGCGACATGAACTTCGGCGCCACCATCACCGTGATCAGCAGCACGCCGAGGATCGCGAAGATCCCCATGCTCCCCTTGAACAGGTCCAGCAGCGACAGACCGAGGACATCGCCGCGCGTCCCGAGGGCCTTGCCGGCACCGAAGGCGAGCGCGAGCGGGCCACCGATGGCGAAGAAGACGACCGTTGCGATGAACGACATGATCGTCGCGGTGATCGCCTTCGGCACCGGGACGCCCGTCCGCTTCATCGAGTAGACCGTCATCGGCGAGGAGCCCGCCTGCAACGGCGTGACGTACGATCCCCACGCCCCCATCCCGCCGGCGATCATCATCCCGGGGAGCGAGGGATTCGGATGGATCTCTCGGGTGAGGATCCAGAGGCGGAGGCCGCCGCCGATCCAGTCGAGTGACGCGAGCCCGGCCCCAACCAGCACCCACCCCCAATGGAGGCGCGCCAGCGACGGCAGGAACGACGACGCATCGTTGCCATAGACGAGGACGCCGACGTAGCTGACCACGGAGACCGCGACGAACAACCCGAAGCCGCGTCGCAGGGTGGTGGGGGTGAGCAGGGAGGCCATTGGGGTCCAAAACTAAGAGCGGATCGGGGATTGGGCGAGGGACCGTCAGGCCGTGACCAGTAACCCGTGACCTGTAACCCGGCGGAGCGACCGACCCCGGGTCACGGGTCACGGGTCACTCTCCGCACCCCTTACCTTTCCCCCGTGCCTCGCCCCGTCATTCGCGTCATCAACGCGCGCCAACACAACCTGAAGGGGATCACGGTCGAGATCCCGCGCCGCGCGCTGACCGTGGTCACCGGCCCGTCGGGGTGTGGCAAGAGCTCGCTCGCCTTCGACACGCTGTATGCCGAGGGACAGCGGCGCTACATCGAGTCGCTCTCCACGTACGCCAAGCAGTTCCTCGACCGGATGCCGAAGCCGCTGGTCGACCGGATCGAGGGGATCGCCCCGGCCGTCGCCATCGAGCAACGCGCGCCGGCGATGTCCTCGCGTTCCACGGTTGGAACGGCGACGGAGGTGTACGACTACCTCCGCCTCCTCTGGGCGCGCATCGGCGAGCCGCGCTGCGTCGCCTGTGGCGGCCCGGTCGCCCGCGACACGCCGCAGTCCGCCGCCACCACCATCCTCGCCGACGGTGAGGGCCGGTTGCGCATCGCCTTCCCGTTGCCGCCGGGGAGTCGTCGCGCGCAGGCGGTCACCGTCGACAATCTTCGTGCGCTCGGCTTCCTCCGCCTCGAGGTCGACGGCACTACGCACCATCTCGACGAGCTCCCGGCCACGCTCGACCTCACCACTGCCGACGAAGTGCTCGTGATCGTCGATCGGCTCGTGGCCACCGAGGCGCAGCGCGGCCGCTTCGCCGAGGCGCTGTCGATGGCGTTTGCCGAGGGGGAGGGCGTCGCGCTGGCATTGCGCGACGGGTCGCGGCGCCGCTTCACCGAATTTCCGTCGTGCAGCCTCTGCGACACGCCGGGCACCACGGTCTCGCCCGCCCTCTTCTCGTTCAACAATCCGCGCGGCGCCTGCCCCACCTGCAACGGCTTCGGCGCCACGCTGGAGTACGACCTCTCGCTAGTCGTTCCCGACCCGACGCGTTCGCTGCGCGATGGCGCGATCGACCCGTGGACCAAGCCGCGCTACGAAGCGCGTCGCTCGCTGCTGGTAAGCACCGCCAAGAAGCTCGGCGCCTCGGCCGATGCACCGTGGGAGTCTCTCCCCGCCGACATCCGTGAGGTGCTGCTGCACGGCAAGAGCGGTCGGTATCAGGGGATCTTCCCCTTTCTCGTGGGATTGGAAGAGAAGCGCTACAAGCAGTACATCCGGGTCTTCCTGCGGCAGTACCAACTCGCCAAGACCTGCACCAGCTGCGGTGGCGCCCGACTGCGCCCGGAGGCGCTCGCGGTCAAGCTCAATGGCCGATCGATCGCCGACGTCACCACCCTCACCGTCGACGATCTTGCCACGTGGCTTGCCGGCCTCGAACTCGGCGAAACGGCGCGCATCGTGGCCGACCTGGTGATGATCGAGGTGATGGCGCGGGTCGATTACCTCCGCGATGTCGGCCTCGGCTACCTCACCTTCGATCGGCAGACCCGGACACTCTCCGGCGGCGAGGCGCAACGGATCGCGCTCTCGAATGCGCTCGGCTCGCGCCTTGTCGATGCCCTCTACGTCCTGGACGAGCCGTCGATCGGCCTCCATCCGCGCGACACCGACCGCCTCCTCGGCCTCCTGCGCCGCCTGCGCGACCTCGGCAACACGCTGGTGGTGGTCGAACACGATCCGGCCGCTATTCGCGGCGCCGATCACATGATCGAGCTCGGACCCGGTGCCGGGGAGAAGGGCGGCTACCTGGTGCACAGCGGCCCGGTCGACGAGGCGAAGGACACGCTCACGGCGGCATACCTCCACGGCACCCGGCGAATCGGCATCCCGAGTGCCCGACGCGACCTCGGCCCCCGCTGGCTCGAGATCAAGGGCGCCCGGCTCCACAACCTGCAGGGGATCGACGCGAAGATTCCGCTCGGGACGCTGACGGTGATCACCGGCGTCTCCGGCTCTGGCAAGAGCACGCTCGCCTACGACGTCCTGCACCGACAGCTCGAACGGCGCCTCAGCGGTGAGCACTCGGCCAAGCTCCACCTCGGCGAGGCGGTGGGCGAGGTCGACGCGATGACTGGCTGGGAACTGCTGAGCGACGTGGTATTGGTGGATCAGAGCCCGATCGGCAGGTCGCCACGCTCGAATCCGGTGACCTACATCAAGGCGTGGGACGAAGTGCGCGAACTCTTCGCCTCGCAACCGCTGTCACGGCAACGGAAGTACACGCCGGCAACCTTCTCCTTCAACCTCGCCGGCGGTCGATGCGAAGCGTGTGACGGCGCCGGGCAGGTGCAGGTCGAGATGGTCTTCCTCGCCGATGTCTTCGTGCCGTGCGAGGTCTGCAACGGGGCGCGCTTCAAGCGCGAGGTGCTCGAGGTCAAGATCCAGGGGATGTCGGTGCGGGATGTCCTTGACTGGTCGGTCGACGAGGCGATGCTGCGCTTCCGCCATCAGCCCAAGCTCGGCGCGGCGCTCTGGCAGCTGCAGCAGGTCGGCCTGGGCTACCTCCGCCTCGGGCAGCCCGCCACGACCCTCTCCGGCGGCGAGGCGCAGCGACTCAAGATCGCGCGCGAGCTGCTCGCCGCGCAGAAGCGCGGCGGTCGGAAGCTCTATCTCCTCGACGAACCGACCACCGGCCTCCATCTGGAGGACGTGCGCGTGTTGATCGCCGTGCTCGACAAGCTGGTCGACGCCGGCCACACCGTGGTGGTCATCGAACACCACCTCGATGTGATCAAGCGCGCCGACTGGGTCATCGATCTCGGCCCCGAGGCCGGACCCGCTGGCGGCCGCGTCGTCGCGATGGGCACGCCCGAAGAGGTCGCAGAGACCAAGGGGAGCATCACGGGGCGCTATCTGAAGGACGTCCTCGTCGAGAGCTGAGCTCAGGGCACGGCGCGCGCCACGTCGGCCATCGTCACCACCAGCAGCATCGCCATCTTCGTCGCCGGCAAGGCGCTCGGCCACTGCGCCGATTCCGCCAGCGTGTGTTGCCCGGTGCCAGCGGCCCGCCCGATCGAGATGCTTGGGATCTTCCGGACCACGCCCATGTTGGCATCGGTGCTGCCCGTCGGGATCGCCTCCTCGGCTCCCGGCATCGCCATCGTGATGCCCAAGGCATGGTGGACGTCGATCGCGGTCTGCACCAGTGGATGCGCGCGGGCGCCCGCGAGCATCGCCGCGGTCCCCCCTGCCCCGTTCCGCACCTCGGCCTCCACCCGGAATCCGACCCCTTCCTTCGTGGCCGCTTCCCGGGCGATCCGCTCGATCCGCCGGTCGAGGGAATCGAGGAGCACTGGATCGGGCGAGCGGAGGTCGACCGTGAACGCCATCTCCTGCGGAATCCCGTTGTAGATCACGCCGCCATGCACCTGGCCGACGTTGATGACGGCACCATCGGGGAGCGGCCCGAACTCGAGGGCGTACAGGTCGCGAATCGCGGCGGCCATCGCCTTCACCGGCGTCGGGCGCCCGCGCGAGAAGAGCGTGTGCGAGCCGGGCGAGGTGTAGACATAGCGGGTCCAGTAGATGCCGAGTGCGCCATAGTTCACCGGGCCGAGGCCACCGTCGATGGCGATCAGCAGGTCGGGCCGCGGGTTGTGCTGGAGCCAGTATTCCATCCCCTTCAGGCCGATCTCTTCCTGCACGGTCGCCACGAAGATGAGGTCGCCGCGGGTCACGACCTTCGCCGCGTTCATTGCACGGATCATGGCCAGCATGTTCGCGACACCAGCGGTGTTGTCGAAGACACCGGGGGCAAACAGCGTGTCACCCATCCGGCGCACGGTGCCGACCACTGTCGGATCGTGCACCACATCCATGTGCACCGCGATCACCACCGTGGGGCCGCCGCCGCGCCCCCGACGGACGCCGGTCACGTTGCCGATCGAATCCGTGCGAACCTCCAGTCCCTCCGCTGTCATCACCTTGCGGACATACGCGCCGCGCACTTCCTCGTGACGCGACAGCGCCGGCATCTGTGTCAGCGCGATCCACTCCTCCACCTGCGCCGGAAAGCCGCGGTCCAGCTGCGCCATCGCCGCCTTGATGTCGGCGCGCTGCATCAGCGCCGGGTTCCAGGAGGTCGCCGGACGAGCGACCTGCGCGGAGAGCGCGGTGTTGCCGATCAGCGTGAGGAGGTAGAGGAAGCTTCGGCGACGCATGGGTACTCCCGTAATGTGAGGTGCACTCGATCATCGATCATCGATCATCGATCATCGACCATCCATCATCCCTGCTTCCTGCATCACCCGCCACACCTCTCTCACATGCCTTTCCTCGGTCCGGAACGCGCCGATGGCCACGCGGATCGCATACTGTCCGCCGAGCGTCGTCTGCGTCACCTGCACCGTGCCGATGGCGTTGACGCGCGCGACGATCTGCGCGTTGTGGGCGGTGAGCGCCGCCTCGTCGCCGGCCAGTGCCCGCGGGACATGCCGCACCACGACGAGGCCAAGCGGAGCCGGGGCGAGGCGTTCCCAGTCCGGCGTGGCATCGACCCACGCGGCGAGGTCATGGCCCAAGGCGATGTGCGTCCGGATCATCGCCCGCAGCGCCTCGGCGCCGTAGCTGCGCAGCACGAACCAGAGCTTGAGCGCCCGGAAACGACGGCCGAGCGGAATGCCCCAGTCGCGGTAGTTGACCACGTCGGCATCGTGTCGCGTGCGCAGGTAGGCCGGTGCCGTCGCGAAGGTCTCCAGCAGGCCGTCGACGTCGCGCACGAAATAGGCGCTGCAGTCGAAGTTGGTCATCAGCCACTTGTGCGGGTTGGTGACCATCGAGTCGGCGAGCTCGACACCATCGAGCAACGGACGGAACTCGGGGACGATGGCCGCCGACCCACCATACGCCGCGTCGATGTGATACCAGGCGCCGTGCCGCTGGGCCACCTCGCCGATGGCGCGGAGCGGATCGCAGGCGGTCGACGAGGTCGTCCCCATCGTGGCCGTGACAATCAGTGGGACCAACCCGGCGGCCACATCATCCGCCATCATCGCCTCGAGTGCATCGGCGCGCATCGCGAAGTCGGCGTCGACCGGCACCATCCGGCACTGCGACTCCGCGAGTCCGGTGAGGCGCGCCGCCTTCGCCACCGACGAGTGGGCCTCGCTCGACCAGTACGCGGTGCAGCGCGAGAGGTCGGCCGCTGCACGCTGGCGGGCCGTGAGGAACGCCACCAGCGTCGACGCCGACGCCGTATCCTGGATCACGCCGGTGAAGCCGTCGGGCAAGCCGAGCAGCTGCCGGTACCACGCCATCACCACCTGTTCGAGTTCGGTCGCGGCGGGCGAGGTGACCCAGCTCATGCACTGCGCCGCGAGGCCGGCGGTGAGGAACTCGCCGAGGATCGATGGCGGCGAGGCGTTGGACGGGAAGAAGGCGAACCATCCCGGGTGGCCCCAGTGGGTCATCCCCGGGACGATCTGCGTGCGGAAGTCCTCGAGGATCTGGTCGAACGGCTCGCCGTCTTCGGGGGCGGCGGTCGGCAACGCGCGGCGCAACGCCCCCGGCGTGACGTCGGGGACGATGCGCTGCTGCTCGATGTCGCGGAGGTAATCCGCCAGCCAGTCGACGATCGCGTGGCCGTGCCGGCGGAATTCCTCCGGTTGCATCAGGGCTTCCGAGCAGGTGCCGGCGCGGCCACACCCCGGCGGCCCTGCGCCATCAGCTTCTCGATGTCGGCGACGGTGCGTGGGGCGCCCTTGGTGAGGATCTCGTAGCCGCTGTCGGTCACCAGGACGACGTCCTCGATCCGCACGCCGAGCGACTCCTCGGGGAGATAGATCCCGGGCTCGATCGTGAACGTGACGCCCGGCTGCAACGCGGCGAACTGCGGATTGAGGTCGTGCACATCAAGCCCGACCGGATGCGACATCCCGTGGTTGAAGAACTTGCGGTTCTCGCAGGTAAGGGTCGGGTCACAGACCGTCCCCGAATGCTCCTTCATCCAGCCGCGCGCGATCTGCTCCAGCCGCGCCAGCGTCATTCCCGGCTTCACCGAGTCGAGCGCTGCCTGCTGCGCGCCGAGGACCAGTTCGTACACCGCCTTCTGCCGCGGCGTGAACTTCCCGTCGATCGGGAAGGTGCGCGTCAGGTCGGTGCTGTAGTAGCCGAACTCGGCGGCGGCATCGATCAGGACCACTTCGCCCGGCTTGCTCTGCCGACGCGAAATGTCGTAGTGCAGGATGGTGCTGTTCGGCCCCGAGCCGACGATGCTCGGATAGCCGACGCGCTCGGCGCCACGCCGACGGAAGGTGTATTCGACGATCCCCTCGATCTCGTACTCCCACATCCCGGGGCGGCTCTGCTGCATCGCCGCGCTGTGCGCCTCGGCGGTGATTGAGGACGCGAGCCGCAGCCGGCGGATCTCGTCCGCATCCTTGACCCAGCGCAGCGGCGCGAGGGTGCGCCGTTCATTGATGCGCGTCAGGCCGGTCGCGCCGAGGAGCGAGTCGACCGTCGGGGCAAAGGCATCGGGCGGCGTGGTCGGGATCGGGGCGCCCGCGGCACGGGGCGCGCGCACCGGGGTCGGCAGCGGCTTGATCGAAGCCATCGGGAGGCCGGTGACACGCATCGCCATCGTGTCGGCATACACGCGCGCGGCGCTCCACGCATCGCGCACCGCCGGCGGCGCGGGGAGGTAGAGCGTCATGCTTCCCTGCGCGCTCCCCGAGTCGGGCTGGATGAAGACGAGCCGACCGCCGGGGCTCTCGACGCCGGTGAAGTAGAAGAAGTTGGCGTTCTCGCGATAGTCGGCGTCCTGCGGGTACTCCCCCCGATCGATGCTCTTGATCTTGCTCGACTCGATGACCGCGACCCCCTTCGGCATCGTCGCCAGGAAGGCGGCGCGGCGCTTCTGGAGCAGCTCGACCGGCACGGGGCCCCCCGGCGAGCTGATCTGGGCGGTCAGCGGGGTGGCTGCGGTCAGGGCGAGGACGGGCAGCAGCCGGCCGACAAGGGAGGAGCGCATCGCGGGGAACCTCGGATGGGGATTGGGGGGACCAGCCCGAACGCACGACGGGCCGCCGAAGTCTACATCAACTCGGCGGCCCGTCCAGTTGCTTCACATCCACAGTGCAGCGACGACTACTTCTCTTCCTTGAAGTTCGCGTGGCGCTTGAGCATCGGATCGTACTTCCGCAGCTCCATGCGCTCAGGGTGCTTCTTCGGGTTCTTGGTCGTCACGTACATGTAGGCGCTCTCGCTGCTGCGGAGCTTGACCTGCACACGTCCCTTCTTCGCCATGGTGTCGTCTCCTCGGCCTTACCAGGAGGCCTTGCGGACGCCGGGGATCTTCCCCTCGAGCGCCATCTCACGGAATGCAATGCGCGACAGCCCGAAGCGACGCACGAAGGCGTGCGCACGGCCCGACACCTGGCACCGGTTCTTGATGCGGACCGGCGACGAGTTGCGCGGCAGCGCCTGCAACTTGCGCATCGCGGCGTCCTTCTCGGCCTCGTTCGCGGTCAACGACCGGATGACGGCCTTGAGCTTGGTCCGCTGCTCGCGGTGCCGTGCGGTGAGCGTCTTCCGCTTCTCGTTGCGCTCGATCCAGCTGGTCTTCGCCATGGTCCCTCTGACTCCTGCGGGGCGCCCCGCGTACCGTTCTGGTGCTGCTGCCGGGAGCCTCCCGACAACACCCAACCGACGGGCGGGGCGCCGCCCCACCGTGGCTGGATCCGTAATCAGCCCCCTAAAATGGGGGTGGAGTGGGCTTTAGGGAAGGGGTCCCCCCGGACAGGGTGCCCGGGAGGGGCCCGACCGGCCTCAGTCCCGGCGGAGGGCGCCGGTGGCCCGCTCGACCCGAACGACGAACTGCTCGGCGTCACCCAGGCTCTGGGCGAGGACCGTCTCGGTCCCCGGGTCGAGGTCGGCGCGGCCGAAGAAGCGGCCCACGGCCCAGAGGGCACCGTCGCTGGTCAGCCCCATTCCCGAGCCGACCGAGACGTTGGCGTCACCACCGACCGCGGCGCCGAGGGTATTGACCCACCGGAGGTCCCCTGCCGGAGTGACCGCAAGGAGATAGGCATCGGCGGCCCCACTGGTCCCGAGGGCGGTCTTGAGGGTGACGCCGGCGCCCGGATCGAAATCGACGCTCTCCGAGAACCAGCCGGAGAGGTAGAAGTTGTTCTCCGCGTCGACCAGCAGTCCCTGCACGCCGTCGCTCCCTGCTCCGCCGAAGCGTCGGCCGGAGCCGACGTACTGCCCCGCCACGCCGAAGCGCGCCAGGAAAACGTCGGTGCCGCCTTGCGAGACGAAGAGTGCGCTGCCGGCGCCGCCATCGAGATCGGCGGTGCCGGAGAACATCCCCGCGACCACCAAGGTGCCGCCCGGTTCAATCAAAAGGCTGTTGTGCGAGAGGTATTCCGCGCCACTGCCGCCGCCGCGCACCGCCCACTGCACGCCGAGCGAGGGCGCGAGCTGGGCCAGGAAGAAATCGCTTTCGCCGGCCGAGATCAGCAGCAGTGGCGAGCCGCCGTTGCCGAAGGTCGCGGTGCCGGTGAACTCGCCGCCGACGATCACGTCTCCGGTGGCGGTGCGGGTCAGCGCTGAGCCCGCGTCGTTGTCGAGGCCGCCGAACTGCGCCACCTGCTTGAAGAGGCCGTCACTCGAGTAGCGCGCGACGTAGGCATCCGTGCCGCCGCGCGAGGTGAGCAACGCCGCGCCCGCACTCTGGTCGAAGTCGACCGTACCGGCGAATGCGCCGGTGACGAGGATGTCGCCGTTGGGCTCGACGAAGACGTCACGGCCCTCATCGACATCGCTCGCCCCGCCGATCGCGATGGCCCAGATGCAGGTCCCCGTGGCGGAGAGCTTCATCAGGAATGCGTCGCGCGCGCCGACCATGGTGACAGGGCGGCCGCTGCACAGCGTGCCACTGGTGATCGTGCCCGTCACGACGACGCCACCATCGGCCGTGAGGCCGATGTCTGAGGGCAGGTCGGCGCCGGTGCCGCCGAAATTGGCGGCCCACGCCAGCGAACCGTCGTCGCGGTACTTCGCGACCGCGCCATCAGCGGGCCCGATCGCGTTCCGCACGACGGCGCTGCTCGATGGATCGAAGTCGACGGACCCCTGGAAGTAGCCGACGACGATCGCGCTGTTGAAGCCGTCGACGACCACGCCGGTGGCGAAGTCCGGCCCGAACGCGCCGACCCGGAACGGGATGTTGGGCACGACGGCGGGCGGTGGCGGCGGGGTGATCGGGCCCGTGACATCGGGCTCGAAGGTGCCGCGGCAGGCGCCGAGGAGGACGAGCGTCGCGGCCAGAAAGGGCGCGAGGCGGGATGCTGGTCGGAGGGTCATGGTGTGGAGAGTATCGGAGGAGGGGGCGGGTGTCGAGAGGTGGGGGCCCCGATGGGCGGCGGGGCCCGCGAGGATGCCCCCAGCCGCGCATGTCAATGCGCGGCGCCGGCGCAGCCGGCGTGCGACGTCGTTGGGATTGCTGCCCCGCGGGCCCGACCTGGGAGCTCCGGTCTCGCGTGTTCCGATCGTCTTCGCCGCGGCGCCCTTTCGGGCGCGGCAGGCCGCGCCCCTACAGGGCGCCGCAATCGGCACATCCGGCGGAGGAGAGGGCTCGACGAGAACGGAACCCGCTCGCCCGGCCCCCCAGTGCCGGACCCGCCAAACCTCAGCCCTCGCTCCTCGCCCCTCGCTTCTCGCTTCTCGAAACGGAAAAAGACGGACCCACCGAAGTGGGCCCGTCTGGAGCTCCCGAGGAGGGACTTGAACCCCCGACCCGCTGATTAACAGTCAGCTGCTCTACCAACTGAGCTACTCGGGACTGTGACCGCCAAGATGGTGCTTCGACGGGACGGCAAAGTAGCGAATGGCGGGGAAAGCGGCAAGAGAAAGAACGCGGGATGATGGATGATGGATGATGGACGATGGATTGGGGCGAGGGGGATCCTCGGCACCGTCTGAGGTCCTTCGACTACGCGTCGGCTTCGCCGCCGCTCCGCTCAGGATGACAATCCCCCCAGGGCCCCTGCCACCATCCACCATCCATCATCCACCATCCATCATCCATCATCCTGCTTCTTCCGCCGTTCCGGCAGTCAACCCGCCGATCTGGCCCTATTTCCGGCCACCCCTCGAGAATCGTTGCCCTCAAACAACTTAGAAGTCGAAATGAGCGAACACTCACACTTGCAATTCAAATGCGAGCACTCACTCTTGCACCTGAGCGGTCAGGTGCGCCGAAGTGGCCGATTTGTGGCCTCCACCCAACGGCGTAAGTCGTTGTGGAAAATACTGTTACGCCATTTTTAGCACTACCGTTTTGCCGTCCGCTGACTACCTTCCGCACCATGTCTTTGACCCCGCTGGCCGGTCACAACACCGCTCGACTCGATGTCCTCCGGGCCATCGCGTCCGATGCCCTCCCCCAGGTGGTCCTCCTGACGGGGCCGCAGGGTGTCGGCAAGCAGCGTTTCGCGTTGTGGGTCGCCCAGCGGTTGATGTGCAGCGCCCCGGCCGGCGAGCCGTGCGGCCAGTGCAGCGGCTGCCTCCGCGTGTTGGGGCTGGCGCACCCGGACGTCCATTGGTTCGTACCGACCCCGCGGCCCAAGGCCGGCGAGCAGGAGAAGCAGATCGACGAGACCGCCGAGATGCTCGGCGCGGTGATCGCGGAGCGGCGCACGCAGCCGCTCTGGGGCGCCCCCGATGGCATGGCCTCGCACGGGATTGCGTCGGCACGATTGGTTCAGCGTCGGGCGAGCCTCACGGCCGCCGAGGGTGGCTGGCGAGTCTTCATCATCGGACGCGCCGAACGGCTGGTTCCGCAGGAGTCGAGTCCCGAGGCAGCCAACGCGCTGCTGAAGCTGCTCGAGGAACCGCCGGCCCGGACCCTCTTCGTCCTGACGACCGCCGAGCCCGGCTTGGTCCTCCCGACGATTCGGTCGCGAGCGGTGCCGCTTCGACTCGGTCGGCTCGATGATGCGGAGGTCCGCTCGTTCCTGGCCGAACAGAAGCCGGACCTGGCGACCACTGAGGTAGTGATGGCGGCTCGCGGCTCGATCGGGCTGGCGCTGATGACGGGCGACGACTCCCGCGCCAAGGCCCTCAGGGCGGCGCAGGAGTTCCTCGACCTCGTGGCCAAGGGTCCGGAATGGGCCACCGAACGCGCGTTGCGACAGGCGCCCTGGCAGGCGCGCGGTGACTTCACCGCCCTGCTCGATGCGCTGGCCGAGACGCTCGCTGCACAGGCCCGCAGCGCCCTGACCGGGCCGGGCCGAGCGGCGATGAGCGACCCGACCGCGAAGCTCGCCGGCGTGGAGCGGGTAATGGCAGCCCGGGAGCAGGCGCAGGGCAACGTGAATCCGCAGCTCCTGCTGGCCGTGCTGGCCGACGAGCTCGCGATGCTGGAGGCGGCATGAGCCTGACGCACCTGGATGCGCAGGGACGGGCCCGGATGGTGGACGTGGGCGAGAAGGCGATCACCCGCCGCATCGCCGTCGCCGAAGGGAATGTCCTGATGAGCGCGGCGGCCTTCGCGCTGGTGCGCGATGCCACGGCCACCAAGGGCGATGTCCTCACGGTGGCCGAAGTGGCCGGCGTGATGGGTGCCAAGCAGACGGCGGCGCTGATTCCGCTCTGCCATCCGGTGCCGCTGGACCGGGTGACCGTGAGCACCGAGCTGGTGCCCGAGTGGCCCGGCGTGCGGATTGTCGCCACGGCGACGGCCACCGCCCGCACCGGGATCGAGATGGAGGCCCTCGTGGCCGTGAGTGTCGCTGCCCTGACCGTGTATGACATGATCAAGGCGGCCGACCGTGGGGCCCGGATCGAACAGATCCGGTTGTTGGAGAAGGCCGGGGGTGCGCGCGGTGACTGGCACGCTCCCGACTCGATGGACCTGAAAGGAGGAATGCACACATGATCAAGCGACTCGTAGCGCAGACAACCGTCCTTGGCGTCGGTGCCCTCGCCCTGCTGGGATTGGGTGCGGCATCGAATGCCATTGCAGGGCGTGACACGCTGGTGACACCACTCGTGGCGGAAGACACTGCGTCGGACAGTGCGTCCACGATGATGACCCTGCAGGGCCAGCTGAAGGCAACGCGCAAGGAACTTGAACGCGCCCACCAGGTGCTCGAGTTCTCGGGCCGCTATGGAATTCCCGCGGATCTCTCCGCGGCGATCTATGACAACGCCGTCGCCGAGGGCATCCAGCCCGGCGTCGGCTTCGAGTTGGTGCGTCTGGAGAGCGAGTTCAAGACGACCGCCCAGAGCGGTCAGGCCGCCGTCGGCCTCACGCAGCTGCAGTTGCGGACCGCGCGGGCCTACGATCCGAAGCTCGACCACAGCGACCTGATGAACCGCGACACCAACCTGCGGATCGGCTTCCGCTACCTGAAGGATTTGATGAAGCGGTTCGACAACGACGTCCCGCTCGCCCTCGAAGCGTACAACAAGGGCCCGACGCTCGTCGCCGCCCAGCAGGAGATGGGCGAGGAGATCGTCGGCAAGTACTCGAACGCCGTGTTGGCGCGGGTCAAGAAGAAGTCCTGATCCACGGCGGCACCGCCAATCAGAACGGGCCGGACTCGCGAGAGTCCGGCCCGTTCTGCGTTGCCCTGGCAGCTGCTACGGGAGGCGGATCTTCTGCCCCACCTTGATCGTGCTGCGCTGGCTCAGGCCGTTGGCCCGCAGCAACGCCGACTGTCCGACGCCGTAGCGGCTCGCGATGCCACCGATCGTCTCACCCGACTTGACGACATGCGTGCGAGTCGTGGACCGTGTGGCAGCGACCGTGGACCGCGGAGCCGTCGTCGTGGTCCGGCGTGCGGCCGACGACGAGGTCCCGCCACTCCGCCGCACCAGCAGCTTCTGCCCGCTCCGCACCATCGACTTCGTCGAGAGCCGGTTGGTCGAGCGCAACGACGCCACCGAAACGCCGTAGCGCTTCGCGATGCCGCTCAACGTCTCACCCTTCCGGACGATGTGCGTCCGCGTGGTACCCGCTGCAGTGACGATCGGCTCCGGCGCGCGGAAGACCGAGGCTGGCAGCGTCCGCGAGACGGGAATGAAGAGCGTCGCGCCGCTCTTGACCCGTGACCGTGTCGAGAGGCGATTCGCCGAGCGGACCAGCTCCGCCGTGACGCCATACTTCTTGGCGACGGTGGCGACCGTCTCCCCCGCCTTCACCTTGTGCATCGTCACCGCTGAGCGCTCGGCGACCGGCACGTCGGCGTATCGCGCCCGCACGATCTCGGCGGAACCCGCCGGCACGCGCACGGCATACGACTCGCCCGGCGGCGTCACCAAGCGGAGGAGGTGCGGGTTCAGCTCGCGCATCGACTCGAGCGAGACATCGGCGAGACGGGCGATCAGGTCGAGCCCGGTGCCGCCGCTGAGGATCACGGAATCGAGCGGGAACGGCTCGATCGGATCGGGCGCCTCGAAGCCGTAGCGCGTCGGCGACTTCGCGATCAGCGCCGCCGCGATCAGCTTCGGCACATAGTCGCGGGTCTCCTGCACGATCAGCCGCGTGTCGGCGAGCGAGAAGAAGGCATCGTCGCTGCTCAGGTCGAGCGGCTCGTCCCCCTGCCCCATCGTGGCACCCATCCGGTCCAGCGAGCGGCCCACCTTGCCCGCGCCGGCGTTGTACGCGGCGGCGGCGAGGTAATACGACCCGAAGCGCTCGGTGAGATCGCGCAGGTGGCGCGCCGCGGCGTCGGTCGCCTTGATCGGGTCCCGGCGTTCATCCACCCAGCCATCGATCCGGAGGCCATAGCCCTTGCCGGTCGCCGGCATGAACTGCCACATCCCGACAGCCTTGGCCCGGCTCACGGCCGAGGAGGAGAAACCCGATTCGATCAGTGCGAGGTAGACGAGGTCGCCAGGCAAGCCACGCTCGCTCAGGCGATCGCGCGCCAGCGTCTCGAAGCGCGGCATCCGATCGAGCCAGATCTGGAAGCGCTCGCGGCCACGGCGACTGAAGTAGTCGACGTAGTACTGCACCCGCGGATGCTCGGCGTACGCCGCGACGTTCAAGTCGAAGGTCGGCGTGTCGAGATTCAGTTCGGGGAGGGAGTCGGGGACTGCCACCTGCAGGGAATCGAGTGCGGCGGCATCGGCGGCGGAATCACGCGCCACCTTGAGGTCGCGTCGGGCGATCGTGGCCGGCGTCGTGACCGGCGTGGCCGGAACCGGTGCGGGCGCAACGACCGGCGTTTGCTCGGGGGTGATGGCCGGACTGCTCGCGGGACGCGACTCGACGGCAGCACGGGCACATCCGGTGCCGGTCAGCGCAACAGCAACGAGCAGGGCATGGCGCATCGGGAATCCTCCGACGAGGGGGCAATCCAGCAAAGGTACGGCGGGGCGCGCCCCTCGACAACCATAAAGCATCGGTCGCGCGACCCCATCTGTAATAGGACGCGCGACCGAGGGCCAAGGTTGCGTTGCAGTGCGGGACTCTAGGCCCGCACGAGCGCCGCAAACGCCTCCTGCAACCGCTTGGTGTCGGTGCCCGGCCAGGTCGTGCCAATCTGGCGGTTGTCGACCGTGCGAATCGCGACCAGTTCACTCGCGGTTCCGGTGAAGAAGGCCTCATCGGCGGTGTAGATGTCGTACCGATTGAGCATCGTCTCCTGCACCGGCATCGCCATCGCGTGGGCCAACTCGAGCACCGCGTCGCGCGTCACGCCCTGCAGGATGCCGGCCCAGGCTGGCGTCGTCTTGAGCACACCCTTCTTGATGATGAAGAGATTCTGCCCCGACCCTTCGGCGACGGTGCCGCCCGCCTCGAGCATGATCACTTCATCGGCGCCGGCGTTGATCCCCTCGAGCTTCGCCATAATGTGCGCGAGATAGTTGAGCGACTTGACGCGCGGCGAGAGCGCCTCGCGATTGGGAATCGGCGTCCCGGCGGTGACCACCGTGAGGCCGCGCGACACCACGTCCGACTTGAAGAGCTTGATCGTGTCAACGATCAGCACCACCGTCGGCTTCGGGCAGTTGCGCGGATCGAGGCCGAGGTCGCCGACACCACGGGTCACGATGTGACGCAGGTAGGCATTGCCGATTTCCGAGCGCCGCAATGCCTCCTCGGTCATCGCGGTCATCTCGTCGATCGTCATCGGGATCGTCAGCGCAATGGACTTGGCCGAATCGTAGAGCCGCTCAAGATGTTCACGCAGGCGGAAGATCTTCCCATCATAGGCGCGGATCCCCTCGAAGACACCGTCGCCGTAGAGAAGGCCGTGGTCGAAGACCGAGACCTTGGCGGTGTCGCGATCGTAGTACTGTCCATCGATCCAGATCGTGGTGGCCATCGAGGGGTGTCGCCTGGTTGGAGGAAAACAGCGAACAGCGAACAGCGAAGTGTGACCAGTGACCCGTGACCAGGGAACCGCACCGACTTGTGACCTCCTGGTCACTGGTTACTGGTTACTGGTCACTCCAGCATCGAAACGTGGCGGACGGGAAGATCCCAAAGTGGGGGCGGTGGGTTTCGAACCCACGACCTGCCGGTTAAAAGCCGGATGCTCTACCAGCTGAGCTACACCCCCCCAACCCGGGAAAGATAGGGCCGCCCCAGGGTCATCGCGACACTGCCAAACGCAAAACCCTGCGGCACGGGGTCGCAGGGCATCGCGTCATCCTTGGTGGTGCGGCAGGCGACCCTACTTCGCCGTCGGCGCGGCCGGCGCGGCCGCCGCCGGCTCCTTCGGCACTCGCAGCGTGAAGAACAGCCACTCGCCCTTCTTCCGCTCGGCCTTCGGCTCGATGGTGTCGAGATTCGGCACCGGGATTGCCGAGAGGACCGTGATCTTCTTCACGCCGCGACGCGCCACGCGCTCGGCGGTGCCATCGCGATAGTCGGAGTGGAAGGCACCGTTCATGTGGATCACCAGCGGCGAGCCGCCGGCCGAGCGCGCGCGGACGATCGACTCCGCCATCGTCTCGTCCTTGACGCACTGCGCCTCGTAGAAGCGCATCATCCCCTCCGGCGTGCTCGGACCATGGCCGCCCATCGACTGGCCGAAGCGCTCGAAGTAGTCGTCCTTGGGGCAGCCGAAGTCGGCGGCGGCCCAGCGACGGCTCGAGTCGGGCAGCGCGCCGATGGCAGCCGCGAGGCCCTGCTTCGAGACGGCACTCGCGATGGGGCGCGGCACATTCGCCGCGATCACGCGCCACCCCTTCGCCTTGGCAAACTCCACCAGCGGACGATAGTCGGCGTTGTAGTTCGGCCATGGACGCGCCGTCTTCAGGAAGGTCGGCTCGTCGATCTTGCCGGCGAGGTAGTCGTCGAGCAGCCCCTGCACGTCGCGCTCGAACATCTCGAGCGAGACGATGACGTCGCTGCGGCGGCGCGAGACCGCTTCCAGCAGGCTCCGCTCCAGGCGGTGCGCGTTGCCGTCGTCGTGCTGCTCGCCGAAGAAGATCACGTCGCTCGACGCGGCCTCCGCAGCCATCTGCTCGAGGTCGGCGTAACGCTTGTGCTTCGCATCATAGACCCGGTGCGGGGTCCAGAGCGCCGGAATCGTGTCGGCCGGCGCGGTCACGGCGAGGGCAAGGAGAAGTGTCAGCATCGCGGGAGAATAGCGGGGCCTTGTGGCCCCCGGGAGGGGCGGGTCACGGAGAAACCCCGGTCAACTGGGCCATGATGGCCGCCAATTGGACCGGGTTGCCGGTAAAGAAGCCCTCCGGCCACCGACGATACCCGAGGATCGCCTGGTAAATGAGATTCTGGTCGTAACTGTTGAGCCCGAGCCCGGCCAGATACTGCAGCCGCAGGTTTCGGTCCCGGTTCAGGTCCGCGCCCGCCACCCAGGGCCTCAACTCCGGTCCTCGACCGGCGAAGGTCCCCAGGAACGACTCCAGCGTGGGGAAGCCGATCTCGGTGAGCGATTGGGTCACCGCGGCGTACTCTGGCCGACCGAGCCGAGCCGCCAGCGCCTCGACATCGATCGGCGCATCGCCCACCGTCCCGGAGAGGACCAGGTCGTAGCCCTGCCCCATGTTGGTGTTGCCCCACACGACGCCGTTCGGAAACGCCTCGAGGAAGGTCGCGATCTCGCTCTGCACCGACGCAATCGTGTTCTCGTAGAGTGGCAGCCAGACGGTGATCACGCCACCGGGCTTGAGGTGCTTCCGCGCCAACTGGTAGAACTCGAGCGTCGAGAGCGACGCCGCACCACGCGTCCACGGATCGAACGGGTCGGCGGTGATCGCGTCGTACATCGTGTTGCTGGTGAGCAGGAAGTGGCGACCATCATCGATGTGAACCGTCACCTTCGGATTCTGAGCCACGCCGTGATTCGATTCGCGGAAATACTCCCCCGCCACCTTCGGCACCAGCGGCTCGAGCTCTGCGATCGTGACGTGCTCCACCATCGGGTCGATGCTCACTGCCCCCGCCGTCACCCCCGCCCCGAAACCGATCACCAGCACCTCGCTCGGCTTCGGCGAGAGCAGCGTGGTGAAGTGCCCGAGCATCCGCTGCAGCCGCATGTCCTGCGGCTCGCTCGACGCCTGCACTTTGCCGGCGTTGTGATAGTTGCGGACGCCGTTCTCGAGCTGCGACACCGCGACCGTCGAGTTGGTCCCTTCACCGACATAGATGAAGTCGCCGTGCGCATTCATCCGATAGGCCATGAAACGGCCGTACCCCACGAGCAGCGGTGGAATCACGCCGACGGTCGAGATCACCCAGAGCCCCAGCGCTGCCGCACCACCAGCGGCGAGGAGGCCGCGCGGTGCGAGCGTGAGTCGTCCCTGCTCGCCGACGACGAGCGCCAGTGTCAGCAGCGCCGAAAGCGCGGCCAATCCGATCAACACCCGCTGCGTGTCCTGCGTGCCGATGGTTCCGATCAACACCAGCGACGTCAGCAGTGACCCGATGATGGCGCCCAGCGTGTTCGCGGCGTAGGCCACGCCGACCAGGCGCGCCGGGTCGTCGTCCTTCGAGGCGAGGGCAGCGAGGCCGAGCGGGAACGACGCGCCCCAGAGCAGTGCGCCGGGGAGCACCACCCAGAGCGCCCGAATGATGTCGATCTGGAAGGTGTAGGCCGGCGCCGACGAGAGCGACGGATTGATCGGCCAGTACGGCAGCGCCGCCGTCAGCGACCACGCCGCCCAGCCGAGCGCAAGCACCAGCAGGAACTGGCACCAGCCGAGCGCGGCGCGCGGATTGGCGATGAAGCGTGCGAGGAACGCGCCGGCCGATGAACCGAGCCCGAGCCCGGCGAGGAAGCCACCGAGAATCAAGGAGAAGGTGTACGTCGTCGGGCCGAGCAGCAGCGAGAGGATGCGGGTCCAGACCACTTCAGAGCCGAGTGCCGTGAGGCCCGAAAGTCCGAGCGTGAGCAACACCGGCCAGCTCCCGGCAGGGAGCGAGGCGGTGGCGCGTGCACTGGCAACCTCCGGCGTTGCCGCGCGCGATCCCGCCATGAACCACGCCACCGCGGCGATCAGCAGGTTGAGGCACACGGCCACGCCGGTCGCCGTCACCACGTCGAAGTTGCGCAGCAGCACGAAGCCGGCGACCAGGCAGCCGACCACCGCGCCGAGCGTGTTGCCACCGTAGAGGATGCCGAGGTAGCTCATACCTTCGGGCGTGGCGCGCACCTCGCGCGAAATCGCCGGCAGGGTGGCGCCCATCAGGATCGTGGGGGGCAGCAGGCAGAGCGCAGCGAGCAGTGCGCGGAGCAGCAGGCCGAAGGGCCCCGACCCGCCGACCGCCGCATAGAGCCCGCCGGCATACGGCAGGATCAAGAGCACCAGGACGCCGCAGACTCCGATCCCGGCCTCGAGCGCCGCGTAGACCTTGAGCGGCGACCGCGCCGACGAGACCCGCCGGGCCAGGAAGAGGGACCCGATGCACATCCCGCCCATGAAGGTCGCCAGCAGCACCGCGATCGAGACGGCGGAGGCACCGATCACGAGACCGAGGAGCTGGAACCAGACGATCTCGTAGATCAGGGCGGCGGCGCCGCTGGCCACGAAGAGTGGCAGCAGCAGGAGCAGGCGTCTTGGGGACCCCTCGTCGGCGATCGAAGTGGGGGTGGGCATCGCGGAAGGGTAGGGCGAGGATCGCCCGGCTGGAAGGGGCGGAGAGCGGGGCGCTTGACGGCCCCTAGGGACAATAGTATTACTATCATTACTCGGAGCTTTACACGCTGGACCGCGATGCCGCCATCGCCGGCCCACTCCCCTCTCGACCGGACAGTCCCATGCGTACCCTGACCCGCGAACTGCGCGACGCCCTGACCCCGCTCACGGCCCTCGATGTCCTCCGCAAGGGCAACGAGCGCTTCGTCAACAACCTGAAGGCCAATCGCAACCTGCTGCAGCAGGTCAACGAGACGAGTGACGGCCAGCACCCGATGGCGATCGTGCTCAGCTGCATCGACTCGCGCACCTCGGCCGAGCTGATCTTCGACCAGGGACTCGGCGACATTTTCTCCTGCCGGATCGCCGGGAACATTCTCAACGACGACATCCTCGGCAGCATGGAGTTCGCCTGCAAGGTCGCGGGCGCCAAGGCCGTCGTGGTCCTCGGCCACAGCCGTTGCGGCGCGATCAAGGGTGCCTGCGACGGCGTCCGACTCGGCAACCTCACGACCCTGCTGCAGAAGGTCGAGGACGCCATCGCGATGGAGACGGAGACGCTCGACAATCGCACCTCTGCCAACGCCGCCTTCGTGGAGCGGGTGGCCGAGCTCAACGTGATGCTGGTCAAGGAGCAGATCATGGAGCGCAGCCCGTTGCTCGCCGAGATGGTCCGCAACAGCGAGATCGCCCTCGTTGGCGGGATGTACGACGTCGAGTCGGGCGCCGTGGAGTTCTACGACTCGCGCATGCTCCTCGGGGCGGCGTGAGCCAGCGGATCGCGCTGCAGCTGGACGAGACGCTGTACCTGAAGGACCCCATGTCGAGCGACCTGGGGGAGAGCATCGTCGAGCACGGCATCCTGATGCTCGACGCGATCGGCTACGAGGCGTTCACCTTCCGCAAGCTCGCCGAGCGCATTGGCACGACCGAGGCCTCGGTCTACCGCTACTTCAAGAGCAAGCACCGGCTGCTGCTCTATCTCACGGCCTGGTACTGGAGCTGGATGGAGTACCGGCTGGAGCTCGCCACGACGAACGTCGATCGCCCCGAGGAGCGGCTCCGCCTCGCACTGCGCGAGCTGACCCAGCGGATCCGTCAGGACTACTCCACCCCGCGCATCGACGAGGAGGCCCTGTACCGCGTGGTGGTGGCGGAGTCATCAAAGGCGTATCTGCATGCGGACGTGGACGCCGACAATCGGGAGGGGATGTTCCGGAGCTACAAGCGGCTCTGCCGCACGGTGGCCGACCTGATTCTCGAGGTCAATCCGGCGTACCGGTATCCGGTGGCCCTGGTGTCCACCGTCGTGGAGAGCTCGCACATGCAGAAGTACTTCGCCGAGCACCTGCCGTCGCTGACCGAGGTTACCCGCGGCGATGCCGACGAATCCACCACCGCCTTTCTGACCGACCTGGTCTTCACCGCGATCGCGACGCCACCGTAGCTGACGCTACCCGAACATCTCCCCCTGCTCCAAGATCCCTCGGCAGAACAACTTCCGATGGTGCGGTGTCATCCCCTGCGTGCGGAGCGCGCTCATGTGGCCGGCCGAGCCGTACCCCATGTTGCTCTCCCAGCCATAGCCGGGGCGGCGCGCACCCAGTGAGCGCATCAGGCGGTCGCGCGCGACCTTCGCGAGCAGCGCGGCCGCGGCGATTGCGTGGCAGTTGGCATCGCCCTTCACGAGCGCGCGGTGCGGCGTGCCGAGCTCGGGCACCGGCATGCCATCGACCAACACGAGCACGTGCGCATTCGCATCGAGCATCCGTCGACACTGCGCCAGCGCACGCCGCATCGCCAGCGCCGTCGCCACCCGGATATTGAGCCGCTCGATTTCAGCCACACTCGCCGCTCCCAATCCCCACCCCTGCGCCTCCCTGCGAATACTCAGCGCCAAGGACTCCCGCTCCGCCGCCTTCTTCACCGCCTTCGAGTCGCGCACGCCGCTGATCCCGGCGTGGCCGACCGCAAAGCAACACGCCCCCGCCACGACCGGCCCGGCCAGCGGTCCCCGCCCTACCTCGTCGACGCCGATGAGGAGGTGGTCGGTGGCCCAGGCCAGATGTTCGTGATCGAGGGGGGCGGTGATGGGCATAGCTCAAAGCTAAGGGGAGATCGCAGTGGGTGACCTGTAACCTGTGACCCGTAACCAGGGGGCCGGTCACTGGTCACTGGTCACTGGTCACTGGTCACTGGTCACTGGTCACTTGACACATCAATTTCTCTTGATACATTGAATCCCATGACCACTCTGGCCCCCCAAGCCGCCCTCGCCCGCATGTTCCACGCGCTCTCCGATGAGACCCGCTTGGGCATCCTCGAGGCGCTGCGTGGCGGCGAGCGTTGCGTCTGCGAACTGACCGGCACGCTGGACGCCGCGCAGTCGCGGCTCTCGTTCCACCTGAAGACCCTGAAGGACGCCGGGATGGTGACCGACCGGCGCGAGGGGCGCTGGGTCTATTACACCCTGGCCCCCGATGCCCTCGAGATGGTCCAGGCCGCCCTGGTCGAGCTGGCCACTCCGACCTCGCCGCGCCGCAAGGAGTGGTGGGCCTGCTGCAAGTAAGTCTGTTGTCGGGTTGAACATATCAAGATTTCTTGGTGCACAACACTGCCACGTGAGGAATAGATCATGACCCCGGAACCGAACGCCACCGAACTGCGCAACACCGTCCGCGAGAAGTACGGCGCCGCCGCGCGCCGCGTCCTCGAGGTCGCCGAGCCGGCCTCCTGCTGCGGACCGACGTCGTCCTGCTGCGGCGCAAGCGCCTTCGACGGCACCGTCGACCCGATCACCTCGAACCTCTACCTCACCGGTCAGACCGACGTCCTCCCCGACGCCGCCGTCCTCGCCTCCCTCGGCTGCGGCAACCCAACCGCGCTGGCCGAACTGCACCCCGGCGAGACGGTCCTCGACCTCGGCTCCGGTGGCGGCATCGACGTCCTCCTCTCGGCGCGGCGCGTGGGGCCCACCGGCAAGGCGTACGGCCTCGACATGACCGACGACATGCTCGCCCTCGCCCGGAAGAACGCCGCCGAAGCCAATGCGACCAACGTCGAGTTTCTCAAGGGCGAGATCGAGCACATTCCGCTCCCCGACAACTCCGTCGACGTGATCATCTCCAACTGCGTGATCAACCTCTCGGGCGACAAGCGCGCCGTCCTGGCCGAGGCATTCCGCGTCCTCAAGCCGGGCGGGCGCTTCGCGGTCAGCGACGTGATCGTGCGCGGCGACGTGCCGCCGGCGGTGCGGCGCAGCATGGAGCTCTGGGTCGGCTGCGTGGCGGGCGCGCTCGAGGAGCAGGAATTCCTGAACCTGCTCACCGAGGTCGGCTTCGAGGCGCCGTCGATCGAGCCGACGCGGATCTACCTGGCCGAGGACGCCGCGACCTTCCTCACCGGCGCGGGACTCGACGCGGCCAACGTCGCCGAGATCGACGGGAAGTTCATGGCAGGGTTCGTCCGCGCCACGAAGCCGAAGGCTGCGGCCTGCTGCGCGCCGGGCTGCTGTTCGTGACCAGCACCGCCGACGCCATCGATGCGCCGATCCTCAAGCGTCTCTCGACGCTGGACCGCTTCCTCCCGGTCTGGATCGTCGCCGCGATGGCGGCCGGGCTGTTGCTGGGGCGGCTCTTTCCCGACCTCGGCGTGGTGCTCGACCGCATCAAGATCCAGGGCGTCTCGGTGCCGATTGCGCTTGGGTTGCTCTGGATGATGTACCCCGTGCTCGCCAAGGTCCGCTACGAGACCATCGGCCAGCACACCCGCGACCGACGGCTCATCGGCACGTCGCTCGTGCTCAACTGGGTCGTCGGTCCGTTGCTGATGCTCGCGCTGGCCTGGATCTTCCTCCCCGACTTGCCCCACTACCGCAACGGCCTCGTGCTGATCGGGTTGGCACGCTGCATCGCCATGGTGCTGATCTGGAACTCACTGGCGTGCGGATCGGGCGAACTGGCCGCCGTGCTGGTGGCGCTCAATTCGGTCTTCCAGATCGTCACCTACTCCGTCCTCGGCTGGCTCTACCTCACGGTGGTGCCCGGATGGTTCGGCGCCGATACCGCGGTGCTCGACGTGTCGATGGCGCAGATCGCCATGAGCGTCCTGGTCTTCCTCGGTGTGCCGCTCGTCGCCGGCTACCTCACGCGGAGGACGCTGGTGGCACGCCGCGGCGCGGTCTGGTATGAGTCGGTGTTCCTGCCGAGGATCGGCCCCACCGCCCTGCTCGGTCTGCTCTACACCATCGTGCTGATGTTCGCGATGCAGGGGAATCGCCTGATTGAGGCGCCGTTCGACGTCGTGCGGATCGCGCTGCCGATGCTGATCTACTTTGCGGTGATGTTCGGCTTCGCGTTCTGGGCGTCGTGGAAGATGGGCTTCAGTTACGAGACGACATCCGCGATCTCCTTCACGGCGGCAGGCAATAACTTCGAACTGGCGATCGCCGTCGCCGTTGCCACCTTCGGCATCGGCTCGGGCGAGGCCCTCGCCGCCGTCGTCGGGCCACTGATCGAAGTCCCCGCGCTGGTCGGCCTGGTGTACGTGGCCCTCTGGGCGCGTCGACGCTACTTCCCTGCCGAGGGTATCACCGCATGACCGTGTCCCGATTCAAGATCCTCGTCCTCTGCACCGGCAACAGCGCGCGCAGCCAGATCGCGGAGGCACTCTTGGCCACGCGCGGGGCCGGCCGCGTGGTTGCGGCGAGCGCCGGATCGCACCCTGCACCGCGCGTGAACCCCTACGCGGTGGAGACGCTCGCGGCGCATGGGATCGAGTGGAATGACCGCGTGCCGAAACGGCTCGACGAGGTCGAGGGTGTGGCCTACGACCTGGTAATCACCGTCTGCGACAATGCCGCCGAGGCGTGTCCCTTCTTTCCGGGGGCGGCGGCGCAGGTGCATTGGGGATTGCCCGACCCCGCCGACGAGACCGAGCGAAGCGCCGCGCTGCGCGCCTTCGAGGACACGTACCAGGCGCTCGACGCACGGATCACGCGGTTGCTGGCGCTGCCGATCGAGGCGATGGGGGCGGAGGAGCTCACCCGGGCAGCCACACGCATCCACCGGGAGTGATGAGGGGGCGGGTCGAGCTCCCGGACTCTATTTCGACGGCGCCCGACTGCAGTTCACGGTCATCGTGTATTGGCTCGGCGTCCGAGTGGAGTCGCGGACCACAACGCTGAAGATCTGCGGCCCACGCCCGGGCCGGCGGTCCGCGCAAACACGCGCTGCGATCTGTGCCATCCCACCCTGCTGACCCGTGCCGACCGTCCGACCGACCGCTCGCTGCTGCGCTGGCGCCGCCATCGCGATGCCCGCCAGCATCACTGAACCGAGCGCGGCGGTCAGGCCGATCTTCCCTCGACGTGGAAGCGAGCGATCACGCGTCTCGTCCAGGAGGGCGCAGAGGCGGATCCCGAGCGTCGAGTGGTGTGCCAGCCCAAGGGCCGGGGCCAGCGTTGCCGTGACGGAATCCCGACCGACGCCCAGGGAGAGGAGCAGGGCGGCATAGTCGGACGCCACGACGTCCTGCCCGAGCACCGCATTGTCGCAGGCTTCCTCCCGCGCCAACCGCGCCGCGCCCGCCATCGACCAGACCATCGGATGGTACCAGTGCACCACGCAGGCGAGCCGCGCCAGCAGGTTCGCCGCGAGATCGCCGCGGGCGACGTGCGCGAGTTCGTGCAGCACTGCATACCGTCGCTGCGCTGGAGACCAGTGGTCCGCATCCGTCGGCAGCAGGATGAGTGGGCGAAGCACTCCCCACGTGCACGGCGCGTCGAGCCACGCGCACTCCACGAAGCGGACCGCGAAGGGACCCGATGGCAGCGATCCCGCCGCTTCGATCGCGACACGCCATTCCGGCGAGAGCCGATGCGTGCTGATGCGCAGTCTCGCCCGAAGCCGGAATTCGCCGCCCAGCATCCAGAGCAACATCAGCGCTGCACCGATGCCCCAGATGATCACCAGACTGCCCCCGGACACCGAGGAGGCCGTGCCGGCCGGTCCGACGAGGAATGACCCTGCCGACCACGGCGCGGACGCGGCACGCGCCGGCACGCCGACCACGAGCTCCCACGTGGGCAGCACGGCGGTCAGCACCGGCAAGGCAACCGCTCCGACAAGCCCGGTCATCCAGATGAGATGACGCACTGCGGCGGAGCGGTGCCGCAACAGGTGCGCGACGGCCGAGACGAAGAGCAGCAGCGTGGTGAGCTTGAGCACGCCGAGGCCAAAGTCCAGCATCGACATGCTACCTCCCCTTGGCCCGCGCCGAGGCGATCAGCGCGGCCAGTTCGTCGAGTTCGACTTGCGAGATCGGGTGGTCGCGCGAATCGATCAGCGCGGCCACCGTTCGCGATGCACTCCCTTCCCAGAAGGTGTCCACCAACTGCCTCAGCGCCAGGGTGCGCGCCTTGGCCCGTGACATCGTCGGAATGAAGAGATACCGCGGGCCATCCTCGACGTGCGTCAGGTGGCCTTTCGTTTCAAGCACGCGCAACAGCGCGCGAACGGCGGAATAGCTCGGTGCATCGGCGATCCCCTCGTGCACCTCGCGCGCCGTCGCGCGGCCGAGCCCGAAAATGACGTCCATGATCTGGCGTTCACGTCGACTGAGTTGTGGCAAGGCAGAACGGGACATGCAGCGACTCCGGGGCGCGAGTGACAGTGGGGAGAGGCCGTTGCACGTCACCAGTCGGCGAACGGTGGACGCGTCGGCGCATTCCAGCCCTGCATGCCGATCGCGACGCTGGAGGCAAGCCGCCATTCGCCATCGACCTGCCGCCAACCATCCCGAGTGACCCAGAGGGCGTACTGCCGAGTGTCGGCGCCAGCAGAGTTCTGACCCGTGAATTCGAGCTTCTCCTGCACGACCGTCTCAAAGCCGGTCGGGGTACGGATCACGGTCAGGATGCTGGAATCAAATCGGGTGAGGCGCGGCCCGGCAGGCGGCGTGAGGATTGCGGCGAGAAACTCGGCCCGCGCGAGCCGCGAATCGGCATTCATCGGACTCATCACGGCAGAGAACTCGGGGAGCAGCGCCCGGCTCAGCGCGGCCGTGTCGAGCGCCAGCCGAGCCTGGTCCCAGCGCTTGGTCGCCGCCACGATGCCCTCGCGTGCCTCCGCCAAGGACAGCCGCGCTGGAGTCGTGGCGGCCGGCGTCTGTCCAATGGCGGCGACGGCACCCAGCTGCTGCATGAGGGTGAATGCCACGGCCACGCGGGTGAGTGCCCGGATCGTCACCTCGGGGGAATCGCGCATGAGAGCCCTCCTGCACCAGGGGAAAGGTGGTAAAAAATTAGCACTCTGCTAATTATATAGCACACCGACACCCTGTCAATCGCTCCCCAAACGCAAAGAGGCCCCGACTCTTCATCGGGGCCCCTTATGACTTACGACTTATGACTTACGACCAACCGCGGCCTGACGGCCGCGGCTGAAAGACTACCGATCCCGCTTTTCCTTGATCCGGGCCGCCTTGCCCGACAGCGCGCGCAGGTAGTACAGCTTGGCGCGGCGGACGCGGCCACGGCGGACCACCTCGAGCGTCGCGAACATCGGGGAGTGGAGCGGGAAGACGCGCTCGACGCCGACGCCGGCCGAGATCTTCCGGACCGTGAAGGTCTCGTTGATCCCGCCGCCCTTCTTGGCGATGCAGACGCCCTCGAACGCCTGGAGGCGCTCCTTCTCGCCTTCACGGACGCGGACCATCACCTTGACGGTGTCACCGGCGTCGAACTTCGGGAGGTCGGTGCGCAGCCCTTCGCGCGAAATCTGGTCGAGAATTTCCATTCCCATGTCGTGCTCCTGGCGCGAGTCGCGCCGGTGGTATTGTCAGGACTTCGCGCCGGTGTCCTGGCGCTCCGTTGCCATGTGGGCATCCCAGAGATCTGGGCGCCTCGCCTGCGTGATGCGTTCCGCTTCCTGCTGCTTCCACGTGGCAATCGCCGCATGGTTGCCCGAGAGCAGCACCTCGGGAATCTTCTGCCCGCGCACCTCGGCGGGCCTCGTGTAGCTCGGCGGACTCAGGAGTCCGTCGTAGTGCGAATCACTGCTCGCCGACTCGTGGTCGCCGATGGCCCCCGGCAGCAGCCGGACCACCGCATCGATCACGCAGAGGGCCGCGGGCTCGCCCCCCGAGAGGACGAAGTCGCCGAGCGAGATCTCTTCGGCGCCGAGGAGATCGACCACCCGCTGGTCGATGTCCTTGTAGTGCCCGCAGAGGATCGTCAGCGCACTGCCGAGCGACCAGCGTACGGCGTCGTCGTGGGTGAACTTCCGGCCTCGGGCCGACATCACCACCACGGGACCGGTTGGCCCCACCGACTCCACCGCCTCGAGGAAGGGCTCTGCCTTCAGCACCATCCCCGCGCCCCCGCCAAAGGGAGCGTCGTCCACGGTGTGGTGCTTGTCGTGGGTGAAGTCGCGCAGCTGCACCAGTCGATAGTCGACCAGCCCCGCCGCCTGTGCCCTGCCCGGAATGCTCGCCGCCAGGAACGGCGCCATCGCCTCGGGAAAGAGCGTCACCACGTTGACCGTCAGCACCATCACCCCATCAGTTCGGGCGGAACCTCGACCACCAAGCGGCGGTTCGCGCGGTCCGTCACCTTCACCGTCTCGCTCCGGAAGGGGAGGAGAAACTCCCGCTTCGGGCCCTGCACTTCGATCAGCAATCCCTGCGGCATGTCGTACACCGCGGAGACGATCCCGAGCGGCTCGTCGGCCAGGTCCCGCACCGCCCAGCCCACCAGCTCCTGCTGATAGACCTCACCCTCGGCGAGCGGCGTGAGAATGTCACGCGGCACCGCCAGGAAGAGACCCCGGTATCCCTCGACCGCGTCGCGATCGGGGTGCCCGGCGATCCGCATCAACACCTCGCGGTGATAGACGCGGGCCTGCTCGATCGCGATCTCGCCGACCGGGTCGCCCCGGAGGTCGAGCAGGGACATCACCTGCCCGGCGACGAAGACCCCTTCGGGGTCATCGGTCAGCGGGAAGATCGCCAGCTCGCCCTTCAACCCATGCGGCTTGCGCACCCGCCCTACCACGATCGGGGGCGCGGCCGGTTCGGTCATCAGGTCAGACGCCAGCCTTCTTGAACAGCGCCGCCACGGTGTCGCTCGGCACGGCGCCCTTCGCGATCCACTCGCGCGCCTTGTCGACGTCCACCGAGAAGAGATTCGCCTCTTCCTTCGGGCGATACGAGCCGATGGTCGCGATGAAGCGACCGTCGCGCGGTGCTTCCTTGTCGGCGACCACGATACGGTACATCGGCAACTTCTTGCGCCCTTCGCGGCGCAGGCGGATACGAACGGCCATCTCGAACTCCTGTGGAGCGGTTCAGCGCGGGGGGAACGAACGTCCACCGAAAGGCATCTTCGCCCCCGGCTTGCCCGCGACCTTCATGAACTTCTGCATCTGCTTGAACTGGTTCAGCAACTGATTCACTTCCTGCACGGTTCGCCCCGACCCGCGGGCGACTCGCATCCTGCGCGACCCGTTCATCACGTCCGGGTCACTCCGCTCGGCCTTCGTCATCGAGAGCACGATCGCCTCGACATGCCGAATCCGGTTCTCGTCCACGTTGGCGTTCTTGAGCATGGCCGGGTTCACCCCGGGGAGCATGCCGAGCACGTTCTTCAACGGACCGAGCTTCTGCATCTGCCGCATGGCGGTGAGGAAGTCGTCGAGGTCGAGTCCCTTCTTCGACGTCGCCTTCCGCGCCAGCCGCTTGGCGTCTTCTTCGTCAACGTTCTGCTGCGCCTTCTCGACCAGCGTCAGGACGTCGCCCTGCTGGAGAATCCGTCCGGCCATCCGGTCCGGATGGAAGGGCTCCAGCGCATCGAGCTGCTCGCCGGTGCCGACGAACTTGATCGGCGCCTTGGTCACGCCGTAGATCGAGAGCGCCGCGCCACCGCGGGAGTCGCCGTCCATCTTGGTCAGCACGACGCCGGTGATGCCGAGGGCGTCGTGGAACCCCTTCGCGATCCGGACCGCGTCCTGGCCGGTCATGCCGTCGGCCACCAGCAGGATCTCGTGCGGCTTGATCGCCGCCTTGAGCCGGACCAGCTCGTCCATCAGCGTCTCGTCGAGCTGCAACCGGCCGGCGGTGTCCACGATCACGGAGCGGGCGCGCGCCTTGGAGGCCGCTTCGATGCCGCGCTTCACGATCGCCACCACGTCCGTCACGCCCGGCTCGCCATGGAAGCCGACCTGCACCTGCTCGCTCAGCGTCCGCAGCTGATCGATGGCGGCGGGACGATAGACGTCAGCCGCGATCAGGAACGGCGCCTTCTGCTCCGCCTTGAGCCGCTTGGCGAGCTTGCCCGCCGTCGTCGTCTTGCCGCTGCCCTGCAACCCGACCATCAGCAGGATCGTCGGCGGCACCGACACGAAGGCCAACGGCGCCTGCTTCTCGCCGAGCAGCGTGACCAGCTCGTCGTAGACGATCTTGACCAGCATCTGCCCTGGCCGGACCGACTTGATGATCTCCTGCCCGACGGCCGCCGCCTGCACCCGCGCGAGGAACTCGCCGGTGAGCTCGAACGACACGTCGGCCTCGAGGAGGACCCTGCGGATCTCCCGCAGCCCCTCCCGGACGGCTTCCTCGCTGAGTGCCCCGCGGCCGCTGAGGCGCCGCAGGGTATCGGTCAACTTGGAGGAGAGCTCATCGAACATAGCCCGGCAAAATAGCGCTGCGGGTGTGGAAAAGGGAAGATGGGCGCACCGAATTGGGGATGCGGCGACCTCAAGGCTGTCATCCTGAGCGGAGCCCGCGCAGCGGGCGGAGTCGAAGGACCTCTGTCCCAGCGCATCGGCAAGAGGTCCTTCGACTGCGCGGCGGCCGAGCCGCCGCTTCGCTCAGGATGACAACTCGAAGAGCCCAGCCCTCTCCGTTCCACCATGAAACCATGCCACCCCAACCCTCCGTAGATTCCCCACCCATATGATCCCCACCCCCCTCCCCCTCCCCGACGAAGCCACCCGCCGAGCCGCCCTCGAGCGGATGAAGATGGCCGCCACCGGGCTCCTGGTCGTGGCCCTGATCGTCTTCATCGTGGCCAAGATGAACGAGGACGTCTATCCCTGGCTGGCCTACGTGCGGGCCACGGCCGAGGCGTCGCTGGTGGGCGGGATCGCGGACTGGTTCGCGGTGACGGCGCTCTTCCGGCACCCGCTGGGGATCCCGATCCCCCACACCGCCATCATGCAGAAGCAGAAGGACCGGGTCGGCAAGATCCTCGGCAACTTCGTCCAGAACCACTTCCTCTCGCGGACGGTGCTCGAGGCGCGGCTGGCCGGGATCCACCCCGCCCAGCGGGCCGCCGACTGGATGCAGCAGGAGGCCAACCGCCGCCGGCTCGCCAAGCAGCTGGCCGGCGGGCTGGCGCGCGCCGTCGAGGCGCTCCCCGAGGTCGAGGTGCGGGAGTTCGTCCAGCGGAGCGCGGTCAGCCGGCTCGAAGGGGTCAAGCTCGCCCCGCTGGTGAGCGAGGTCATGACGGTGGCAGCCGCGGGTGGCCGCCCGCAGGAACTGCTCAACGAGGTAATGAAGCTGGTCGGCGGGGCGCTCAGGGATGGCCACGACTCGATCCGCGAGCGGGTTCGCCAGGAGAGCCCGCGCTGGGTGCCGGTGGGGCTGCGCGACGCGGTCGCCGACCGGCTGATCGGGGCGGTCGAGCGGCTGATCGGCGAGATGCTCAACGACCCGCTGCATCCGATGCGAAAGCGTTTCGACGGGATCGTGCACGACTTCATCACCCGGATGAAGACGTCGCCCGAGATGATCGCCAAGATCGAGGGGATGAAGGTGGACCTCCTCGGCCATCCGATCGTCGAGGAGCTGGTGTCGAGCGTGTGGGACAAGACGCGCCTCGCGGCCGCGGGCTATCGCGCCGATCCGGAGGGGACGTCGCTGGAGCCGCTCGAGGAGATTCTCGCGGGGCTGAGCGATTCGCTGTCGGGGAGTGAGGAGCTGCGTGCCGAGGTGGATCGCTTCATCACCGAGGTGATCACGTCGCTGCTGGAGCAGCATCGACAGGAGATCGCCGACCTCATCGCGACGACGGTGGCGGATTGGGACCCGGAAGTCGCGGCGGGCCGCATCGAGCTCGCGGTCGGTCGCGACCTGCAGTTCGTGCGGCTCAACGGCACGCTGGTGGGCGGTGCGGCGGGGTTGGTGATCTACACGCTGTCGCGCTTCCTCTAGCGCAGCTCGACCCCCGGCAGCGCACTCCACCGCGCCCACGCCGTCGGCGCCACCACCACCCGCACCCCCGCCTTGCCGCCGACGTCCAGCGCTTCCGCGGTGGTGCGGTATCCCGGGCGCACGCGCGCTGCCAACCGATCGGCAATCTGCGTCTTGAAGCGGGCCGCGACGCGCGAATCGTCCCAGACGGTCACCCAGACCAATGCAGCGCCCTCGGACGACGCGAGGAGCCGCATCCGGTCGCCGCCCCACCCGAACGCCACCTGCGTGGGCACTTCATTGATGCCGACCAACACCGACCGAAGCACCGCGATCTCGAATTCGCCGAAGGTGTCCTCGTGCAGGACGCCCGTGGTGTCGTCGGTGAAGCGCACCACCACCGGCATGTCCTTCGCGGCGTAGCGATCGGGGTGGAGAATCTGCTCGGTCGAGCGCGGCAGCCGATCACCGAACGGTTGATCACCGGCGTGGTTCTTGGCGAACCAGCGCAGCCACTCCGCCCCCTGCACGTAGGGAAAGGTCAGCCCCTCCCGCAGGATGAGCGGCGCCGTCGAAAAGACCTTCATGCTCGACGCGTTGCCGCGCAGCTGGTCGCGGAAGTTCTCCCAGAAGCCGTCGTCGTTGACGAAGTCCTGCCCCGGGAGGATCGCGGTGAGCGACACGAGCGTCGCCTGCCCCTCGAGCACGGCCTGCGCCGCGGCGAGCCGGTCGGCATCGTCGGTGCTCCCCAGGATGGAATCGAGCGGGACGTACTGATCCTGCAGCGCGTGCACCAGCTCGTGTGCCAGCACCAGGCGCAACTGCGCCCGATCGCCGCCCGCGACGGCAAAGAGCTTGGTGGAGTCGGGATCGTAGAAGCCGGCGACCTGCTCGGTATAAAGATCCACGAACAGCTTCTGCACGTCGAGTGTGTCGGGGATCAGCCCCAACAGGCGGTACGTCGTGACGATGCCGTCGAGGCGCGCCGGTGGCAGCTCCTTGGCGAGCTTGGCAAGGAGATAGGTGCGGACCTGCTCACGGGTGCGGACCGCGGTGACCGGCGTGCTCTTGAACTCAAGGCCAGTGGCCTTGGCCACGCCAGGCATGAGCGAGTCCACCAGTGCCGCCAGCTCCTTCTGGTCGAGCGACTGGGCATCAACCACCGGTTCCCCTCGGCAGGCACCGGCGATCAGGATCAGGCTGCAGACGAGGACGCGCATTAGCTTCACTGGTATCCCACCCGATAATGAGTCGCCGGAAGTGTAGCAGGCCCCGCTGGTGAATTCACCGCACCCCGAGACCGCCATGCCGCTTCGATGCTACCCGGTTGCCATGTTGTTGCTCCTCGGAGCGATGGCCTGCGCCAAGGAAGTCCCCGCCCCGCCGGCCACGTTGCCCGTGGCGGGCAGCGGCATGCCGACCTTCGAGCGACGGCCGCTGGCCATTGCGGAGGAAGACCTGCCCCAGGAGCGGTTCCTGATGTTCGACGTGGTGTCAGACGGCTCGGTGATCTATCAGTCGTCCTTCGACAAAGGTCCGATGCTCCGGCGCATTGACTCAACGGGCCGGCTGCTCGAAGCGTTCGGGCGAGAGGGAGAGGGACCGGGGGAGCTGCGCGGCCTGGCCTTTCTTGAGGTTCGCGGGGACACGCTTCAGATCTATAACTCGGATCGAGAAAGGCACTGATCGACATGACGCTCAGTGGGAAGTTGCTCCGCGAACGGCGCATCGAGGGGTTTGATAGCCGCCTGGTGTGGCATCCTGACTCCGTGGACCATTGGAATGCAACTCCGCGTCCGGGGCAGAGCCCGCGCGTGATGCGCTCCGCGATTGGAAAGAGCGAGGGCCGGGTGCTCTTCGACTCGACGAATGCGATGTTCACCACGGCGATCACCAAGCGAACCGGGCAGGCCACTTCGCCGACGCAATTCTCCTACACAGCGACGACGGACCGCATGTGGGTTGCCGATCCGTGGGAGTATCGGATCAGTACCTTCAAGAATGACGGCACGCCCATCAGTAGCTTTGTCCACGCGATCGCACGCAACCGCTTCGGGCCGCGCGCCTTGGCGGAAACCCGGGCGCGGATCATGAAGACCCCTCGCTTCATGCGCGGACCGAATGGGGAGCGGATCCCGCTCGCCGACGACCGCGGTCGTCTCGACACCCTCGAGCGCGAATCAATCCGTCACTTCACTCGCAACCCGCTGCACGTGGATGAGTTCGGCCGGCTCTGGGTGGTCGGCGTCTCGCGAGACTCGACGTCGGTGGACCTCTTCTCCGACACGACGTTCGTCGGACGCGTGATGCTTCCCTGCTACGCAAGCGGCGTGGGGATTCGCGTCGCGTTCGGCCGCGGCGGATGGATGGTGCTGGAGTGCGAGGTGGAGGACGGCGACTGGCCGACGGAATTGCAGTTGTACCGGATTGTCGAGAAGCCGACGCCGTGATGCGCCGCATGGCGTTAGCCGGAGCACTACTGCTAGCCACCAGCTGCGCCGAGGAACCAGAGCCGGTCGCTATCGTGCCGACGGCCAGTGCTGAGCTACCGAGCGTGGAGCTGGTCCACCTCGCCGGGATAGGTGCCAGTTACGTGGACGCGCGCATTCACAACATCGCCGTCGACACCACGGGGCGGATCGCCTTCTATCCGACAGAAGGTGGCATCCCGCTGATCCGCTTCGTCGATTCGACAGGCTTCTGGACCGGTGGTGCGTCGAGAATCGGCGAAGGCCCGGGCGAATTGGATTATCCGTCGCGGCATTGGTTTGTCGGCGACACCCTCGTGGTCGACGAATCGAAACGTGCGGTCGAGATTCGCTTCGATCGGAGCGGGATCCTGCTGAGTGAGAGAGCAATTACCCCGGGCCGAGTGGCGCTCGCCGCCGGCAGCGATGGGCTGCTGACCTTTGATCCCAACTGGGAAGCGTCACAAAGCCCGCCCGTCGTTTCACTCCGGCCCTGGGGCAAGGAAGGGGTTCGTGAAGCGCTCGGCGCCGCACATCCGCAACTCGCCGCCGCACTCGCCAAGCGACCGGGCCCCGCGATCACCTATCCGTGGCCGGTCGTGGCCATGCACAACGGGATCATTGCGCTGGTCGAACCGCACACGCCAACCGTTTGGTATTTCAATTTCGCGGGGAAGCTGCTGGACTCTGTCGTGCTGGATGGTGCCGCGAGGATGCGCGGCCCGTATGAGGCAGCTGAGGAGCTGGAAGTGTTCGAGCGCGTGTCGCGGAGCGGGACCGTCGGCCCCGATGGCGAGCGCTACCGAGGCCCCGACATCGATTCCGTGAGGCGACTTTTCAAGGCGGATCGTCCACCGGTCGCGTTTGTGCACGGGGTCAACTACGATGGCCGTGGCCGGCTCTGGATCGTCGGCCCGCACAACGACTCCACACGTGCCATTGTGCTCTCAGGCACACGAACCCTCGGCACCATCATGCTGCCGTGCTTTCGGGTCGGGCGATTCGTGAGCATCAGCAATCGCTGGCTCGCCTTGCACTGTTCGAAGGGCGAAGGCGCTGATCCGCCGTTCGAGTTGCAGCTCTATCGCATCGTGGAGTCGGAGCCGTAGTGCGATGGGGCCCGCCACCCTTGACGCCCCCCCCCGGGGGGGGTAGCGTGAAATGCGGCTAAGCGCCTCTCACCCGACTCACATACACGTCCACCGGCCGCGAGTCCCCTCTCATCCGAAGGAGCAAAGCATGACCATTCGAAGCGCGATGACAAGAGTGATGTTGGCCGCAGCGATCCTCGTCCCGTCCGGTGTGTCCGCTGAGGAAGGAGCGGGCGAGGAGTGGTCTTCCGTCAAGCCGTGGTGGGTTTACACAGTGAGTAATGTCGCGCAATACTACACTTCCGCCACGCAGTATTCTGGTGTCTCGATGCACAACTGCACCAACGGTACCGGGTGGTGGGCAACGGGTGATCTTGACTGCTCGGGTAACTGACCTGCGGGCGGGGCATCGCGCTGCCTTGATACTGAGCAGCGCGATCGCCTGCGCAGGCTGCGGCGTTGAGCGACCAGCAGCAGCCAAGCTCCCGGCTGTCGAGGGCGAGATGCCACGGCTGGAGCTGGTGCACCGAGGCGACTCCATTGTCGACAGCATCGCCGATCGCATCAGGAAGATCGCGGTTGGCGGGGACGGTCAGGTCGCACTGATTTTCGCACCGGATGCCACACCCCGAATCCGATTTGTGGACTCAATGGGGCGCCTCAACGGAGGCGCTGGCCCGGGCGGACCTGGCCCGGGGGAGATCGGTTTCCCGCCGAGAACATGGTGGATCGGAGATACGTTGATCGCGTACGAGACTGGGCGGCTAGTCGAAATTCGATACAGCAAGGAAGGGAAGCTGCTAGGAGAGCGGCCGATCCGACATGATCTGGTCCCGCTAGCTGCCGGGCATGACGGGGTCCTCGAATTCAATGTTGACTGGGCGATGCGCCGGACGGCGCCGACCCTGATGCTCCGCACGCCCGATGCCAGGAATCCCCGGGTTCTGCTCGACGCTCGACACCCGCAGCTCCGCAAAGCGCTCGATCAGCGCAGTGGAGTCTCCGCCACCTATCCATGGCCGATCGTTGCGATCCGCAATGGGATTATCGCGCTGCTTGATCCGCGTGCCCCAGTGATCTGGTACTTCAATGTGAATGGTGATCTGGTTGATTCCCTCGCGGTCCCAGCTGTTTCACGAGTCCGCGGACCGATCGAACTCACAGAAACGATTGGCGCGTATGCTCGTGTTGCGAGAAGCGGAACCATTGGTCCGACTGGGCAGCGCATGCCAGGCCCAAACCTCGATTCCATCCGCGCCCTGTTTGCCTCTGACCGACCCCCGATCGCCGCGATTCATGGACTCAATTTTGACGGACGAGGACGTCTTTGGATAGTCGGATCACACCGTGACTCAACCAGAGCAATAGTCATCAGCGGCACTCGAGTCCTCGGCGAATTGATACTCCCATGTTATCGAGTCGACCGCTTTGTGAGCGTGAGTGATCGGTGGCTGGCTCTACTCTGCGCGGATCAGGATGGTGGTTACGAGCCCCCCTTCGAGCTGCAGCTCTACCGCATCGTCGAGCCCGCACCGCCCGCGCGCCCCTAGAGCCCCAGCACGCTCACCCGGTACCACGTCACCATCGCGTCGCCCACTACCCAGTAGGCGGCGCCACCGATGGCGAGGAAGATCCCGAACGGCACCAGCTTCTCCTTCCCCATGAGCCGCATCGGGAGGAAGATCAGCGTGCCGATGAGCGCGCCGAGGAAGAGCGTGAGCAGCACGCCCTGCCAGCCGAGAAAGGCGCCGATCATCGCCATCATCTTGACGTCGCCGCCGCCCATGGCCTCCTCACCGAACGCCTTCTGCCCCACCACGGCGATCAGCCAGAGCAGGCCGTACCCCACCACCGCACCGAGCAGGGCCGGCTGCCAACCGAGTGCGCCGCCGAGGAAGGCAAAGCCCAACCCGATCACCGTGCCGCCGATCGAGAACTCGTCGGGGATGATGTATTCGCGCGCATCGGTCATCGCGATGCCGAGGAGCAGCGTCCCGAAGGTCGCCGCACGCGCCGCCTCGACCTCGAAGCCATACCACGCCACGGCGAGTCCCCAGATCATGCCGGTCGCGAGTTCAACCAGCGGATACATGATCGGGATCGGCAGCGCACATTGCCGACACTTGGCGCCGAGCATCAGCCACGAGAGGATCGGAATGTTGTCGTACCAGGTGATCTGGTAGCCGCACCGTGGGCAGCGCGATCGCGGTGCGACCACCGACAACTCCGCCGGCCACCGCGTGATGCAGACATTCAGGAAGGAACCGAGCAGCAGCCCGAACGCCCCCGCGAAGGCGGCGAGCGGCCACCAGACATCACCACCGGGCGGAGTGAAGTTCACCGCGTCACCTGATAGAGGAGGATCCCCGCGGCAATGGCCACGTTCAACGACTCGGCCTCGGGCGCGATCGGGATCGCAACCCGCTTCTCGGCGTGCACCACCAGCTCTGGCCGGAGCCCCGCGCCCTCGTTGCCGAGCAACAGGGCGATCGGCCCGGCGGGAGCAGCACCGAGCGGCTCGCCGTCCATACTGGTGGCCCACGGTGCCACATGGTGCTGCTTGAGCCAGGCAAAGGTGGCGACATCGTCGGCGTGCAGGTGCGGCACCAGGAAGAGCGCCCCCATCGCGGCGCGCACCACCTTCGGGTTGGTCAGGTCCACCGTGCCCGGCAAGGCCACGATACCGGCCGCGCCGAACGCCAGGGCCGTCCGGGCGATGGTGCCGACGTTGCCCGGGTCCTGGACACCATCGAGGATGACCACCGGCTTCTTCGGCGCGGCGATCATCGCGTCGAGCGTCCAGTGGCGCGGCTGGTACACCGCCACGATGCCTTGCGGTTGCTCCGTGGCGGCAACCTCGTCGAGTTGCTCGTCGCTGAGGTGCTCGACCACGACGCCAGCGTCCTGCAGCGACTGGAGCAAGGCGGCACCACGCGGCGTGGCCTCGAGGGTCGGTCCCACCACCGCGCCCTTGCACACGACGCCCGCGGCGAGCATCTCTTCCACCAGGCGCACCCCTTCCGCCAGCGCCAGGCCGCGGCGCTCGCGCGCCTTGCGGCGGTGCAGGTCGCGGATCGTGCTCAGCAGGGCCATAGACTCGGGGGTCGGGTGACAGAGAAGGCACGGCAGATCGCGTTGACCATTGCCGGATCGGATTCGGGAGGTGGCGCCGGCATCCAGGCCGACCTCAAGACATTCGCCGCGTGGGACGTCTACGGCACCTCGGTGATCGTCGCGATCACCGCACAAAATACCATGGGCGTGCGCGCCGTTCACCCGGTGCCCGCCGACGTGATCTCGGCGCAACTCGCGGCCCTGGCCGAGGACCTGCCGCCGGCGGCCTTCAAGAGCGGCATGCTCGCCACCCGTGAGCTGGTGGACTTGGTGGCCTTCACGATTGCCGCGCACGGCTGGCGACGCTACGTCCTCGACCCAGTGATGGTGGCCAGCTCCGGCGATCGCCTGCTCGACATGGATGCCGTCGACGCCGTCCGGGTCAACCTGCTACCGCTCGCCCTCTGCGTGACCCCCAACCTCGACGAAGCCGAGATCCTCACCGACCGCCCCGTGCGCACACCCGAGGCGATGGTTGACGCGGGCAAGGCGCTCATCGACCTCGGCGCCGGCTCCGCGCTGATCAAGGGCGGTCATCTCAAGAGCGACATCCTCGTGGATGTGCTGGTCACGCCCGACGGCGTGGAGCGCTTCACCCGCACCAGGCAACACACCCGCGCCACGCACGGCACCGGCTGCACCCTCTCGGCCGCCATCACCGCCGCACTCGCCCTCGGCTTCGACCTCGACCGCGCCGTCCCCGAGGCGCTGACCTACCTGCAGGCCGCCATCCACGCGGCGCCGGGGCTGGGTGGGGGGAATGGGCCGGTGTGGCACGGAGTACAGCGATGATCGATGATCGATGGTCGATGATCGATACAATCTCCCCGTCGGCGAACATTGATTACCCACCGCCACCAATCGATCATCGATCATCGATCATCGGCTTTCTGAAACCACCCCCGCAACGATCTTGGCCAGCGTCTCCCCCGCCTTCCCCGCCACCTCCATCACTTCGCTGTGGTCCAGCGTTCCCGCGAAGGTGCCAGCGGCGGGGTTGGTAACCAGCGAGATGCCGAGGCAGCGCATCCCGCGCGCGCGCGCCGCGATCACTTCGACCACCGTGCTCATCCCCACCGCGTCGGCGCCGAGACGCTCGAGCATCCGCACCTCGGCGGGCGTCTCGTAGGTCGGGCCGAGCAGGCCGCAGTAGACACCCTCCTCCATGGTGACGCCGAGGCTGGCGGCGACCTGCTTCGCGCGGGCGCGGAGCGCGGCATCGTAGGCCACGCTCATGTCGGGGAAGCGGGTGTCACCCGGGAAGACGGGGCCCTCGAGCGGGTTGCGGCCGGTGAGGTTGATGTGGTCGCTGAGGAGCATCAGCGTGCCGGGCTGGAAGGTGCGCCGGATGCCACCGGCGGCGTTGGTCACGATCAGCGTCGTGGCACCCAGCAAGGAGAAGACGCGCACCGGCAGCGCCGCTTCCTGCGCGCTGTGGCCCTCGTACATGTGGAAGCGACCGCTCTGCAGGATCACCTCGGTGCCGCCGAGCGTCCCCACCACCAGCTCGCCCTTGTGACCCACCACCGACGGCACATGGAAGCCGGCGAGCATGTCGTACGGGATCCGCACGGCGTTCTGCACGGAGTCCGCGAGGCGACCGAGACCGGAGCCCAGGACGATGGCGACGGCCGGCTTCCGCGGGCCGATCGCCTCGGTGATGGTGTGCGCGGCGATCGCCGCGTGGTCGACGAGCGTCTTGCTGGTCATGCCAGCATCCCCGCGAGTGAGGCCGAGATGAATGCGGCGAGGTTGCCGGCGATCATCGCCTTGAGGCCGAACTTGGCGATCTCGCCGCGGCGTTCCGGCGCGAGGCCGCCGATGCCGCCGATCTGGATCGCGATGGACGAGAAGTTTGCGAAGCCGAGCAATGCATAGGTGAGGATGATCGCCGAACGGGGCTCGAGCACCACGCCGCTGCCGAGGTCGCCGGCGAACTGCGCGTAGGCGACGAACTCATTGAGCGAGGTCTTGAGGCCGATGAGCCCACCGACGTACGCGGTGTCGGCCCAGGGGACGCCCATGACGAAGGCGAGCGGCCGCAGCAGCGTGCCGAGGATCAGCTGGAGCGAGAGGTTTTCGATGCCGACGAACCCGCCGACCCAGCCGAGGCCGGCGTTCAACATCGCCATCAGCGCCACGAACGCCATCAGCATCGCCGCGACGTTGATCGCGAGCTGGACGCCCTGCGCCGCGCCATTTGCGGCGGCCTCGATCACGCTCGATTCCCTTCTTTTCGGACGATAAAGGGGCGGCGGCCCCCGCTGGGCTCTTCGCCTGGTCTCCGCCAAGGTGAGCTCCCTTGCGTGACGGGGACTTCAGTTTCCGGACGGAGGATCTTCGCGAGATAGAGACCGGCCGGGGCGTTCATCACGCTCGCCGCGAGCAGGTGCGACGCGATCCCGGGCAGCATCCCCGAGAGCATGCCGACGTACGCCGCGAGCACGCCGCCGGCAACCGTCGCAAAGCCGCCGACCATCACCGTGACGAGTTCGGACTGCGTCATCCGCCCGACGAAGGGCTTGATCAGCAGCGGCGCCTCGGTCTGGCCGAGGAAGATGTTGCCCGACGCCGACAGCGTCTCGGCGCCCGAGGTGCCGAGGGTCTTCTGCATCCCCCAGGCGAGGCCCTTCACGATCCACTGCATCACGCCGAGGTAGTAGAGCACCGACATCAGCGCCGAGAAGAAGATGATCGTCGGCAGCACCGAGAAGGCGAAGAACGCCCCGGTGTTGGCCAGGAACCCGGCCGTGGTGTCGAGGGCGCCATTCGCGCCCGCGGTGCCGACCGGCACGTTGCTCTGCACCAGGTTGCCGAAGACGAAGCGCGCCCCCTGTTCCTGGAAGCCGAGCAGCGAGGTGATCCACCCGCCGACGGTCTGGAAGAAGGCCCGGCCGACATCGGTCTTGAGCACCACGAGGCCGAAGCCGACCTGCAGCGCGACGCCGCTGCCGACGAGGCGCCAGTTGATCCGCTTCCGGTCGTAGCTCATCAGCACCGCGAGCCCGATCATCGTCACCATCCCGACGATGCCCATCAGGCGGTCGGTGAAGGGAGATGTCGAGTCCGTCGCTGAGCGAGGCAAAGCGCTCGGCGGCGGTCTGGGTCTGCATGGCGAGATGGAGGAGGGTCACGAGGGGCTCGCGAGATCGGCCTTGGCGCGGTCGCGGAGCGCGACGCGTTCAGGCCAGGGAAGGAAGGCATGCTCGAAGGCGGTGAGGGCCATCGTCTCGAGCTCGGTGGGGGTGAAGCCGAGGGCCTGCTGTGCCAGAAGATACTCGTCGGTCAGCGACACACCGCTCATCAGCCACGAATCGGTGCAGAGCGTGACCGGGATGCCGGCCTCGAAGTACTGCCGCACCGGATGTTGCGCGGCGGTGGCCACCACGCGCGTCTGCAGGTTGGAGGTGAGGTTCACCTCGATGCAGATGCGCCGATCGCGCACATAGTCCATGAGCGCCGGGTTCTCGAAGAGCCGTGTCCCGTGCCCGAGCCGCACGGCGCGACAGGCGTGGATCGCCTCGAAGATGCTCTCCCAGCCCGCCGCCTCGCCGGCATGCACCGTGATGCCGAGACCGCCACGAGCGGCCAGGTCGAACGCCTCGCGATGCAGTTCGCACGGCCGCCCCGCCTCGCCACCCGCGAGGTCGAAGCCGACGACGCCGTGACTCCGCATCCGCACCGAGTGCTCGGCGATCACCAGCGAGAGCTCGGGGTCGTAGTGCCTGAGCGAGCAGTTGATGATCCGGGCCGGCACGCCGAAGTCCGCGAAGCCACGCTGCAGGCCGCGCCACTCCGCCTCGATCACCTCGTCGAGCGAGAGCCCCTCGCGGGTGCTCAGCTGCGGGCAGTAGCGGATCTCGAGGTAGCGGAGCCCGTCGGCCGCGGCGTCCTCGACCATCTCGTACGCCACTCGCTCGATCGCCTCGGGCCGTTGCAACAGCGCGATGGTGACATCGAAGCGGGCCAGGTAGTCCTCGAGATTCCTGGCGTCATCCACCAGCATCCAGCGCCGCAACGACTCGGCATCGGGCGCCGGCAGCGACACCCCGGCCGTCGCGGCCAACTCGAGCATCGTCGCGGGGCGGAGGGAGCCATCGAGGTGCACGTGGAGTTCGGCCTTCGGCATCCGCCGGAGCGCCTCACGCATCCGTCGACTCCTCGGTCCGGGCCGAGCGCTGCACCCGGTAGATGGCACCCGCCGTCACCGGTGCATCGGCATCGACGGGAAGCCCGCGGGCGTCGGTGGCGGTCGCGCCACCCAGCACCAGGGCCAAGAGGTCGGGGTCGTGGTCGCCCAGCGACTGGGCGAGGGAGCGGCCAGGCGTCACGCGGAGCGGGCGGCCGTTGACGAAGATTGGGATGAGATTTGGAGTCACGTCGGTAAATATCCGGTCACAAGTCCCCTTCCTGCAACGCCGCAGCGCTTGCCCCCCCGCCGTCGGGAGAGTTCGTTTGAGCCCAGAATGGCGTGGGAGCCCTCCTCGGGGCCACCCGACCCGCCAGTCGACCGGCCTGGAGCCCTGATGACGCATCGCATTCTGGTGGTGGACGACGAACCGGACATTACTGCGCTCGTGGCCTACCATCTGGCCAAGGCGGGGTTCCGGGTCTCGACGGCGACCAACGGTCCCGACGCCCTGAAGGCCGCCAAGGAGGAGCGCCCCGATGTGGTGGTGCTCGACCTGATGCTCCCCGGCCTCTCCGGCTACGACGTGCTGGCCGAACTCCGGAAGCGCGAAGAGACCCGTGACGTCGGGGTGATCCTCCTGACCGCCCGTCGCGACGAGCCCGACCGGATTCGCGGCCTCTCCCTCGGCGCCGACGACTACCTCACCAAGCCGTTTTCGCCCGCCGAGCTCGCCCTGCGCGTCCAGGCGCTGCTCCGCCGACTCGCCGCGCCGGCCGTCGCCAAGGGGTCGACCCTGGTGGCCGAGGGGCTCGTCGTCGATCGTGCCGCGCACAAGGTGCTGCTGGAGAACGAAGAGCTGAATTTGACCGCCACCGAGTACAAGCTGCTGGTCATGTTGCTGGAGCGGCGCGGGCGGGTGCAGTCCCGGCCGCAGTTGCTCGAGACCGTCTGGGATGCCCAGCCCGACATCCAGACCCGCACCGTCGACATGCATGTGCAACGCCTCCGCTCCAAGCTCGGCGCGATCGGCGACATGATCGAGACGGTCCGCGGCTTCGGCTATCGCTTCAAGTCCCCCGAGCGGGGCGGCCGCCCCGCGTGAGCCTCACCAGCCGTCTGGTGTGGGGCACCATCACGGTGGTGGCCTTCACGCTCCTGCTGATGCTGTGGGGCGCAGAACGCTGGTCAATGACCGCGGCTGCGCTCTTCGCGTTGGTGGTGGCACTCGGTCTCGCGACGCTGACCGGGCGCGCCGTCGCGCAGCCGCTGGTGGCCCTCTCCAAGGCCGCCCGCGACATCGCCTCCGGCCTCCTCCCGGCGTTCCCGCGCTCCGGCATTCCCGAGGTCGATGCGCTGGTGCAGGCGTTGCGGCAGATGAATCGCCAGCTCGCCGATCGCTTCGAGGACGTGCAGCGCGAGAAGGCCGAGGCGGCCGCGATCGTCAACGCGATGGTCGAGGGCGTCATCGCCACTGATCCGCGTGGCCGGATCGTCACCGCGAATCCGGCGGCGCGGCGGTTGCTCGGCTATTCGCACGAGGCGGACCTCCCCGACCTGCGCACGCTCTTTCGTGTGAAAGCGGCGCGTGCAGCGGTCGATGCGGTGCTCGAAGGCGAGGCGGTGCAGGATCGCGAGGTGGAGTTCGACGGCGTCACGCTCACGCTGAACGCCCGGGCGCTCCCGACCGGCGGCGCCGTCCTGGTGCTGCACGACCTGACCGAAGTGCGCCGACTCGAGGCCGTCCGCCGCGACTTCGTCGCCAACGTCTCGCACGAACTCAAGACACCGCTGACCTCGATCTCCGGCTACGCCGAGACCCTGGCCGATGGCGGCGTCGACCCGGCGACGACGAAGCGCTTCCTCGCGACGATTGTCAGCAACGCGGCGCGGATGCAGCGGCTGGTGGATGATCTCCTCGACCTGTCGCGCATCGAGGCCGGGCGCTGGATCCCGGAACCGGTGGCAGTGTCCCTCGAGAGCGCGGCGAACGAATGCTGGGCGATGTTCGCCGACCGGGCGGCCACGCGACGCGTGACCTTCACTCGCGCGTTCGCGCCGGACGCCGCCACCGTCACGGCCGACCCGCACGCCGTTCGCCACGTGCTGCAGAACCTGGTCGACAACGCGCTCCGCTACGTGCCCGAAGGCGGCGCCATCACCTGCCGCAGCGAACGCGCCGACGGCGGCGTCGTGCTCAGCGTCGAGGACAACGGCAGCGGCATCAACAGCGACCACCTCCCCCGGATCTTCGAGCGCTTCTATCGCGTCGATCCCTCGCGCTCCCGCGACGAGGGCGGCACCGGCCTCGGCCTCGCGATCATCAAGCACATGGTCGAGGCACACGGGGGCAGGGTCTGGGCGGAGAGCACGCTAGGCGAGGGGACGGCGGTGCGGAGTTGGTGGCCTGAGGGGATCGAGAAGCGAGACGCGTGAAGCGAGAAGCGGGGCCCAGCGGAGAGATCGTCCCGCCGGGCCCCGCTTCTCGCCTCTCGCTTCTCGCTTCTCGCTAAATTCCCAACTCCACCGCCCACCGCACAATCCACCCCTTCCGCGCCGCACCCGCCGCATTCGCGGCGACGTGGTCATGCAGCAACTCGCCGGTGCTCTTGATCCGGTGCCGCTTGAAGTACCGCGTGAGCCCCACCGACAGCTGCTCCTGCCGCGCGGCGCCGATCTCATCGGCGATCTCCTCGTCCGGCGTCACCACCGCCCACCGCACCTGGGGCGACCAGCCGCTCGCGAGCGCGTAACTGGCCTGTAGCAGGCGGCCGGTGCCGGTGTAGACGTAGCGGTTGGCCGAGCCGGCGCGGGTCGTGATCGGATCCTCGGCCGTGCGCTTGGCGAATTCACCGTAGAGCGCGACGCCACGGTGCTTGAAGAGCACGTCGGCCTCGAGCGTGCGCATCGTGCGCGCGGCATGCAGCGGCAGGCCCAATTGCCCGCCGACCTTGGTGGTCTTGTTGTTCTGCTGGGCCGAGACCGCCAGGGCCAGTCGCGGCGCGGCTTGGCGGGTCAGGTCGCCCTCGAAGTCGTCGCTGCCATCCGCGAAGGCGCCGAGCGGCTGGACCTCGGCCCGCGCCGTCCACGCGACGCCGTCATCGTTGCCGGCAGGATTGCGCCCCTCGCCACCGCTGAGCGCGGTGCGCAGGTGAACCGGCGTGCCGCCGAGCGTGTCCGCCCACCAGAGCTGCACCCCCACGTCGCGATCGAAGGTGAAGCGGTTGTTGACGATCGACCGCTCCGGGAACTCCAGATCACTTGACGAGATCACCCGCTGCCGATTGCCCGGGAGCTTGGTCTGGCCAACGATCCCCTGCAGGTGTGGGGTGAAGCGCCAGGTGATCGTGGCGTCGCGGAGCACATTGGGAAAGCCGGTGTCGGCCCAATCCTGATCGCCGCGCGTGAAGGAGAGCTGGAGGTTGAATCCGAGCCGGGGGTCGAGGAGCGTGCCGCCGAAGCGCAGCCGGGCCCGGCGAACCTGGAAGGCGACCTGCTCCGGATTGAAGGGCTCATCCTCGGAGGAGCTCACGGTCATCAGCTCCTGGATCCGGAAGCGCATGGTCACCCGGTTCACGCCATCGGGCGAGGCCCACGTGACGCCTCGCCCGTCGACGACGACTCCGGGGGCGGTCTGGGCCGCGGCCGAGAGGGGGATCGAAAGGATGAGTGACGCCAGCAAGACCAGGCGCAGGCGGGTTGGCATCGTGGGACGCTCCAAGGTGACGGCCGAGTTGTGACGGAATCGTGACGAAGATAGCGACAGCGTCCTGCGGAGGGCGCTAATTTTCGGGGATGCATCCTCGCCGCCTCCGGGGCCTCCTCGCCGCCCTTGCCCTCCTGCTCCCCGGGGCGGCATCCGCCCAACAGATCCTGACGGGCGCGGGTGCCACCTTCCCCTATCCGCTGTACTCCAATTGGTTCGCCAGCTACCAGCAGCTGACCGGCGTGCGAATCAATTACCAATCCATCGGGTCGGGCGGCGGCATTCGGCAGTTCATCAAGGGCACCGTCGATTTCGGCGCGTCCGACGCCAGCATGAAGGATGAACAGATCGCCGCGGTGCAGGGCAACGTGGTGCAGATCCCGACGGTGATCGGCTCGGTCGTGCTGACCTACAACCTGAAGGGGCTCGGAACCCGTCGGCTCCGCCTCGATGCGCCGACGATTGCCGACATCTACCTCGGCCGGATCACGTCGTGGCAGGATCCGCGGCTCAAGGCGCTGAACCCCGGGATGATCTTCCCCAAGCTCGACATCGTGGTGGTCGGGCGGTCCGACGGCTCCGGGACCACCTTCGTCTTCACCGACTATCTCGCCAAGGTCTCGCCCGAGTGGCTGCGTCGCGTCGGCCGCGGCACCGCGGTGCGCTGGCCGGCGGGCCTCGGTGGCAAGGGCAACGAGGGCGTGACGGCGCAGGTGAAGCTGCTCGAAGGGAGCATCGGCTACGTGGAGATGGGCTACGCGCTGGCGAACAAGCTCGCCTTCGCCGAGCTGCAGAATCAGGCCGGAGCGTGGGTGATCCCGACGCTCCAGTCGGCCCGCGCGGCGGCCGCATCGCTCGAGTGGACCGCGAGCACCGACTTCCGGGTGTCGATCACCAACGCGCCCGGCAAGGACGCCTACCCGATCTCCTCGTTCACCTGGCTGCTGATCTATCGCGACAGCAAGTCGCCAGCGACTGCCCGGCAGTTGCGCGACTTCCTCCGCTGGATGCTGACCCCGGCGGCGCAGGCGCAGGCGGAACGGCTCCACTACGCCCCGCTGCCGAAGGTGGTCGCCGACCTCGTCGCGGCGCGGCTCCCGACCCTGCGAGCCAACGGCCGACCCATCCCGTGAGCAGCGCCCGTCACTCGACCGGTGTCTGGGGCGACCGCCTCTTCCGCAGCTTCGTCACCCTGGCGGCGCTGTCGGTGCCGATCCTGCTGGCATTTCTCGTGTACGAGCTCTACGTCGGCGCGGCCCCCGCGATCGACCGGTTCGGTTTCGCCTTCCTCACCAGCGACATCTGGGACCCGGTCGCCGGCGAATTCGGCGCCTGGCCGCTGATCGTCGGCACGCTGCTCTCCGCCTTTCTCGCGCTGCTGATCGCGGTCCCGCTCTCCCTCGGCGTGGCGATCTTCCTGGTCGAGTTTGCCCCGAAAGCGATCCGCGGGCCGATCGGCTTCGTCATCGAACTGCTGGCGGCCATCCCGTCGGTGGTCTACGGCCTCTGGGGCATCTTCTTCCTGATCCCGCTCCTCCGCGCCACGCTCTTTCCCTTCCTCCGCTCGACCCTCGGCTTCCTCCCCTTCTTCCAGGGACCGATCTACGGCCCGTCGATGCTCACCGCGGCGATGATCCTCGCGATCATGGTGATGCCCTACATCATGTCGGTCTCGCGCGAGGTCCTGTTGGCCGTCCCGGTGGCGCAGCGCGAGGCGGCGCTGGCGTTGGGCGCCACGCGCTGGGAAGCGGTCACCGGCGCGGTGCTCCCCTACGCACGCTCCGGCATCATCGGCGCGATCATCCTCGGACTGGGCCGCGCCCTGGGCGAGACGATGGCCGTCACCATGCTGATCGGCAACCGGCATGACATCTCGATGTCACTCTTCGCGCCGGGCTACACCATGGCCTCGGTGATCGCCAACGAGTTCACCGAGGCATCCACCGACCTCCACTTCGCCGCCCTCACCTACGTGGCGCTCGTGCTGTTCGTGGTGACCGTCCTGGTGAACGCCGCGGCTCGGCTGCTGATCTGGCGCGTCTCGCGGAAGGCCGGAGGGACGCCGGCATGAACCGCCAGACGCTTCGCTTCGCGGTGAGCAACGTGATGGTCGCGCTGACAGTCGCCGCGGTCCTCGTGGCCGTCCTGCCGCTCCTGCTCATCCTGGCGACGCTGATCGCCAAGGGTGCCGGCTCGCTCTCGTTGGCCTTCTTCACCAAGCCGCCCGGGCCGATCGGCTCGCTCGGTGGTGGCGTGCTGCACGGGCTGGTTGGCACCTTGATGATGGTCGGGGTCGCCTGCCTCGCGGGGCTGCCGATCGGCATCGGGGCCGGCATCCATTGCGCCGAGTACCCGCACAGCAAGCTCAGCACGGTGGCGCGCTTCGTGGCGGACGTGATGAACGGCACACCGTCGATCGTGGTCGGCGTCTTTGCGTGGACGTGGATCGTGGCGAAGCAGGGCCACTTCTCCGCCCTCGCCGGCAGCGCGGCGCTCGGCATGCTGATGATCCCGATGGTGATGCGCACCACCGAGGAAATGATCAAGCTGGTGCCCAATGCCCTGCGCGAGGCGGCGCTGGCGCTCGGTTACCCGCGGTGGCGCACCTCGCTCACGATCGTGCTGCGCACCTGCCTCCCCGGCATCGTGACGGGCTCGCTGCTGGCCGTCGCGCGCATCGCCGGCGAGACGGCGCCGCTGCTCTTCACCGCGCTCGGCAATCAGTTCGTCTCCACGGACATGAGCCAGCCGATGGCGGCGCTGCCGCTGGTGGTCTTCTCCTACGCCACCGGCCCCTACGAGGAATGGCACGCGCTGGCGTGGGCCACGGCGCTGGTGCTGATCCTCGTGGTGCTGGTGCTCTCGCTGCTGGCCCGCTGGGCCACCCGTTCGCGGTTCGACACCCGTGGCTGACGCGACCCCGGCGCGCATCGCCACCGACAAGCTCACCGCGATGTACGGCAAGTTCACCGCCGTGCACGACATCTCGCTGCAGTTCGCCGCGAATCAGGTGCACGCGCTGATCGGCCCGTCGGGGTGCGGCAAGAGCACCTTCCTGCGCACGCTCAACCGGCTGCACGAGATCAGCGGTGGCGGCTGGATCGCCGGCAAGGTCCTCCTCGACGGCGTGAACATCTACAGCGACGACGTCGACGTGGTCGCGCTGCGCCGCCGGGTCGGCATGGTCTTCCAGAAGCCGACGCCGTTCCCGATGCTCTCGGTCCGCGACAACGTCGCCGCCGGTTTGCGCGTCGGCGCACGGCACAGCAAGGCGGAGATGGACGAGATCGTCGAGAAGGCACTGCATCAGGCCGCCCTCTGGGACGAGGTGAAGGATCGGCTGCACGAGAGCGCCCTGGGCCTCTCCGGCGGGCAACAGCAGCGGCTCTGCATTGCCCGGACCATTGCCGCTCGGCCCGAGGTGATCCTCCTCGACGAGCCCACCAGCGCGCTCGATCCGCAGGCGACGCAGCACATCGAGGAGCTGCTCTTCGAGCTGAAGCAGGAGTTCACCATCGTGATCGTGACCCACAACCTGCAGCAGGCAGCCCGCGCGTCGGACACGACCTCCTTTTTCTTCATGGGCCGCCTGATCGAGAGCGGGGCGACGAAGCAGATGTTCACCGCCCCGACGCACGACCAGACCGAGGCCTACATCACCGGGCGGTTCGGATGACCGAGGCCGTGGCCATCGCCGTGCGCGGCTTCTCGTTCTGGTACGGGGCTACCCAGGCGCTCGCCGACCTCGACTTCACGGTCGGCCAGCGGCAGGTGACCGCGGTGATCGGCCCGTCGGGGTGCGGCAAGAGCACCTTCCTCCGCGCCGTGAACCGGATGCACGATCTCGTCCCCGGCGCCCGGCGGGTGGGAGCCATCGAGCTTGATGGCCAGGACATCTACGCCCCGGGGACCGACGTCGTCGCCCTGCGGCGCCGGGTCGGGATGGTGTTCCAGAAGCCGAATCCCTTCCCGAAGAGCATCTTTGACAACGTCGCCTACGGGGCCCGGCTGAACGGCCTCGTCCCTGCGGGGGACATGCCCGACCTGGTGGAGCGTTCGTTGCGCCAGGCCGCGCTCTGGGACGAGGTCAAGGATCGGCTCGATCGCAGTGCCCTGACGCTCTCCGGCGGCCAGCAGCAGCGGCTCTGCATTGCCCGGGCCCTCGGCAACGCCCCCGAGGTGCTGCTGATGGACGAACCCTGCTCCGCCCTGGATCCGATCGCCACCCAGAAGGTCGAGGAGCTGATCGTCGGATTGAAGCGGGACTACACGATCGTGATCGTTACGCATAACATGCAGCAGGCCGCACGCATCTCCGACATCACCGGATTCTTCGATCGGGGGCGGCTGGTGGAGCTGGGCGACAGCCGGCAGATCTTCACCAACCCCCGTCACGAACGGACGGAAGCGTACATCACCGGGAGGTTCGGATGAGCGTCGAGACCCACCGCCACTTTCACGAAGAGCTGAGCCACGTGAAGGTGCGCCTGCTCACCATGTCGGGCGAGGCCGAAGCGGCGCTGGGCCTGGCGGTCGAGGCACTGCTCGAGCGCGATGCCGGCAAGGCCGAGCGCGTCATCCACGGCGACCGCACCATCGACGCCATGGAAGTCGAGATCGAGGAGCAGTGCATCAACCTCCTCGCTCTGCAGCAGCCGATGGCCCGCGACCTTCGCATGCTGACCTCCGCCCTCAAGATCGCCAACGACCTCGAGCGCGTCGGCGACCACGCCGTGAACATCGCCCAGTCCGCCGAACGCCTCGCCAAGAGCCGCCCGATCACGCCGGAGCCGGAGATCATCGAGATGGCGCGGTTGGCGCGCGGGATGCTTTCCGACGCCCTCGAGGCCTTCATCCGCGGCGACGCCTCGGCCGGTCGCGAAGTCTGCCGCCGAGACGACAAGGTCGATGCGCTGCACCGCTCGGTGTTCAGGATCCTGCTGACCCACATGATGGAGGATCCGCACATGATCGGCGCCGGGATGGAGCTCTTCCTCGTCAGCCGGAACCTCGAACGGGTGGCCGACCTCGCCACGAACATCGGCGAGGACGTGGTCTTCCTCGTCGAAGGGAAGTCGATCAAGCACCACGCCGAGGATCGCGGCGACGCGCCCACGTGAGCGGTCCCGTCGCAGGACGTGAGCGGCTCGGCGCCATCGACGTCGGCTCCAATTCGATCCGCCTGCTGGTCGCGGAGCACGACCCGTCCAGCGGCATTGAAGTCATCGACGAGGAAAAGGCGATGCCGCGGCTGGCGCGCGGCGTCGGGACGACGGGCGCCCTCGACCCCGATGCGATGGAGCAGGCATTCGAGGCGCTACGCCGGATGAAGGGTGTCGCCGAACGGCGTGGGGTGACCCGGCTGGCCGCGGTCGCCACCTCCGCCATGCGCGACGCCAGCAACGGTCCCGCCTTCGCCGCCCGGATCCGAAGGGAACTCGACATCCCGCTGGAGATCATCGACGAGGATCGGGAGGCCCGCCTCTCGTGGCGCTCGGTGGCCCACCACTTCACGCTCACCGATACGCGCACGCTGGTGGCTGACATCGGTGGCGGCTCGCTCGAGCTGATCGGCGCCGTGGACGGCCTCGTCGAGGTGACCACGTCGCTCCCCCTCGGCGCCGTCCGGCTCACCGAGTCGCACCTGCCTGGCAAGCGCGACCCGCAGAAGGAAGTCGCCGCGCTGCGCCGGCATGTGCGCCAGGTGCTCCGGAAGGCGCTCCCGTGGCGCGACTGGATCCAGGCCACCCTCATCGGCTCCGGTGGCTCCTTCACCAACATGGCGCGGATGGCGATTGCCCGCCGAGGGCACTCGACCGAGACGGTGCACGGCACCACGGTGCATACCGGCGAAGTCGAGGCGCTGCTCGAGTGGCTCTGCACCAAGACGCCGGCCGAGCGCGCCGAGGTCACCGGCCTCAATCCGAACCGCGCCGACATCATCCTGGCCGGCCTCGCCGTCACCGCCGAGTTGCTGGCGCTGATCGATGGGCGCAAGGTCACCGTCTCGGCGTTCGGGCTTCGCGAGGGGTTGTTGCTCGAGATGGTCGGACACGAAGGGCCGGCACGCCCGGCCGATCCGCTCCGGCTGATCCGCGAGTTCATGGACCGCTGCCGCACCGACCGTCGGCATGTCGAGCAGGTGCGCCTGATCGCGCTCTCGCTTGCACGACCAGCTGGCGCCCGCGCTGGGCTCGACCCCCGAGGAGCGCTGGCTGCTGGAAGCGGCGGCGCTGCTGCATGACGTCGGACAGCTGGTCTCCTACGCGCGCCATCATCGCCACAGCTACCAGCTCATCACCCACGCCGAACGGATCGGCCTCGGCGCACGCGACCGAAAGCTGGTCGCCCTGGCCTCACGCTATCACCGGAAGTCGGGGCCCAAGCGGAAGCACGAGGAATTCAGCGCGCTGCCGCCGGAAGATCAGGCGATCGTGCGCCGCATCAGCGGCCTGCTGCGCGTCGCGGATGGCCTCGATCGTGGACACACTGCGGCCGTCGATCGCGTCACCGCCACGGTGCTCGGCGACCGCTGCGTCATTCGCGCCTTCCCGCGTGTCGAGGGCACGGACATTTCGCTGGAAGTCTGGGGCGCGTCACGCAAATCTGACGTGCTGGAAAAGGCACTGGGCCTCGAGGTGGTGCTGGCGGCAGGGTTGTAAGAGTCTTAGGTCGTAGGTCGTAGGTCGTAGGTCCTTAGGACCGAGGAGTGTCATCCTGAGCGGAATCCGCGAAGCGGACGCAGTCGAAGGACCTCCTTCCGTGACATACGACTTACGACCTACGACTCACGACCATCAATCGCCTCCCGCACCCCACTCGTCAGTTCCGCAATCGTCCACGGCTTCGGGAGAATTCGATCCGGACCGTGCGCGACGCTCGTTCCGTCGGCAGGGGTCATCGTTCGGCCGCTCGTCAGGATCATCGGCATCGTGGCGCCCGCAGCGCGCAACGCGGCAATCATGGCCATGCCATCCATCCCCGGCATCACCAGGTCAGTCAGCACGAGCGCGATCGAATCGCGTTCCCGTTGATAGTGCGCGAGGGCCTCGGTTGCATCCGCCGCTTCGAGCACGACATAGCCGACGCGGCGCAGCACGCGCGCCGCGGTGCGGCGCAGCTCCGGTTGGTCGTCGACCAGGAGAATGGTCTCGCCACCCCCGCTGAGGGGTCGTGACGGGACGTCACCGGGCGCGCGCACGATGGCCGGCACGCCCATCGATGCCGGAAAGGCCAACCCGAAGGTGCTGCCGTGGCCCGGGCGGGTGCGCAGGGTCACGAAGCCGCCCTGCTGTCGGACCAGCCCCAACACCATCGACAGGCCGAGGCCGGTCCCGAGGCCAACGGGCTTGGTGGTGTGGAATGGTTCGAAGAGCCGCTCACGGACCGCATCGGTAATTCCGCACCCGCGATCCGCCACCTCGAGGATGACGAAGGGCCCCGGGAGGTCGGCCTCGTCGGCCCCGTAGCGGATCAGCGGCGGTGCGCCGGCCGGGGCGTCGTCCAGATCGGTGACCGGGCCGCGCAAACGGAGCACGATCAACCCGCCCTCAGGCGCAGCGTCGCGGGCATTGGTCACCAGGTTGAGGATCACCTGCTCGATCGCATCCTGGTCGACGACCACCACGCTCGCCGTCCCTTCCTGCTGCACCTGAAGATCGTATCGCGAGGAGAGGAGTCGTTGGAGCATCGGTGCATAGCGGGCCAGCATCGCGGCCAGGTCGGTGGGGACCGGGGCGAGGTCGCGCTGCCGGGCGATCCCCAGGAGCGTGCGCACCACCTTGATGGCATGGTCCGATGCCAGCAGCAGGTCGTTCATCGCCGTGGCGGGCTCGGAGTCCGGTGGCAGGGTGCCGCGCACCAGCTCGCCGTTCGCCGTGATCACGGACAGCACATTCTTGAAATCGTGGGCCACACCGCTGGTGAGCTCGCCGATCGCCTGCAGCTTCTGGGAGTGGCGCAGCTGCGCGTCGGCGCGGCGCAGCTCCTCCTGCAACCGTCGCTCGGAACGCAGGGCCGCCGCGACCAGTGCATAGACCAGCACCCCAGTCACCGCGACGAACGCCCAGCCCTTGAGATTCTGCAGCCGGGTCAACGCAGTCGGATCGCGGGAGACTGCCGCGACGGCCTGGTCGGAAAAGAGAATCCAGAGACTGCCGGCTACGACATAGATGCCGGCAATGACGAATGCGCGCCACGCCTGCGAGAGTCCCGCTGGCACGCCAGGATCACGCGCCGTACGGCACCCAGATGTTCTTGACCTGCGTCGCCTGGCGCAGGAACTCCGTCCCTTCCGCCATCGCCGCATCTTCCCAGTCGCGCAGCCACGACTCCGTCCACGTCCGCTTCAGGTTGCCGGTCGACAGTCGCTCGACCTCCGCCGCCTCCGCCTGCGTGCCGAAGCACCAGCACGCGTCGACGTCATCATGGCTCGCCAGCGGCGCCAGCAGCTCCGCGATCGTGCCGGTGACGAGATTGATCACGCCGCCCGGCACGTCCGACGTATCGAGCACCTGGTAGAGGTCGGTCGCCAGCAGCGGTGCCGTCGTCGACGGAATCGCCACCACCGCATTGCCCATCGCGATCGCAGGGAGGACCGTCGAGAGCAGACCGAGCAGCGGCGCCTCGTCGGGGCAACGAATGCCGATGACGCCGAGTGCCTCGGGCATCGCCAGGGTGACATTGCGGAGGGGCGTATGGTGCACCGCCCCGTCGTACTTGTCGGCCCACGCGGCCCAGGTGAAGCAGCGCCGCACCGCGGCCTCTGCTTCCCGGGCGCCATCCTGCCCGGTCAGCGCGGTAAGCCGGGCAGCGAATTCGGACTGCCGCGCCGCGAGGTTTTCGCCGAGGAAGTAGAGCACCTGCGCCCGCGTGTGGGCCGTCGCCGACGCCCACTTGCCCTGCGCCGCGTGCGCCACCTCGACGGCGTTGCGGATGTCCTTCCGGTTGCCGCGGCCGACCTCGCCGACGCGGTGGCCATCGGCCCCGAACACCGGCAGCACATACCCCGAGTCCGGACGCGCCTGCTTGCCGCCGATGTACAGCTTCGGCGTCCGGTCGATCGGCGGCATCCCATCGGCCCCGACCGCCGCCGCATCCCCACTCGCTTCTCGCTTCTCGCTTCTCGCTTCTCGTTCAACTCGCTCGCCATGCACCGGCGCCAGATATTCGTACATCCCTTCCCGACCACCCTCCCGGCCGTACCCGCTTTCTCGGTAGCCACCGAAGCCGGCCGAGGCGTCGAAGAGATTGGTGCAGTTGACCCAGACGGTGCCGGCCTTCAGGCGCGGCGCCACGTCGAGCGCCAAGTTCAGGTTGTCGCTCCAGACCGACGCAGCGAGTCCGTAGCGACTGTTGTTGGCGATCTCGACCGCCTCGTCGTGGGTGCGGAAGGTCAGCAGCACCACCACCGGACCGAAGATCTCCTCCTGCGCGATCGTCGCCGCAGGCTGCACATTGGTGAACAGCGTCGGCGGATAGAAGAGCCCTTCGGTGGGCACCTGCCACGACGGCTGCCAGCAGCGCGCCCCCTCCGCGATTCCCTGCTCCACCATCGCGCCGATCCGTTCGAGTTGCACCGGCGCCACGATCGCGCCGATGTCGACCGACTTGTCGAGCGGCGAGCCGACGCGCAAACGCTCCATCCGGGCGCGCAACTTCTCCGTCAGCCGCTCCGCGATTCCCTCGGCGACGAGAATGCGCGACCCGGCGCAACAGACCTGCCCCTGGTTGAACCAGATGGCGTCGACCACGCCTTCCACCACTGAGTCGAGATCCGCGTCCTCGAAGACGATGAACGGCGACTTCCCGCCGAGCTCCAGCGACAACTTCTTGCCGCTCCCCGCGGTGGCGGCGCGAATCGCGCGGCCGACCTCGGTCGAGCCGGTGAAGGCGACCTTGTCGACGTCGGGGTGGTTCACCAGCGCCGCACCGGTCCGGCCATCGCCGGTGATGATGTTCACCACGCCGGCCGGAAAGCCGATCTCCTCGAGCATCGAGGCGAAGCAGAGTGCGGTCAGCGGCGTGAACTCCGCCGGCTTGAGCACCACGGTGTTTCCGGCGGCGAGGGCCGGCGCGATCTTCCACGACAGCATCAGCAGCGGGAAGTTCCACGGAATCACCTGCCCCACGACGCCGACGGCGCCCATCCCCGGGAACTCGCGGTCGAGCAGTTGCGCCCAGCCGGCATGGTGCAGGAAGTGCCGCGCCACCAACGGGATGTCGATATCGCGCGATTCGCGGATCGGCTTGCCGTTGTCGAGCGACTCGACCACGGAGAAGAGTCGGGCATGCCGCTGCACGCCGCGCGCGAGTGCGTAGAGCCAGCGCGCACGACCATGGCCGCCAAGGGCTTGCCACCCCGGCAACGCGTTGCGCGCCGCGGCCACGGCCGACGCCACCAGCGCGTCGTCGCCCTGACTCACCTGCGCCAACTCCCCACCCGTGGCCGGATTGGCGACCGCGAAGGTGTCGACCGGCGACGTCCACGCTCCGCCAACGAATTGCCCGAACCGGCGCCCATGCCGCTCCAGCCACTCGTTGGCCAGCGCCGCCGACTCCGGTGCCGGGCTCCACGCCATCGATTCAAACGCATCACGTACAGTCGTCATCGCAAGGACCCGAGGGTTCGGTGTACAGATGATCGATGATCGATCATCGATGATCGATCATCGTTAGGCGAGCGGATGCCGATGATTCGCCGAGTACCGTCCCGTCACGTGGTGCTCGAGCTGCCGTTCGATGTCGGTCAGCAGCGAGCTCGCCCCGAAGCGGAACAGGTCCGGGCGGAGCCAGCGATCGCCGAGCTCCTCCTTCATCATCGCCAGCCAATCCAGCGACTCCTTCGCCTTGCGGATGCCGCCCGCGGGCTTGAAGCCGACGATGTGGCCGGTGCGCTCGCGGTAGTCGCGGATCAGGCGTGCCATCACGATCCCGACCGGGAGCGTGGCATTCACCGGCTCCTTGCCGGTACTCGTCTTGATGAAGTCGGCGCCAGCCATCATCGCCACGGCGGACGCGCGGGCAACATCGCGCAACGTTCCCAGTTCACCGGTGGCGAGGATCGCCTTGAGGTGGGCATCGCCGCACGCCTCGCGGAAGGCGCGGACCTCGTCGTACAGGGCCTGCCAATTGCCCGTCAGCACGTGGGCGCGGGTGATCACGATGTCGATTTCGTGCGCGCCATCCGCCACCGAGGCCTCGATCTCCATCAGCCGCGTGCGGAACGGGGAGAGTCCCGCCGGGAAGCCGGTCGAGACCGCCGCGACTGGGATGCCGCTGCCGGCCAGTGCCTCGACGGCGGTGCGGACGAAGGCATGGTAGACACAGACGGCGGCGACCTGGATGGGGGTGTCGGCCATGCCGAGGGCGTCGAGGAGGTCGGCGCGCACCGGTCGACGCGCCTTGGCACAGAGCCGCCGGACGCGCCCGTCGGTGTCGTCACCTTGCAGCGTCGTGAGGTCCATCAAGGTGATGGCGCGCAGCAGCCACCCCGCCTGCCAGGCACTCTTCACCGAACGGCGCGTGGGAATCGTGGCGGCGCGGCGCTCGACCGCGCTGCGATTGACGCGCAGGTCGCGCACCCAATCGAGATCGAGCGGCACCCCGGGGTTCCTGGGGAAGGTGCCGGCCGGTGGCTCGACGCGCGGCACGTACTCCGGCGCGGTGCGCCCGCTCCGAGCGCGGTGATCGATGCTGGTCATCGTGTCGACTCCCCCCAGCTCCGGGCGGCGAGGAGTTCCTCGCGGCGCGCCCAGAGCTTCGGATCACGAAAGAGCGTGACCAGCACGGCGCCGGTCACGAAACCGCCAATGTGGGCCCAGACGGCGACGCCGCCCACCTGGTCGAACTGCGCATTCACCACCTGCATCACGAACCAGAGCCCCAGCATCAGCCAGGCGGGGACCGTCAATCGGAAGAAGATGATCAGCAGCGGGACCACGGTGTGCACCCGCACCTGCGGGTAGAGCACGATGTACGCCCCCATCACGCCGGAGATCGCGCCGCTCGCCCCGACCATCGGCACCGCACTCCCCGGTCCGACCGCGACCTGCGCCAACGCCGCCGCGATTCCGGCGAGGAGGTAGAAGCCGAGGAAGCGACGGTGTCCCATGGCGTCCTCGACGTTGTTGCCGAAGATCCAGAGGAACCAGCAGTTGCCCAGCAGGTGCAGCCAGCCGCCGTGAAGGAACATCGACGTGACCACCGTCCGCCACGGTCGGCCTGGCTCGACCACACAGGAAATCCCATCGGCCACGGGGAAGGCGAACCCCACCGGCAGGCGCCCCAACAGATCCCCCGGCACCAGCCCCAGTTCGCACACCGAGGCGGCCAGCCGCTCCGGGGCACCGAGCCCTTGCACCACGACCCAGACGGCGAGATTGGCGGCGATCAGCGCCACCGTCACCACCGGGGTGAGGATCGAGGGGTTGTCGTCGCGGTAGGGGAACATGGTCCCGGGAATATACCGCCCGACCCCGCCCGCCTTACTGCGGCGGCGCGCCCCCGACATATTGAAGGCAATTCCACCCCAAAAACCCCGAGACTCCGTGGCCACCCCCCTGCGTGCCATCGATCCCGTCGCTGCCAGCACCCCCGCCGCCCCGGCACGGCCCGAGGACCGGACGATGCTGATCGACGCCCTCCGCGGCTTCGCGCTCTTCGGCGTCTGTCTCGGCAATATCCTCACCGGTTTTGCATGGTGGACGCCGACCGAGCACGCCCCCGTCACCTCGGCGCTGCAGCTCCCCAGCGACAACGCGGCGTATCTCCTGATCCATGCCTTTGTCGACGGCAAGTTCTACTCGATCTTCTCGCTCCTCTTCGGGCTCGGCTTCGCGCTGCAGTTGACGCGCCGGAGCGACGAGGCTGGCGCCCTCACGCTCTACCGCCGGCGCCTGCGGATCTTGATGGTGATCGGCCTCCTCCACTTGGCGCTCTTCTGGATCGGCGACATCCTCCTCTTCTATGCGTTGATGGGGATGGTGCTGCTGCGCTTGCGACAACTCCAGGACCGCCAGTTGTTGCGCTGGGTCGTCGTGCTGCTGCTGATGCCGGTGCTGTTCGCGCTGCCCAAGATGATCAGCCCGATGTTGACGCTCGGCCTGCCGTTCTTCCTCCCCGCGGAATTCGTCGCCAGAGCATTCGGCTTCGACCTCAACTCCCCCACGCTCATCACGGACATTTTCATTCATGGCGACTTGGCGACGGTGATGAAGGGGAACCTCGTCGGCGTCTGGTTTCGCTACGGCGACCTGCTCGACTCGGGACGGCCGTTCAAGGTGCTGGCGATGTTCCTGCTCGGGCTCCTGATCGGACGGCACCGTGCCTGGGAACAGCTTGACGCGCACGCCCCACTGCTTCGGCGAGTCCTGGCGTGGGGGCTCGCGATCGGCATCCCCGCATGCCTCGGCCAGGCCTGGGTCGCGAACCTTCCCGACGGCGAGAGTCTTGCCGGGTGGGGCGTCGTCGTTGACAGCAGCCTCTACGCACTCGGCGTCGTCCCGCTGGCCATGGCATATGCCGCCGGCTTCGTCCTCCTCTGGCGCCACCCGGCCTGGCAGCGACGTCTTGCCCTCCTCGCCCCGACTGGGCGCATGGCGCTCACCAACTACCTGATGCAGACGCTGATCGGCATCACCCTCTTCTACGGGATCGGCTTCGGACTCGGGATGCGCCTCGGGGCCACCTGGTTCCCGCCGCTCGCCCTGCTGATCCTGATCGCGCAGACGCTGTGCAGCCAATGGTGGCTGGCCCGCTACCGCTTCGGGCCGATGGAGTGGCTCTGGCGGAGCATCACCTATCGGCAGCGACAGCCGATGCGAATCTGACCACGGGCGGCCCCTCCTCTTTCGCAACGTCCGCCCGGACGCGATCATTCCTGCTTCCCCAACCCACGGAGCCCCCGATGCTTCACCGTGCCTTCCCTGCCCTGCTGCTCCTCGCCGCCTGTAGCAAGCCCGCCGAAACACCGCCGGCCGAAGTGGCGGTGGCACCGCCGGTCGTGACCTATACCGCGAGCGACTTCGCCTTCGCCGGTCCGGACACCATCGCGCCGGGCGTGACGACGATTCGTATGGTGAACACCGGCAAGCAGGAGCATCATCGGATTCTCGGCCAGCTCGCCAGCGGCACCACGCTGGAAGCGGTCATGGCGGAGATGCAGGCGAATCCGAATGGCGAGCCGAAGGGTCTGATCTGGGTTGGCGGCGCGGGCGGCGCGCTCCCGGCCGACTCGTCCGGCGCCATCACCGAGCTTGCGCCGGGCAAGTACGTCGCCTTCTGCTTCATCCCGGACCCGACCGATGGGGGCAAGCCACACATCATGAAGGGGATGCTCAAGGAGATCGTCGTCGCCGGCACGCCGAATGGCGCCGTGCTGCCCACGGCCGATCTCGAGATCCACCTGAGCGACTTCGCCTTCTCGCCGACGACGCTCACCGCAGGCACCCACACCATCAAGGTGATCAACGACGGCAAGCAGACGCACGAAATTGCGCTGACCCGTCTCGACGATGGGGCAACGGCCGAGTCGTTCCTCGCGGCGCTTGCGCCGGGCGCCAAGGGCCCACCGCCGGGCAAGCCGGTCGGCGGTAACGGTGCGATCTCCGCCGGCGGATCGAACTACCTGACCATCACGCTGACCAAGGGCACCTACCTGCTGACCTGCTTCGTCCCGGATACGGCCGACGGCGTGCCGCACGTGATGAAGGGGATGGTGCAGACGGTCATCGTCAACTGATGACGATCGGGGATGATCGATTGTCGATGATCGATGATCGATCATCCCCGACACAACCCACCGATGTGCCCCTCGGCTGCCCACGACGAGGGTCCGCGCGGAGTCAGGCCGTTGCGCGGCGCATCCTCGGGATCTTCGGGTGGCGAATGGCCGGGAGCCTGCCGGACGCGCCGCGCTTCGTCCTGATCGTGGCTCCCCACACGTCCAACTGGGACTTTCCGCTCGGCATCCTGGCGATGTTTGCGGTCGGCCTGCAGCTCACCTGGCTCGGCAAGCACACCCTCTTCCGCTTCCCCGTCCGCGGCCTGTTGCGATGGCTCGGTGGCGAACCGGTGGATCGATCCGCCCCGCACGGCGTCGTCGGTGCGGCGATCGAACGATTCCGTGATCGGCCGCAATGGGTGCTCGCCATCTCCCCCGAGGGCACGAGGCGCCGCATCCCGCAGTGGAAGAGTGGCTACCACCGTGTGGCCCACGGTGCCGGCGTCCCGATCCTCCCGGTCGCGATCGACTACCGCCGCCGGGTGATCGAGATCGGCACCCTCTTTCAGCCAACCGACGACGCCAGCGCCGACACGGCCGCACTCCGCAGCCGCTTCACCGCGGAGATGGCGCGCTACCCGGCGCTCTTCGCCACCGAGTCCTGACCCACCCGCGGCCCTTACCGGACCGCCCACCGACCCGCATATTCAGCCGTTCCGCCTGCCCGCGCCGCCCCACCCCCCTTGGGAGTTCCAGATGGCCGAGGCCACCCCCCCGCCACGCAAGCCATTCGACGACGAACTCGACGTCGCGGGCGTGACCCATGTCGGCAAGGTGCGACCGACCAACGAGGACCACTTCCTCCTCGGCTCGTTGCACAAGCATCTCGACATCCTCTCCACGTCGTTGCCGCAGGCGCATCATTTCCCCGGGACCGACGAGCGACTTGCCTTCCTTGCGATGATCGCCGACGGAGTCGGCGGCCGGTCGGCCGGGGAGGAAGCCAGTCGCGTGACCCTCGAGTCCGTGACGCGCTACGTCTCGAAGAGCCTGCAGTGCTACTACTCCGCCGATGCGCACGCCGACGACTTTGTCGACCTGTTGCAGGACGCGGTGATGCGCAGCCATGAGGAGTTGCTGGCACGCGCCGCCGCCGATCGCGACCTGCAGGGGATGGCCACCACGCTGACGCTCTGGCTCGGTGTCTGGCCGTGGACCTTCCTGATCCAGGTCGGTGATTCGCGCTACTACCAGTATCGTCGCGGTGTCCTGACCCAGGTGACGCGCGACCAGACGATGGCGCAGGAGCTGGTGGACCAGGGCGTGATGACCCGCTCGGTCGCCTTCGCCTCGCGGTGGGCCAACGTGCTGTCGAGCGCCATCGGCGGCCAGCAAACCGCACCGGTCGTCACGCGCATCGCCTCGGATTGGGAGAACATCCACCTCCTCTGCAGCGATGGCCTCACCAAGCACGTCAGCGACGACCGCATCGCCGAGTGCCTGCGCACCATGACCTCCTCCAAGCAGGCGTGCGACACCCTGTTGCAGGAAGCCCTCGATGGCGGCGGTACCGACAACGTCACCATCATCGTCGGCCGGGCGGTGCCCCGCCCCTCCCTGGAGGCTGCATGAAAGTGCCGGCGTTCGCGCTCGTCCTCGCGGCCACCGTCGTCGTCGCATCGCCCCCGATGGCCGACGAGGTGCCGCGAGTGGTCGCCAACGACAATCGGGTCCCGGGCGGCAACCTGGTCCGCGACACGCTGCACATCGCGCTGGTGCTGCAGCGTGCCGAGTGGTATCCGGAGGCGGAGAACGGCCCGCACGTGACGGTCGAAGCGTTCGGAGAGGCGGGCAAGGCACCGAGGATCCCTGCGCCACTCATCCGGGTGCGCGAAGGGACCGTGATTCGGGCCACAGTGCGGAACGCGTTGCCCGATTCGACCGCTTCCCTGATCGGGCTCGGCACGCACCCCGTTGCGACGACCGACACCGTGAAGGTGAAGCCGGGTGACTCCACCGTGGTCACCTTCCTGGCTGGTGCGCCGGGGACCTATCTCTACCGCGCCGTGATCGGCAACGACCCCGACACGCGCGAGGCGGAGCATGAGACCGCGGGCGGCGCCCTGGTCGTGGACCCGGTCGGGGGCTCGCCCCCCGACCGGATCTTCGTGATGAACATCACCTTTCAGGAGATCGACAGCACGCGGGTGAAGGAGGCGCTGGCGATCAACGGCAAGTCGTGGCCCCACACCGAGCGACTGACAATGTCGGTGGGCGACTCACTGCGGTGGCGCGTGGTCAACGGCACGTCCCGCGGGCACCCGATGCACATGCACGGCTTCTATTTCCGGACGACGGCCATCGGCACCGGTCTGGCCAGTACGGCGATTCCGTCCGATCAGCAGGCGCTTGAAGTGACCGACTCCTACCGCAAGTGGAGCACCCGCGACGTCGTCTGGTCGCCGGACCGGGCGGGCAACTGGCTCTTCCATTGCCACATCACGTTTCACGTCGTTCCGGAGGCACGTCTCGATTACGGTCCCACCGACGAACACCAGACGCACTCCACCGATCCGATGGCGCACATGGCGGGACTCGTGCTCGGGATGACCGTCGCCCCGAGTCGCGCGACGCCACCGGCCCCGACCCGCGTGCGCAAGCTGGCACTCTACGTCGATCAGGGCGGCCCGCGCGGTCGCGCCCCGTCGACCTTCAGCTACATCCTGAAGAACGGCCCCAAGGCACCGGCCGCGGACTCGATGCAGCGGATCGGCTCGACGCTCTTCCTGACCAGGGGAGAACGCTCCGACATCACGGTCCACAATCGCTCGAAGCAGGCGGGCGGCATCCACTGGCACGGGATCGAGCTGGAGAGCTGGTCCGACGGCGTGGTCGGATGGAGCAGCAAGGGCGCCGCAATGGCCCCGCCGATCGTGCCGGGTGGCACCTTCACCGCCCACTTGCTGACGCCGCGAGCCGGCACGTTCATGTACCACACCCACATGAACGATGTCGAGCAGGTCACCGGCGGCGCCGTCGGCGCGATCGTCGTCCTCGAGCCGGGGCAGCGTTTCGATCCGAGCCGCGACCACATTTTCCTCGCGCACTGGAACGGGGTCGACTACGACTCCAACGATCTGCCGAACCTGCTCATCAACGGCGACTCGCTTTCCGATACGCCCCGGACGCTGGCGCTCGGCGTGACCCACCGCATCCGGATCGTCAATATCGGACCAGCGGGGATCGTCCAGTTCACGATGCGCCAGGACACCACCACCCACAGTTGGCGCGCGCTCGCGAAGGACGGCGCCGACCTGCCGGTCGTGAGGCGCACGGCGCGGCCAGCGCTGGTGCGAGTCGATGCCGGCGAGACCTACGACTTCGAGTTCACCCCGACCGTCGCCGGCCGCTACAGCCTCGAAGCGGCATTCAAGCCGCCGGCGCGGTGGCGACAGCAGTTCATCGTGCGCTGAACGTGGCCGGTCTGTCGGGTCGGGAGTAGCTTTCGGAGATCTCCTCTCCTCCCCGATCCGAGGCCGCACCATGCTGCATCCCGTCACCCGAGCAGGCCTTGCCCTGCTCGCCCTGCTCCCCGCCAGCCTCAGCGCCCAAACTGGTCAGACCGCAGTGTCCGCGGTCAACTCGGCGCTCCTCGAGGGCCTCCGCTACCGATTGGTGGGCCCCTCGCGTGGCGGCCGCGTCACCGCCGTGACCGGTGTGGCCTCGGAACCGCGCACCTTCTACATGGGCGTGGCGAGCGGCGGCGTCTTCAAGACGACGGATGGCGGCGAGCGCTGGGTTCCGGTCACCGACGGCCAGGTGCCGGTCGGCTCCACCGGCGCGATCGAGGTCGCGCCGAGCGACCCGAAAGTCGTCTATGTCGGCACCGGCTCCGATGGGCTGCGCAGCAATGTCTCCACCGGTCGCGGCGTCTACCGCTCCGGCGACGCGGGGGCCACCTGGCAATTCGCCGGGCTGTATGACGTCGGGCAAATCGGTGGCGTGCGCGTCCACCCGCGCGACCCGAACACGCTCTGGGTTGCTGCCAATGGTGATGCCTTCAAGCCCTCGCCGAATCGCGGCATCTTCAAGAGCACCGACGGCGGGAAGAACTGGAAGCGCAGCCTCTTCCTCACCGATTCGAGCGGCGCGATGGACGTCGAGCTGCAACCGGGCAATCCGGATGTGGTGTACGCCTGGCTCTCGCGCATCGAGCGGAAGCCGTGGACCATCATCTCCGGCGCGCGCGAAGGCGGCTTCTATCGCAGCACCGATGGCGGCACCACGTGGACCCACATCACCGCCGGATTGCCCAGCGACCTGATCGGCAAGGGGAACCTCGCCGTGACCGCCGCCAACCCGAAGCGCATCTATGCGCTGATTGAGGCGAAGCCGGGGGGCGGACTCTACCGCTCCGACGATGCCGGCCTGACGTGGGCGCTGGTGAATGCGACCAGTGGATTGCTGCAGCGCCCCTTCTACTACACCACGCTCGGCGCCGACCCCACCAACGCCGATGTCGTCTACGCCGGTGCCGAGGGCTTCTACAAGTCGGTCGATGGTGGCAAGACGCTGACCACGATGCGCACCCCGCACGGCGACAACCACGACATCTGGATCAACCCGACCAACGGGCAGACGATGATCCAGTCGAACGACGGCGGCGCCAACGTCTCGTTCGACGGTGGCCGCACCTGGTCGACGCAGCTCAACCAGCCGACGGCCGAGATTTACGGGGTGTGGATGGACAACGCCTTCCCGTACAACCTCTACGGGGCGCAGCAGGACAACAGCACACTCAGACTCTCGTCGCAGTCCGTCCCGGGCCCGCGCGAGGAGCTCGGCAACATGCCGGGGTGCGAGACCGGCCCGATCATTCCGCACCCGGCCGACCCGAACATCATCTACGGCTCGTGCAAGGGGCAGTACGCGGTGATGGACCTCCGCACGGGGCAGTCGAAGAACTACTGGATCGGCGGGCAGTCGCTCTATGGCAACCCGGCGTCCGACCTGATCTGGCGGATGCAGCGCGTGTCGCCGATGGCGCTCTCGCCGCACGATCCATCGGTGCTCTACTACGGCTCGCAGTACTTGCACCGCACCCGCGACCTCGGCGTGACGTGGGAGACGATCTCCCCCGACCTCACCGCGAAGCCGGCCTGCTGCCAGGGCGCCAGCGGCGAGCCGATCACGCGCGACGTCACGGGTGAAGAGTTCTACAGCACGCTGTATGCAATCACCGAATCACCGATCGAGCGCGGCGTGATCTGGACCGGCGCCAACGACGGTCCGATCCACCTGACGCGTGACAACGGGAAGACGTGGACCAACGTGACGCCGAAGGACCTCCCCGCCGGCGGCCGCGTGCAGTGGATCGAGGCATCGCCGACGCGGCCGGGCGTCGCATACGCGGCGGTCTATCGCTACCTCCTCGGCGACTACGCGCCGTACTTCTATCGGACCACGAGCTACGGCCGCAGTTGGACGAAGATCGTCACCGGCATCCCCGCCGATGCCCCGACGCGCGTGCTGCGCGCCGACCCTGCGCGACCGGGACTGCTGTATGGCGGCACCGAGTTCGGGATGTATGTCTCGTTCGATGACGGCGACCACTGGCAATCGCTGCAGCTCAACCTGCCGAACGTGCCGATCACCGATATCAAGGTTTACCGCAACGACCTGATCATCGCGACGCAGGGCCGCGCCTTCTGGATCCTCGACAACCTCTCGTCGCTCCAGCAGCTCACGGCGAAGACCTCGCTCGATTCGGTCGTCCTCTTCACGCCGCGCGATGGCTACAAGACGCGCACCAACGCCGAGGTCCTCGGACCGATGATCGAGTACCGGCTGCCGAAGGCCGGCAGCGTCGTCCAGATCCAGATCCTCGACTCCGCCGGCGCCGTGGTGAACTCCTATGCCAGCGTGGCGCCGACCGGTGGCGCGCCGGTCGCGGCGCCGCGACCAGCAGCCGCCCCCGCCGACCCGGACGACCCGGACGCCGCCATGATGGCGGGCCGCGGTGGTCGAGGCGGTGGCGGGGCGGCCAGCCGGCCGACCACCAACGCCGGCATGAATCGCTTCACCTGGGACGCCCGCACCAGCGACGGCCTCGGCGCCCCTCCGGGACGCTATCAGGTGAAGCTCACAGTCGAGCCGGCCGTCCGGACCGCGCCTCTTCGGCTGCGGATCGACCCGCGGGTCGCTGCGGGTGGCGTCACCGAGGCCGACCTGGTGGCCCAGTACCGGCACAACAAGATGATGCGGGCGATGAACACCGAGGTCACCCAGCTGGTCGGGAAGGTCCGCACCGCCGAGACCCGCCTCAAGGCCGCCGGGCCGGCCGCCGCCGACACCCTCAAGGCCGTCCAGGGGCTGGCCGCCACCCTGAACACCGAGGCCGTCCGCTACGGGAAGCCGGGGCTCCAGGCCCACATCTCCTACCTCGGCAGCATGACCGGGGGCGCCGACCAAGTCCTGCCATTCCGGCAGTCAATCCCGGTACGCCGATTGCCTTTCCCTTGGCCAATCGCGTCCGGGATTCGCCTGGACGCCATTCTGACGCCGGCGTTCAGGAGCAGATATGGCCTCGAAGATCATCGGGATCGACCTTGGAACCACCAACTCGGTGGTTTCCGTGATGGAAGGCGGCGAGCCCGTCGTCATCCCCAACGCCGAGGGGGGTCGGACGACCCCGTCGGTCGTCGCCTTCACCAAGGACGGTGAACGGCTCGTCGGTCAGGTCGCCAAGCGGCAGGCCGTGACCAACCCCAAGCAGACCATCTTCTCGATCAAGCGCTTCATGGGCCGTCGGGCCGCCGAGGTGAAGGAAGAGGCCTCGCGCGTGCCGTACCCCGTCAATGACGGCGCCAACGGCCTCGCCGCCGTCGAGATCCAGGGGAAGAAGTACACCCCGGCCGAAATCTCGGCGATGATCCTCCAGAAGATGAAGCAGACCGCCGAGGACTACCTCGGCCACAGCGTCGACAAGGCGGTCATCACCGTGCCGGCGTACTTCAACGACGCGCAGCGGCAGGCCACCAAGGATGCCGGCAAGATCGCCGGCCTCGAAGTGCTCCGCATCATCAACGAGCCGACCGCGGCCGCGCTGGCCTACGGCCTCGAGAAGAAGAAGGACGAGAAGATCGCCGTCTTCGACCTCGGCGGCGGCACGTACGACATCTCCGTCCTCGAGCTGGCCGAGGGTGTCTTCGAGGTGAAGAGCACCAACGGCGACACGCACCTGGGCGGTGACGACTTCGACCAGCGGCTGATCGACTGGCTCGTGGCGGAGTTCAAGAAGGACCAGGGAATCGACCTCTCGAAGGATCCGATGGCGCTCCAGCGCCTCAAGGAAGCCGCCGAGAAGGCCAAGATGGAGCTGTCGAGCACGACGCAGACCGACATCAACCTGCCGTTCATCACGGCCGATGCCTCGGGCCCGAAGCACCTGAACCTGCCGCTCACCCGCGCCAAGTTCGAGCAGCTGGTGGACGACCTCGTGCAGCGCTGCATTCCGCCGATGGAGATGGCGCTGAAGGATGCCGGCCTCAAGCCGGGCGAGATCGACGAGATCATCCTGGTCGGCGGCTCGACCCGCATCCCGAAGATCCAGGAGGTCGTGAAGGCGTTCTTCGGCAAGGAGCCGAATCGCTCGGTCAACCCCGACGAAGTCGTGGCGATCGGCGCGGCGATCCAGGGCGGCGTGCTCGGCGGCGAAGTGAAGGACGTGCTGCTGCTCGACGTCACCCCGTTGTCGCTCGGCATCGAGACGCTCGGCGGCGTCGCGACCGTGCTGATCCCGCGCAACACCACGATTCCGACCAAGAAGTCGGAGACGTTCAGCACGGCCGAGGACAACCAGACCACGGTCGAGATCCACGTCCTCCAGGGCGAGCGGCAGATGGCGCAGGACAACCGGACCATCGGCAAGTTCCAGCTGACCGGGATTCCGCCCGCTCCGCGCGGCATGCCGCAGGTCGAGGTGACCTTCGACATCGACGCCAACGGCATCCTGCACGTCTCGGCCAAGGACAAGGCGAGCGGCAAGGAGCAGAAGATCCGGATCGAGGCGTCGAGCGGGCTGTCGGACGCCGACATCGACAAGATGGTCAAGCAGGCCGAGGCGAACGCCAAGGAAGATCAGGAGCGCCGCGACGCGATCGAGGCGCGCAACCAGCTGGACGGCCTGGTCTACAAGGTCGAGAAGGACTCGAAGGAATGGGTCGACCGCCTGGCGGCCGACGTGAAGGAGCGGCTCGACAAGGCGGTCGAGGCGGGCAAGGAGGCCCTCCGGACCGGCGAGCCCGAGAAGATCAAGTCATCGCTGGACGAGCTGAACGTCGCCTATTCGGCGGCGGGCGCCTCGCTCTACCAGAACGCCCCGTCCGGGGAGGCCGAAGCCCCGGCCGGTGGGGAATCGCAGGGTGGCGCGCCGAAGGATGACGCCGTCGAGGCCGACTACGAGATCGTGGACGACACCCCGAAGGCGTAAGCGGAATCGCGCGACCGAATCTTTCGGTCGCGCATCCGAGTATTATCTAGTCAGAGTGGGCCGGGATCCCTGAGGGGACCCGGCCTGCCGAACATCCACCCCACGGACCGCAACCGATGTCGAATCACACGCGCAACTGGCTCAAGCTTACCGTCCTGGTCGGGCTCTCCTTCGTTCTGGGGCTCTTCTTCGCCGGCCTGCTCGATCTCCCCCATTCCTCACTGGCCCAGCAGGACGGGGCCGGCGGCCCGCCGATCGTTCCCGTCGACGCGCCGAGGATCCCTTCTGCCAAGCCGCTCGCCGAGATCTCCACGGCCTATGCGTCCGTGGTCGAAGCGGTCCGTCCGTCGGTGGTGTTCATCACCTCCGAGCGGCCGGATGGACAGGTGCTCGCACCGCATCGGTTGCCGCCGGGCTTCGAGATGCCGAAGCCGCGCGGCCAGGCCCCGGAGAACGACCAGTTCGAGGTCTCCAGCGGCTCGGGCTTCATCGTCTCGTCGGACGGCTACATCATCACCAACCATCACGTGATCGAGGGCGCCAGCAGCGTGAAGGTCGGCCTGCTCGACGGCCGCACCTTCGACGCCACCGTGGTCGGCTCCGACAAGGACACCGACGTCGGCGTGCTCAAGATCGACGCGACCGGCCTGACGCCCGCCGCCCTCGGCTCGTCCGACGGCGTGCGCGTCGGCGAGTGGGTCCTGGCGATCGGCAATCCGCTCGGCGCCGACCTCACCTTCTCGGTGACGCAGGGCATCGTCAGCGCGAAGGGCCGCGGCGTCCTCGACCGCAACGATCCGGCGCGCAACCAGCGCGAGATCGCCGACTACATCCAGACCGACGCCGCCATCAACCGCGGCAACTCGGGCGGCCCGCTCGTCAACGTGCGCGGTGAAGTCATCGGCATCAACTCGGCGATCGCCTCGTACACCGGCTACTACGCCGGCTACGCCTTCGCCATCCCGATCGACCTGGCCCGCAACGTGATGAACCAGATCATTCGCCACGGCAAGGTGGTGCGCTCCGCCCTCGGCATCACGGTGAAGGATGCCGACGCCGAAGACGCCGCCTATGTCGGCCTCGATGCCGTCGCCGGCGTCCGCGTCGATGGTTTCGGCGAAGACTCGCCCGCCAAGCGCGCCGGCCTGCTGCCGGGTGACGTGATCGTCGCGATCGACGGGCAGCCGATGAAGTACACGGCGCAGCTGCAGCAGGCGATCGCCTTCAAGGATCCGGGCACCACCGTCGCCGTCGCCGTGGCGCGCGGCACCGGCCGCAAGGAATTCACCGTCCGGATCTCGGCGATTCCGAACGACGCGGAGGAGGTGGCGGCGGCCCCGGTCGAGAAGAAGAAGCCGGCCACACCCAACACCAACCGCCTCGGCATCACTGTCGAACCGCTCAGCGCCATCACGGTGCGTCAGCTCGGGTTGCCGAACAGCACCAAGGGGTTGCTGGTCCGCTCGATCAATCACGGCTCGCCGGCCGACGGGAAGCTCTTCTCGGCCGACCGCGACCCGCGCGCCGACGTGATCACCGAAGTGGAAGGAAAGAGCGTCCGTACCGAGGACGACCTCAAGGCCGCGCTCGCCAATGCCCGCAACGGCGTCGTCACGCTGATGGTGCTGAACCCGAGCAGCGGCGGGATTACCCGGATCGAGCGGGTGCGGGTGATCGCCAAGTAGCGATGCTACTTCTTCGGCGGCACCGGAATCTTCTGAATCGCGGCTTCCTTCTCCCAGTAGTTCCAGCCCCAGCCGCTGACCTTGCCGTCGGCATAGACGACCGGGCTCATGGCGCGCCACTCGACCGAGTCGGTGAGGGCGACTTCCTTCAGGGTATAGAACTGGATCTCCCAGAGCTTCCCGCCGGTGGCGTAGGAGGCCATGGAATGGGCATCGGTCTTCATCAGGACGGCGACGCTGTCCTTGCTGATGCCGGCCGAGAGCTTCTTGAGGCGGCTGTCGCCGCAGGCGGAGAGCACCGCCACACCGAGCAGGGCCACGACGGCCCGGGTCTGCCAACCATGCTTCACGCTGATCCTCGTCGTGCTGGGGTGAATAGCGTCGTAAGATAGCGACCCGGCGCCCGGGCGTGGAACCGGTGGCGCGGCCGCGTTAGCTTCGGGTGGCAGCCCCACGCGAGCGTGGCGGAACTGGCAGACGCGCAGGACTTAGGATCCTGTCCTGAAAGGGGTCCGGGTTCGACTCCCGGCGCTCGCATCCTGACGGCGAAGCGAACGGCGACCTGAGGATCTATGGCACCTTGGTCCGGACGACCTTGATGTAATAGTTCGGGTTGACCACGAATTGGTCCATTTCGGCCTTGGGCCTCACCTGCCACTCCGTGGTCGGGTGGAGGGCGAGCGTGAGCGGCACCGACGTGGTCGCCTGTGAGTAGATCAGCGTCAAGTTGAATCCCGGCACCACGTCACTCCACTTGTAGGCCACCCCATTCGGCCGTTCTTCCAGCTGAAGGGTGGGGATCATCGTCGTCTCGAGGTACTGACGGAAGATCGGCTCGAGATCGACGCCCGGCGATTGCTTCCGCACGCCGGCCGCGATGTAGTCCCGCACCTGCTGGCCCGTAACCGTCTGGTGCCAGAAGGTCTTGTTCAGGCCGCGCAGGATGTTTCGCCACGCTTCGTCATTGTCCAGAATGTGGCGGATCATGTGCAGCATGTTCCCGCCCTTCGGGTACATGTCGCCCGAGCCCTGCGCGTTCACGCCGCGCGCGGGAATGATCGGCTTGTCGTTGCGGATGCCGGTCCGGGTGCCGATCACGTACTTCGCCCCCGCGTCCTTCCCCTGCTGACATTCGGTGTAGAGCCCTTCCGCGTAATTGGCGAAGGACTCGTGCACCCACATGTCGGCGTTGTCCTTCGCCGTGATGTTGTTGGCGAACCACTCGTGCGCGCTCTCATGCACGGTGATGAAGTCCCACTTGAGGCCGAGGCCGGTGCCGGAGAGGTCGCGGCCGCGGTAGCCGTTCTTGAATTCATTGCCGTAGGCGACGGCGCTCTGGTGTTCCATGCCGAGGTGCGGCGCCTCGACCAGCTTGAAGCCGTCCTCGTACCAGGGATACGGGCCGAACCAGTGCTCGAAGCAGGAGAGCATCGGCCGCACCTGCTGCCACTGCACCCGCGCGGTATCGGCGTGAATCGCGAGCGGCCAGAAGTCGAGCGTGAGGCTGCCGGCCTCGCCGGCGAAGCGCTCGCTCCAGTGCGCGTACGTTCCCGCGTTGATCGCGATGCCATAGGCATTGATCGGCGAGGTGACGAACCACTCCCACGTGGTGGTCCCATCGCCGTTGGCCTTGGTGCTGCGGAGCCGGCCGTTCGAGACGTTCACCATCGGGTCGGGCACCGTGATGGCGACGCGCTGAGAGTCCGGCTCATCGGCGTCGTAGTCCTTGAGCGGCCACCAGACGGAGGCCCCGAGCCCCTGATTCGCCGTGGCGATGAAGGCCTGCCCGAGCGAGTCCTTCTTCCAGATCAGGCCGCCATCCCAGGGCGGATTCTTCGCCGCGCGTGGCGTGCCGTGGTAGTAGACGGTGAGCTGCTTCGTCGTGCCGGCCCGCTGCGGCGCCACCAGCGCCACGAAGAAGGCGTTTCCCGCCCGTCGATGACGCAGCGCCCGGCCGTCCTGGCGAATGCTGTCCACCTCGAGCGGCGTCTGCAGGTCGAGTTGCATCTCGCGGGCTGGGCGCAGGACGCGATAGCGGATCGTGTTCTGGCCGCGGATGGTGCTGTCGACCGGCTGAATGCGGACCTGCAGGTCGTAGAAGGTGGCGTCCCACCAGCTTCGACCCGGGCCGTTGCTGCCACGGAGCGTATCGGCATGGGTGAAGCGCGCCGGGGCCTGCGCCGAGGCGCCGCTGGCGACAATCAGGAGCAACCAGAGCGAACGAAGCGACATCGGGAGGTCCGCAGCAGGACCGGCGGCCTGGGGCCGGGCGGTCAGTGAATCGGAGGGTGCAGCAACGCAATCCGGACAGCATCGACCACCAGCTCGAGGTCGTCGAGCTTGCCGAGCAGCGGCACGCCGAGGCGCTCGATCGGCTGGTGCACTGCCGGGTCGCGATTCGCCCCGGTGAGGAAGACCACGCGGCTCCGGAGGGCGGGGGCGACTTCGACCAACTGTTGGTAGAAGTCCAGACCACTGACCTCGGGCATCAGGACGTCACAGACCACGGCATCGGGGCCCGGGAGCAGGAGCAGCGCCTCGGGGCCGGATGCCGCCTCGGTCACCACGTAGCCGTGATGCTCGAAGGTCCGACGCAGGACCCGGCGGATCGAGGGATCGTCATCTACGACAAGGATTTGAGCCTTCATCCCCGTAAGAACCCCTCGCCGTCCATCAGCGTCAAGTGTGGCGGATGAATTGACCCCCCGGCCACGCGGCGGGTAACTTTCCGGGCTATGACCGAAATCACCTACCGAATTGCCGCCGAAGATGTCGCCTCCAAGACCGTCGAGGTGACCGTCCCCGTGGAACGCCTGGCCGATGCCGAGCGCCGCGCCGTCCGCGAATATGCCCGCCAGATCCGGCTTCCGGGCTTCCGGAAGGGCCACGCCCCCGAGGCGGTGGTCCGGAAGAAGTTCGACCAGGAGATCAAGCGCTGGGTGCTGGAAGACTCGCTCCGCCAGGGATGGGAGTTGATTCTCAAGGAAGGCGACCTCAAGCCGACGGCCGACCCGCAGATCCGCAAGGTCACCTTCGAGCCCGACCAGCCGTTGACCTTCGAAATCCTGGTCGAGATCCGTCCGGAGTTGGCCCTGGCCACCGTCGGGGGCTTCGCGATCAGCCGTCCTGCCGTCGCCGTGACCGATGAGATGGTCGAGGAGCAGCTGGACCGCCTGCGCGAGCAGAAGGCCACCTGGACGCCGCTGGAGGGCGTGCAACCGGCGCCGGGCCACCTCGTCTCCGTGAGCGTGACGACGATCGAAGAGGGGAAGGAGCCGGTCGAAGGAGCGCCCTACTCGCTGGTGATTGGCCAGGGACAGGCGATCCCCGAGCTCGAAGAGCGGATCCTCACCCTCAAGCCGGGTGAGACGTCGGAGGGCGATGTTCGCTTTCCGGAGGACCACCCCGATACCACCCGCCGCGGCCAGAGCCGTCGGATCCGGGTGACCCTGCACGAGGTCAAGTCGCAGCTCCTGCCGCCCCTGGATGACGCCTTTGCCCGGGAAGTCGGGGAATTCGAGTCGGCCGCCGCCCTGACCGCGCAGGTCCGCGAGGACGTGGCCGCCGAGGCGACCCGGAACGCCGATCAGGCCGTCCGGGAGCAGTTGGTCCAGAAGATCGTCGAGGCCAATAACGTCCCGGCCCCGGAGAACCTGGTCCACCGCCTCCTGCACGCCTACGCCGAGGGGTACCAGATCCCCAAGGAGCAGTTCGAGACCTTCGCCCAGTCGTTCCACCCGATCGCCGAGTCGCAGGTGCGCCGGGAATTGGTGCTGGATGCGGTGGCCACGGCCCAGAACCTGCACGCGACCGAGCAGGACCTCGACGCCCGGGTGGCCGAACTGGCCGGGGCCCGGGGGGTCGAACCGGGGAAGCTTTACGCCTCGTTGCAGCAGGCCAACCGCCTGGGCGAGCTGGAGCGCTCCCTGACCGAGGAAAAGACCTTCAGCTGGCTCCTGGGCCAGTCCACCGTTACCGAGAGCGCGGCGTGACCCACAGCGCGATCTATCCGCCGTACATTATCGAGAAGTCCGCTCGCGGCGAGCGGACCTACGACATCTTCTCCCGTCTGCTGATGGACCGGATCGTCTTCCTCGGCGCCGGGATCAACGACGACGTCGCGAACATCATCATCGCGCAGCTGCTCTTCCTCGAGGCCGACAACCCCGAGAAGGACATCTACCTCTACCTGAATTCGCCGGGCGGGATTGTCTCCAGCGGCATGGCGATCTACGACACGATGCAGCACCTGCGGGCACCGATCAACACGATCTGCATGGGGATGGCCGCCTCGATGGGGTCGTTCCTCCTGGCCGCCGGGACCAAGGGGAAGCGGGCGGCGTTGCCGCACGCGCGGATCATGATCCACCAGCCCTCGGGCGGGACGCAGGGGACCGCGGCCGACATCGAGATCCAGGCCCGCGAGATTCTCTACCTCCGCGGCCGGATGAACGAGTTGTACGCGAAGCACACCGGGCAGCCGCTCGAGCGGATCGAGAAGGACATGGAGCGGGATCGCTTCATGAGCGCGGAGGAGGCCGTCGAGTACGGCCTGGTCGACACCATCCTGACCCCGCGCAAGGTGGAATCGCCACAGCCCAAGGGCTGAGAAGGAGTCGCCGGTGTCCAACGACAAGCATCTCCGCTGCAGTTTCTGCGGCAAGAGCAAGGACTCCGTCCGGAAGTTCATCTCCGGACCGTCCGTGTACATCTGCAATGAGTGCATCACGCTCTGCAACGAGATCCTGGCGGAGGACGAGGAGCGCGAGACCACCGACGGACAGCGCACGGTCCCCACGCCGCAGGAGATCAAGGCGACCCTGGACCAGTACGTGGTGGGGCAGGAACGCGCCAAGCGGTCGTTGTCGGTGTCGGTCTACAATCACTATCGCCGCATCACGGCTGGCCCGCGCGAGGCCGGTGACGTCGAGCTCGAGAAGTCGAACATCCTGGTGCTCGGCTCGACCGGCACCGGCAAGACGCTGCTGGCGCAGACGCTGGCGCGCATCCTCGACGTCCCCTTCACCATCGCCGACGCCACCACGCTGACCGAGGCCGGCTACGTCGGCGAGGACGTCGAGAACATCCTCGTGCGGCTGCTGCAGGCCGGCGACTTCAACGTCGCCGAGTGCGAGCGCGGCATCGTCTACATCGACGAGATCGACAAGATCGCGCGCAAGTCGGAGAACCCGAGCATCACGCGCGACGTCTCCGGCGAGGGCGTGCAGCAGGCGCTGCTGAAGATCCTCGAGGGGACCGTGGCGAGCGTGCCGCCGCAGGGTGGCCGCAAGCATCCGCAGCAGGAATACATCCAGATCAACACCAAGGACATCCTGTTCATCTGTGGCGGTGCCTTCGACGGGCTCGACAAGATCATCGAGGCCCGACTCGGACGGCAGCGGATCGGCTTCGCCCAGGAAGCGGAGACGCCGGCGATCGGCGGGCCGGTCGTGCCACTCGAGGGCTATGCCGCGGTGGAACCGGACGACCTGCTGCGCTACGGGATCATCCCCGAGCTGGTGGGCCGCCTCCCGGTGCTGGTGCCGCTCGAGGCGCTCGACGAGGAGGCCCTGGTGCGCATTCTCACCGAGCCGAAGAACGCGCTGACGAAGCAGTACCAGCGGATCTTCGAGCTGGAAGGCGTCGGCCTCACCTTCGATCCCGAGGCACTCCGCGAAGTCGCCCGCAAGGCACTCACGCGGCAGACCGGTGCCCGCGGCCTCCGCGCCATCCTGGAGTCCGTAATGACCGACATCATGTTTGACCTGCCGTCGCGGCATGACGTGCGCGAGGTGATCATTACCCCGGAGTCGATCGTGAACGGTGTCTCGCCGCTCGTCATCACCGAGCGGGCGCGCCAGAAGAAGGAGGCGTGAGCGCCGCCGCGGTGCCGGCCGAGGTCTCGCCACTCGCCCGGCTCCCGATCGAGTTCCTCGGCTCCTTCCCGGATCCGATGCATCGCCTCGATCCGGTCCTGCCCGAATTCGCGATGATTGGCCGCTCCAATGTCGGCAAGTCGTCGTTGCTCAATGCCCTCGTCGGACGGCGCAGCCTGGCGCGCGTGTCGCAGACGCCCGGCAAGACGCAGCTGCTCAACATCTATCAGCTGCCGTCGCTCTACCTGATCGACCTCCCGGGCTACGGCTTTGCCCAGGCCGACAAGGGGACGCGGCTCGCCTACCGAAAGCTGCTCGAGAGCTTCCTGCGGAAGCGTACCACCCTCACGGGGGTGGTCTGGCTGCTCGACATCCGCCACAAGCCCTCGAAGGACGACGGCGACTTCCACACCCTGCTGACGGACTCCGGCTGTGCGGTGCTGGCAGTGCTGACCAAGGCCGACAAGCTGACCCGCTCGGGGCGCGCCAAGGCCGCGGCGGAACGGGCCGACGCGATCGGCTTTCCGCTCGACCAGGTGCAGGTCGTGAGCGCCGAGACTGGCTTGGGGATCGCCGAATTGGGCGCCTCGCTCCTCGCGGCAGCAATGGAGCCGATCACGCCGGAGCCTGCGGCGTGATCCGGCGTCGTGCCCTCCGCTTCGCAGTGGCGTTCGGCCTCCTGGGCGCGCCGGTGCTCACGGCCCAGACCAAGACGCTGCCCGATTCGGCCAGCCTCATCCCGGCCGGCTTCGGTCGCCTCAATCAGGACGTGATCACCCTTCGCCTCGGCACCGGGTCGCTCGACATCCGGATCGTCCCGCTCGAGGAAGGGTTGCTGCGACTCCTGTCACCGGACGGCTACCGCGCGCTGACCAATCTCGTGGCGGGCGAGCAGAAGCGGCTCGATTCGCTCGGCGCGGCACGCGGCCTCCGGCAACCCGGGCTCGCCCTGGTCACGTTCTTCGGGCTGGCGCCGAATACCCGGTTCGACCCGCAGTTGCTGACCGTGATGGGGCGGAACCAGCTCTATCGACCGGTCGGCGTGCTGCCGCTCTCACCCGGCTTCTCGAATCAGCAGCTCGACGCGCGCGGGCAGGCCACGGCGATCATCGTCTATGAGCGCCCCTTGCCGGTGCTCGAGCCGTTCACGGTGAGCTACCTGAGCGCCAGCAGCACGGAATGGGAGCGGAAGCTGCAACGGCTGAACGCGGAACGCGCCCGCATCGTCGGTCGTGCCGCGGCGGCCCCGGACACGGGCCGCCGAGTCCCATGACGTTGCGTCCACTTCGGCGCGTCAGCGTGCCCGAGGCGATCCGACAGCACCGCGACGCCTGGCTCGCGGATCTTCAGCACGCCCTCACCGCGCCCGGCGCCGACTGGTCCGCCATCACCGCCGAGACGCTCTACGGGCTGAGCTACCCGGGCCAGGGGACGCTCGCGGAACGGCTCGCCGACCCCGCCCTGCCCCTCACCGCCCGCATTGCGCTCGAGTCGCTCGATCCGCGGCACGTCACCCTCGAGCCGGAGTACTACGCCGAGATCGACGAGGCGCGCTTTGCCCGGGTCAAGCCGTTGCTCTGGCTCTGGTACTCCTTCGATCGGCTGCCGCTCGGCGGGCAGCATGTCGACTTGGGCATCGAGTTCCGGCGGCTGCTGGCTCCGCACATCTTCGCGCGCGTCGGCGAGCGCTTCAAGTGCTTCCAGCACGTGGAGTTCTCCTTCGGCTACGGCATGGAAGTGGGCGACGACGTGGTGGTCCATCGGCACGTCCTGCTCGATGATCGTGGTGGCATCGTGCTGGGCAATCGGGTGTCGATCTCGGATTACGCCAACATCTACTCGCATACCCACAGCATCGTGGAACAGAAGGACGTCACGACGCTCCAGACGGTGCTCGAGGACGACGTCCGGATCACCTACCACGCCACGGTGCTCGCCGGCGTGCGCGTCGGAGAGAACGGGATGGTCGGCGCCAATGCGCTCGCCACCAAGGACGTCCGCCCCTACCACGTCCACGTGGGAATCCCGGCCAAGTCGATCCGGGTCAAGCCCAACGCCCCATCCGCCCACACCAGCACGTTCAGGACCCCCCGCCACAGCGAGTCGTGACCCGGCCGTGACCCCCTTGGCACGTCCAGGGGTGGCGGGCGCACTCTGTGACACAATCGTTGCCGAAACCGTGACCGAACCGTCACGCGTTTCGGCGACCTTTGTCGTGCTGTGGGGGGAGGTGCGCCGACGAGCGGACACATCCCCGGGACCACACGGACCTTGGGACGGACTTCATGACGGCAGGATTCGCGCGACGGCTGGGCCTGGTACTCTCCCTTCTCTTGCCGGCGGGCCTCGCGGCCCAGGGCACCGGACGGATTGTCGGCCGGATTGTCGACGCCGACGGCAACATCCCGCTCGGCGGCGCGCGCATCGCCATCGTGGGCACGCCCCGGATGGCGCAGAGCGCGGTGGACGGTCGCTACTCGCTGACCAACGTCGCGGTCGGGACCGTCTCCCTCCGGATCACCAACATCGGCTACGCCCCGAAGACCATCACGGAGGTGGCGGTCACCGACGGCGGCGTCACGACCCTCGACATCACCCTCTCGGCGCAGGCGGTCCAGCTGACCGAGATCACGGTGACGGCTGCCGCCGAGCGCGGCTCCGTCTCGGCGGCGCTCGACGAACAGCGTAGCGCGGTCGGGATCGTGAACGCGATCTCCTCCGAGCAGATCGCCCGCTCCCCCGACGGCGACGCGGCCGCGGCGGTGCAGCGCGTCAGTGGCGCCACGGTCCAGGACGGCAAGTACGTCTTCGTCCGCGGCCTTGGCGATCGCTACACGCAGGCCTCGCTCAACGGCGCCCGCATCCCGTCGCCGGAGCCGGAGAAGAAGGTCGTGCCGCTCGACCTCTTCCCGTCGTCGCTGCTCGAGGGGATCACCACCTCGAAGACCTTCACCCCCGATCAGCCGGGCGACTTCTCCGGCGCGCTGGTGAACATCAAGACGAAGGAATTCTCGGGGAAGCGGTTCACCGCCTTCTCGATCACGACCGGCGCCAATGACGCGATCACCGGGCAGTCCGGCCGTTTCGCCCCGTCGACCGGCCGCGACTGGCTGGCGTTGGGTGGGGCGGCACGCCGCCTGCCGAGCGCGGTGTCGAGCACCGACTTCACGCAGCAGCTGCCGGCCTCCCAGGCCAACGCGCTGATCGGCCAGCTGCGCAATGTCTGGTCGCCGACGTCGCGGACCGGGGCGCCGAATGCCGGCTTCGGCATGACGCTCGGGGGCAACCTGCCGACGGGTGGGACCGGAGTGAGCTACCTCCTCTCGGGGACCTACTCCTTCTCGCAGGAGACGCGGGCCGGGTCACGCCGCGCGCTCGCGCAGGTGTCCGGCGCCGGCACGGCCGAGGAACTCGACCGCTACGACGGCGATCTGGGCCGCAACAGCGTGCTCTGGGGCGGGATCGCGAACCTCAGCACGACGATCGGCAGCCGCAGCAAGGTCGCCCTGAACAACACGTACAACCGCACGATGGACAACGAAGGGCGCCTGGAGACGGGCCGCTCGGAGAACCTGTCGCAGGACCTGCAGATCCAGCGACTCCGGTACGTCGAGCGGAACGTCCGTTCGACGCAGCTGGCGCTGACGCACGACATTGGTCGGGGCCAGCAGATCGAGTGGGGCGTCACGGCGTCGGGTGTGACCCGCCGCGAGCCGGATCGTTCGGAAATCGTGTACTCGCTGCCCGAGGGCGGCGGTGCGCCGCAGTGGTTCGGCTTCTCCAACGAGGCGGCCGTCCGGACCTTCGCCGACCTCAAGGAGAACTCGCTCGAAGCCAACGTGAACTGGCGCCTGTCGCTTGGTGCCGCGTCGGTCGGGCGCTCGCTCAAGGTGGGCGGGCTCTACCGCACGACCGACCGCGACGCGGTGAACACCTCCTACTCGCTCTCGCTCGCGCGTGCGCTGGGCGCCGCCGACCTCGCGTTGCCCGCCGAAGAGCTGTTCGATGGCCGCTTCACGGCCGGCGACCAGCAGACGCTGCGCATCGTCCCGCTCGCCGCCGGCGGTTCGTACACCGCCAGCGACCGGCTTGGGGCCGGCTACGCCATGGTCACCTGGCCGCTCTCCGGTTCGCTCGAGCTGATCGGTGGCGCCCGCGTGGAACACTCCGAGGTCGAGGTCTCGTCGCTGTCGTCGGCCGGCGAGCCGTCGCTGGCCACGCCGTCCTTCACCGACGTGCTTCCGTCGCTGGCGATGAACCTCCGGTTGTCGGAACGGGCCTCGGTCCGCCTCTCGGCGACGCAGACGCTCTCACGTCCCGAGTACCGTGAGCTCTCGCCGGTGCTGTTCCGTGAAGTGATCGGGGCGGACAACGTCAAGGGCAATCCGAACCTCACCCGGGCGTTGATCCAGAACTACGACCTCCGCTGGGAGCTCTACCCGAGCCGCGGCGAGATCCTGTCGCTCGGCGTCTTCGCGAAGCGGTTCGAACGCCCGATCGAGCGGATCTATCAGGGCACGTCCGGGACGCGCATCATCACCTACGTCAACGCCAAGTCCGCCAACAACTATGGCGCGGAAATCGAGCTCCGGAAGGAGCTGGCCGGGCTGAGCTCGGCGCTCAAGACTTTCTCGATCGCCGCGAACGCCACGGTGATGAAGTCGACCATCGAGATCGACCCGACCTCGGGCTCGATCACGAGCGCGTCGCGCAAGATGGTGGGCCAGGCGCCGTACGTGCTCAACGGCGGTCTCACCTGGACGCACCCGACCGCGCCGGCCTCTGCCACCCTGCTCTTCAATCGCGTCGGCGCCCGGATCACCGAGGCCGGCGAGCAGCCGCTGCCGGACGTGGTGGAACAGTCGCGCAACGTGCTCGACCTCTCGCTCCGCTTCCCGCTCCTCGCCGGCGTCGCCGCCCGCGTCGATGCCCGCAACCTGCTGGATGCGCCGTACCAGATCCTGCAGGGCGACGTGATCCGCGAGCGGTACCGCGGCGGGCGGACGGTCAGCGTGGGGTTCAGCTGGAAGCAGTAATCGATGATCGATCATCGATGATCGATGATCGATTCTGTGGATTGTGACGACGTTGTGACCCGATCACGACCAAACGCCGACACCCCAGGGGTTTCTTCCCTTCGGATGTCGGCGTTTTGCCGTCTTGCACCACCCACCACGAGGACCACGATGATGCCTGGCTTTGCTTCGACCACCCGCGCGGCGATGCTCCTGACGCTCGCCCTGCTTGGCGCCTGCTCCGAGGACCCGGTGACACCGCCGGCCAATGATGCCCCGACCGGGTTGGCCGCGGCGGCGACGGGCCAGACCACCATCCGCGTGACGTGGACCGCGCCGGCGACGGCCGCCACGTCGTTCGTTCTGCAGCGCGCCACCGGCGCGGCCGGCGCCTTCGCGACGATCACGTCGCCGGCCGCCACCGCCACCCAGTACGATGACGCCGGGCTGACCCTCGGCACGCAGTATCGCTATCGCCTCGCGGCGGTGCGCGCCGCAGGCACCTCGGCCTACTCGACCGAAGCGACGGCAACGACGGCTGGCGTCGGTGCCATCGAAGTCACCGCCGACATCACCACCAACACCACGTGGACCCCCGCGAACGTCTACCGGCTGAAGGGCTTCCGGAAGGTCGCCAACGGCGCCACGCTGACGATCGAGGCCGGCACCCGCATCGAGGGTGACTTCGCCACCGTCGGCTCGTCGCTCTTCGTGCTGCGTGGCGCCCGGATCGTGGCCAACGGCACCGCGGCCGATCCGATCGTCTTCACCTCGTCGCAGACGGCCGGCACGCGCCAGTCCGGCGACTGGGGCGGCCTGGTCATCGTCGGCAACGGCGTCATCAACCGCTCGGGCGTCGTGAACATCGAAGGGACCGGCACGTCGGTCGACAATGCCCTGGTTCCCTATTCGGGCGGCAACAACAACGGCGACAACAGCGGCCGCCTGAGCTACGTGCGCGTCGAGTACGCCGGCTTCGGTCCCGCGCAGGATGCCGAGCTCAATTCCTTCACGCTCGCGGCGGTCGGCAGCGCTACGGTCATCGACCACCTCGAGGCGTTGAACGGCCTCGATGACCACTTCGAGATCTTCGGTGGGGCGCTCGACGCGAAGTACCTGGTGTCGTACCAGGCCGGCGACGACCACTTCGACATGTCTGAAGGCTTTGTGGGTCGCCTGCAGTACCTGGTCGGCTTCCAGAGCAAGGTGCTGGTCCCGCGCGCTGGCGCCGGCAACGTCTCCTCGGATCCGCAGGGCATCGAGAACGACGGCTGCAACGGCTCGGGCTGCGACAACGGCTTCGACACCACGCCGTTCACGGTCCCGGTGGTCGCCAACTTCACGCTGGTCGGCACCGGGCCGGGCGTCGTCGGCGCCTCGGGCGGGTATGGCGCCGTGCTCCGTCGCGGAACGGGCGGGCACTACGTCAACGGCATCTTCGCTCGCTGGCCCGCTGCCGCGATCGGCTATCGTGACGCCGCGTCGAAGACGCGCGAAACGAACGGCCTGCTCTCGTTCAAGGGCGTGTTCGTCGCCGAGTCGCCGGTGGCCTTCCAGGCCGGCCAGCAGACCTACGCCGGCAACGTGGCCGACGTCGACTTCCAGGGTGCCACCACCGCCGTCTCGCTGTTCACGAAGCTCCCGGCCACCCCGACCGCGGTCGCCGACTTCGACTGGTCGCTGGCGGCTGCCGTCGCCCCGCGCACCGGTGGCGTGACCACCTTCACCGGTGACCTGCTCACCCGCGCCGGCGCCTTCATCACCGGCACGAGCTACCGTGGCGCGGCAGCTCCGGCCGGCACGCAGTGGTGGGAAGGGTGGACGTCGTACAGCAACAACTGAGGTGGTAGGTCGTAGGTCGTAGGTCGTAGGTCGTAGGTCGTAGGTCGTAGGTCGTTAGAGTTCAGGGTCGCAGGTTGGCATCCAGCCAGCCTGCGGCTCTCCTACTTCGGGAAGTGACGGATATGCGTGCCTCGGTGCTCGTGGTGGGTCTGGTAGGACTGCTGGCGTGTGGTTCGGGCGGGAAGCCGGCCGAGGTCGCGGTGGACACGACCCGTCCCTGGGCAAAGCCGGGCGATGTGGTCGATTCGATCTTACCGATGCCGGAGCTGCTCCGGCGCTTTCGCGTGGGGCTGACCCAGCCGACCGAACTCGAGGGAGGCGCGGCCTCGCGCGATGCCTTGGCGGCTCGCTTCATCGGGGCCATTGCCACGCAAGACACGGTGGCTCTGCGTGGCATGCTGTTGAGTCGGGCGGAATTTGCCTGGCTGATGTTCCCGGATCACCGCTACGCCGAGCCGCCGTATGAGCTCGACCCCGGCATCTTCTGGCTGCAGTTGACGGCGGAGAACAGCAAGGGCGTCGAGCGCGTGCTGCAACGCTACGGCGGGCAACCGCTGGCCCTCGAACGGCTGACGTGCGACGCGGACACGCTGCAGATGCTGCGGGGTCCCACGAAGCTCTGGGGGCCGTGCCGCGTGCGCTATCGCACGGCCGACAGCACCCTCACTCGGCAACTTTTCGGCTCGATGATCGAACGGAACGGCCGGGTGAAGCTGGTGAGTTACAACAACGAGTTCTAGGGAGCTGGCGGGCGGACGGGGATGCCGCGGCGGGTGAGGAAGGCGCGGGCATCGGCGATCGTGGTGCCATCAAAGTGGAAGATCGAGGCGGCGAGCACCCCATGGGCTCCCGCCTCGAATGCATCCGCCAGGTGAGCCAGCGACCCGGCCCCGCCCGACGCGATCACCGGAATGCCGACGGCCTTCGCGGCCGCCTCGGTCAGATCGAGGTCGTAGCCACTGCGCGTCCCGTCCCGATCCATCGACGTCAGCAGGATCTCGCCAGCACCGAGACGCTCCAGCGTGGCGAGCCACCCCAGCGCCTCGAGACCGGTCTCGTCCCGGCCCCCATTCGCCATCACCATCCAGCGGTCGCCCTCGCGGCGCACATCAACCGCGGCCACGACGCACTGCGACCCGTAGGCGTCGGCCAACTGCGAGACCAGGTCGGGGTCGCGGATCGCCGCGGTGTTGACCGCCACCTTGTCGGCCCCCGCGCGGAGCGCCGCGCCGGCATCGTCCACCGAGCGGATGCCACCACCCACGGTGAAGGGGATGAAGATCGTCTCGGCGATCCGCTCCACCATCGACAGGGTCGTGCTGTGGTCACGATAGGACGCGGTGATGTCGAGGAAGACGAGCTCGTCGGCGCCTTCGCGATCGTAGCGCGCGGCCTGCTCCACCGGGTCGCCCGCATCACGGAGCGACTCGAAGTGCACGCCCTTCACGACGCGGCCATCGGCCACGTCCAGGCAGGGGATGATGCGGCGCGCTAGCATAGGCGGAGGACGTCCTCGATCGGGCCGGCATCACCGCTGCCGAGCATGCGGATGGCGTCGTCGAGCGCGCGCGCCTCACGGGCCCAGGCACACCGCTGCCGTGCCTCCGCCGGCGTGCACCACTGCCGTGCCGCGTGTTCGTGACTCAGCACGACCTCGGCATTTTCCGGAAGGAAGGCAACGAAGACCGGCACCATCGCCACTTCGTCCACGCGATGCTGGTAGAAGAGTTCGACGCGCGAGAGGTTGTAGAAGCGGGTCGGTGCCACGCCCGTCTCCTCACGCACCTCGCGCTGCGCGGCGTCCGCGGGCGTCTCCCCCGCCTCGATATGCCCGTGCACCATCTCCCACGACCCGGGACAGCGGCCGCCGGGCCCGCGCTGCAGCAGGAGCACCTCCAGCGTCTCCCCGCGGCCTCGCAGCACCACGACGTCGACCAGCGAGACCGCCACGGTTGTCACGGCGTCCACTCCGCAAACGCCTTCAGGAGGGCAATCCCCGCCTGCTGCGACTTCTCGGGATGGAACTGTGCCCCGAGCACGCTCCCCTGCCCCACCAGCGTGGGGAAACGGCCATCGTAGTCGCCAACGCCAAGGATGGCGTCCTCCGGCAAGTCGGCGGGGTGATACGAATGGACGTGATAGTAGAACTGCCCCGTCTCGCCGAGGAGCGGGCCGGCCACCGCGTGCCGGCGTCCGGCGTCGGTCACCCGCACCTCGGCCCAGCCGACGTGCGGGACATGCCGCGTCGTGCGGAAGCGAATGACGCGGCCCGGCAGCAGGCCGAGCCCGGTGGCGCCCGGTGCCTCCTCGCTCTCGCGGTGACAGAGCTGCATCCCGAGGCAGATACCGAGCAACGGACGGCCGGCCGCGGCGACGTCGCGGAGTGCCTCTCCCAGGCCCGTCACCGCCAGCGTCACCGCCGCGCGACCGAAGTTGCCCACCCCCGGCAGCACGACCCGATCGGCGCGACGCACCACGTCCGGATCGGCCGTGAGCGTGCCCGGGTGCCCGGCGGCGGCAAGTGCCCGGACCACCGATGCGAGGTTGTTGACCCCGTAGTCCACGACAGCGATCACAGCACGCCCTTGGTGGACGGCACGCCCTGCACCCGCGGGTCGATGGCGGTCGCCGCATCGAGCGCGCGCGTGAACGCCTTGAAGGTGGCCTCGACGATGTGGTGCGCGTTGCGGCCGCGGATCAGGTCGATGTGCATCGTGAGGCCGGCGTGCACCGCAACGGCGCGGAAGAACTCCGGCACCAGCGCGACGTCGAACTCGCCGAGCATCTGCCAGGCGACCGGATCGGCGTGCCACTCCAGGTGCGGGCGCCCCGAGCAATCGATCACCACGCGCACCAGCGCCTCGTCGAGCGGCACGGTGGCCTCACCGTAGCGCCGGATGCCGGCACGATCATCTAGCGCCTCGGCGATCGCCTGACCGAGTGCGATGCCGGTGTCCTCGACGGTGTGATGTCCATCGACGTGCAGGTCACCCTCGGCATGCACCACGAGGTCGAAGAGTCCGTGGCGGGCGACGGCGGTCAGCATGTGGTCGAAGAAGCCGATGCCGGATTCGATCGACGCCTCGCCGGTGCCGTCCAATTCCAGCCGGACCCGAATTTCGGTCTCGGCGGTGATCCGTTCGATGGTGGCGGACCGGCTCATGCGGCCTCCCCGAAAATGGTGCGCAAGGCGGCGAGCACGGCGGTGACGTCGTCCTCGGTGCCGATGGAGATGCGAAGGCACTGCTCCAGATCGACGCCAGCGGAGACGTCGCGGATCAGGATCCCGAAGTCGTCCAGCAGTCGCCGGAACACCACCCGGGCCGGGACGGCCTCGCAGCGAATGATGCAGAAGTTGGCGGCGCTGTCGAAGGCGACGAGGCCGGGGATCGTCCGCAGCGCCGCGATGGTGCGGTCGCGGCGCGCGCGCACCTCGGCGACGCGCGCGGTGATCCGATCGGCGTGGTCGAGCACGACCTCGGCCGCTTCGAGCGTCACGAGGTTCACGTTGTAGGGCAGCTTCGCCTTGGCGATCTCGCGGGCAAGCTCGGGGTGTGCCAACGCCACGCCGAAGCGCAGGCCGGCCAGCCCGACCGCCTTGGAGAAGGTCCGCAGCACCACCAGTCGCGGATGCTGCGCGAGCAAGGGGATGGCGGTCTCCCCGCCGAATTCGACGTACGCTTCGTCGCAGACCACGAGGCCGTCGAAGGCGTCCAGCGCCGCTTCCACCTCGCGCCGCGTCACCGCCGAACCGGTCGGATTGTTGGGCGTGTTGAGCACCAGCACCTTCGCCGCGTCGCGTTCGACGGTGCGGAGGAGCCTGGGCATGTCATAGCGGAAGTCGCGGGCGAACGGGACGCCCACATAGTGCGCGCCGTGCACCGCCGCCAGGAGTCGATAGAGCGAGAAGGTCGGCGCCGGCGCGACGATCACGTCGTCGCGATCGAGGGTGACGGCGAGCGTCGCCTGGATCAGCTCGTTGGAGCCGTTGCCGACCAGCAGTCCCTCGGCGTCCCAGTCATAGTGGGTCGCCAGCCGATCGAGCAGCGAGCGCGGCGTGAACTCCGGATAGCGATGCCAGGGCTTGGCCCGGGCGCGCTCGAGGATCGCCGTCTTGAGATCGGCATCGAGATCGGAGGGCGCCTCGTTCTGATTGATCTTGTGCCGCGCGACCGGCGCCGCCAGCGTGTAGGCGCCCTGCGACCGGACACTCGCCTTGATCAGGCGCAGCGCCTCGACCGGGTCGGGGCGCGCCGTTGGGACGGCGGTCACGACTGGCGGCGACCGAGGGTCGCCTCGAGGCGCGCCGCGAGGGCCCGGGGACGGAACGGCTTGGTCAGGAAGTCGGTCGCTCCGAGCTGCAGCACCCGCACTTCGTTGTCCTCGTCGCCACGGGCGGAGAGCACCACGACCGGGAGATCCATGGTGGCGGGACGGGAGCGCAACTGGGCGAGCACGGAATAGCCATCCACGTTCGGGAGATTGAGATCGAGCAGCACGAGGTCGGGGTTATGGCGATCCACTTGTTCCAGTGCCTCGGCCCCATCCCGCGCCTCACAGATCCGATACCCCTCCTGCTCCAGAAGGTCCCGCATCACCCGACGCAGGGTGTCCTCGTCCTCGACCAGCAGGATCGTCGCGCGCGCCACCACCGGGGCCACCTCTTCCGACCCCGCGGGCGGCTCGTCGACCAACTCGAGATCGTCGAGGAAGGCGTCGCTCCGGGGCGCTGGCGCGACCGGCGGCGGCGCGATCGGCGCGGCGACGGGCGGCACGGCGGAGGCAACCGCCAGCAACTCACTGCCGCCCCGCGGCGTGACCGTCCCGTGACTCGGGATGTCGGTGACCCGGAGCAGTTCATCGATCGAGGTGTGGCCATCGAGCACGTGCCGCAGCCCGCAGTCGAAGAGCGACAGCATGCCGTTGGCGCGCGCCATTTCGGCGATGCCGTGGGCCGTGGCGTTGGACCCGACGACTCGCTCGAGCTCCGGCGTCATCTCCAGCAGCTCGACGATCGAGAAGCGCCCACGATAGCCGGTCTGCGTGCACTGCCCGCAGCCGACCGCCTTGAAGAGCTGGGCACCCTCCGGCACGTACGGCAGCACCCGCGCCGGCAGTTCGGCGATCGGCTGCGACGTGCGACACACCGGACAGAGTTGGCGCATCAGACGCTGGGCAATCACGCCGCGGAGCGCTGCACCGATCTTGAAGGCCTCGAGGCCCATGTCGACGAGGCGCGTCACCGTGTTCGGTGCATCGTTGGTGTGCAGCGTCGACAGCACGAGGTGGCCCGTCAGCGAGGCCTGCACGGCAATCTGCGCCGTCTCGAGGTCACGGATTTCGCCGACCAGGACCACGTCGGGGTCCTGACGCAGGATCGAGCGCAACGCCGCGGCAAAGGTGAGCCCCTGTTTGTCGTTGGTCTGCACCTGCACAATGTTGCGCCCGAGCCGGTATTCGACCGGATCCTCGACGGTGATGATGTTGATCCCTTCGCGCTGGATCTCGCGGATGCAGGCGTACAGCGTCGTCGTCTTCCCCGAGCCGGTCGGGCCGGTGCAAAGCACCACCCCTTCCTTGTGGCCGAGCATGCGGCGGATCCCGTCCTGTTCTTCCGGATAGAGCCCGAGCGAGGGGAGCGCCAGCGCCGTGCTCTGGGTGTTCAGAATGCGGATGACGACCTTCTCGCCATGCGTCGCCGGCAGCGTCGAAATTCGCAGATCGACCGGCGTCCCGCTCGCCTGGGAGACGCGCGCACGGCCGTCCTGCGGCCGCAACCGATCGGCGATGTCCATCCCGGCCATGATCTTCACGCGCGAGATCAGCGGAATGCCCGCCTTCCGCGGAATCGTCATCGCCTGGCGCAACACGCCGTCGATCCGATAGCGGACAATGACCGACTGCTCGCCCGACTCGATGTGGATGTCGCTGGCCCGCGAGATGATCCCGTCGGCGAGGAGCACATTCACCAGCTTGATGATCGGCCGCGAGGTGGCTTCGGCAGTCAGCAGGTCGGTCTCGTCGTCGCTCGCTTCCTCCACCAATTCGGCGCCCTCGAGACCGTCCATCCCCGAGAGCATGTCCGCGACGGTGCCATCATTGATGTGCGTGCCGTAGAGCTCGTCGAGCTTCTCGCGGATCCGCGGCGGCGATGCCAGCGCCATCCGTACCTCGCGTCCGGTGGCGAAGGCGAGCGCCTGTTCGGCACCGACGTCGAACGGGTTGGCGGTGGCGACGAGCAGCAGGGCATCGGTCACGCTGACCGGCACGACGCGATAGCGACGCGCGAGCGCCTCGGGGAGGGCGTCTCGACCCGCTGCATCGACCAGCGTCAGGTCTGCGATCGGCAACCGGCAACGAGCCGAGAGGGCGGCCAGGATGTCGGCCTCGGGCAGCATCCGCGCATCGAGGACGCGCTCCCAGAGGGAGTCGTGCGTGGTCTGCCCCTCCTGCGCGCGCTCCAGCGTCCCCGCCGGGAGGAGGGGGCCGAGAATCGTTGCCAGCCACTCATCGTTGAAGCTCGCCACCTGCGTGCCGTCCCGGGTCGAAGGCCCACACCAAAGAGTCCCCGAAATCTATGCCAGACAAGGGGATGGGGCCAAACCGCCGGCGCCAGCATGCTGCAGGACGACAGGGTGGTGCGCCGGGGTGCCGTTGGGGCGTCCATGGAGGTAGTCGCGCACCCGGTGCGGCCGCCGCCCCGAATCCGGAGCCCTGCATGCCCCAACGCGCCGCCAGTCTCGAGGAAATGCTCGATCAGATCGAGGAAGTCTCCACGGAGACCACCTCGGTCACATTTGACCAGATTCTCGACGCGGTGGGGCGTCGCTCCTTCGGGCCGTTGCTGATCGTGGCGGGGTTGGTCGTGCTGGCGCCGGTGGTCGGTGACATCCCGGGGATGCCGACGGCGGTGGCGATCTTCGTCGCGCTGGTCGCCGGCCAGTTCGCGTTCGGCGCCGAGCAGATCTGGCTCCCGCGCTGGATGCTCGACCGCTCGGTCAAGAGCGCCAGGCTCGGCAAGCCGCTCCGCTTCCTGCGGAAGCCCGCTGCCTGGATCGACGGACTGACCCGACCCCGTCTGCGAGCGCTCGCCGGCCCCCACGCGGTTCGCGTCGTGGCGAGCATCTGCCTGGCGCTCGCCGTGGTGATGCCGCTCATGGAGGTTGTGCCGTTCAGCGCCAACGCGGCCGGCCTCATCTTGGCGGTGTTCGGGCTCGCGCTGATCGCCAGCGACGGCCTCATGGTGGTCATCGGTACCCTGGTGACGCTGGCAACGCTGGTGTTGATGGCGCTGGTCCTGTTCTAGGCCCACCCCCTGGCTGTGTCACTGAAGCGCCGGATGATGCTGATCGTCCCGTCCTTGAAGTCCGCACCGTCGAGCCGGGCAAGCATGTCAATGTCCCGCCCTGGTCGAACGGTCGAGAACCGTTCACCCGGTAGCCGATTCACTTGGGAGTCACTCGCAGGTTCGAGAAATACGCATCGGAACTGATGCGCGCCCACAGCGCGATCGCGCCGCGCCCCGTCCCATGTTTGAGGTCATTGACCACCAGCGCAGGCTGGCTCGCCCCATTGATGTACAGGCGCGCCTGATTGCCGGTCACGGCGATCTTCATTCGCGTCCACCCGCCGGCCTCCATGTCAGCATACGACTCGTAGACCCCAGGGCTCGATTGCCGAAGGAGGTTCCACGGTGCGTCCGGGCTCGCCTCATACTGCACGGAGCGATTCCGGAAGAGCTCGTCCTCAAGCCGCGCATTCTCGGGACGGAGGTAGAAGCGCTCGGACGAATCGCCCCGCACGCGGAATGAGAGGCCGACGAAGCCCTTGTAGGCACTCACATTGTCCGTCGCGTAGCCGGCTCGCCGAGCGCCCGAGACGTCGAGCTCGATGGTCCCGTCCTCGAAATCGGTGCCGGTGAGGACCGCCATCATCTCCTGGTCGCTGTCCTGTTCGTGGCCGGCGAGCGGGAAGAGGTGGAGCGCCGGTCGTTCACGGTGCGCCACCCATGCCGCGCGCGCGTTCACCAAGGTGAGGGCGGTGCCGGGCGCCAAGCGGACGGTGTCGACCGCCGGCGATGGCACCGGACGGAGACGTGCGATGCGCGCAGGCCCCTGCCCTGGTGACTCGCCGTAGGCGAGCCAGACGTCATCCGAACGCGGGTCGAACGTCAGGTGACGTACCAGCGCGCCGCGACTCGGCAGCGGGTAATAGTCGAACCGTCGCTCGCGCGGATGGTAGGCGAAGACCGCGTCGGCCGTTCCCGTCCCGATCCAGATCGTCCCGGTGCGCGGGTGCACACGCGCGATGTAGGGCGCCGCATCCTTGATCGGCAACGGGATCTCCTCGAAGCGGGACGCCGCATCAGCCGAGGGATCGAGGCGCACCAGATGGCCTGCCCCGTACGTCGGGATCCAGACGACCCCGTGCTGATCCACGTCGAGTCGGCGCGGCCCGCTGGCCGTGGTCGGCATCGGATAGACGTCCGACTTGCCGGTGCTCGGATGAAAAGCCACGATTCGATTGCCCTGCAACTCGCTCATCCAGATCGTCCCGTTCGGACCGGTACGGAGCTCGTAGGGCACCGGGCCGCCGTCCCCGGTCGCGAGGGTCGGATGCGGGGGCAGGACATGCGTGCGGACGCCCCCTGCGCGCGCGATCGAGGCGAGCAGTTCCGGTGATTGCGTGAAGTGCCCGTTCACCCAGGCGCCCCCGGCCGAATCGAGGGCGACGCTGTGCGCATACATCCCGACGTCCCAGGTCGCCCACTCCGTGCCGTCGTAGCGGGCAAGCTGATGCGGCCCACCGAGGACGACCCACCAGTTGCCCGACGCATCGAGCTCCACGGCCCTGGGATTGGACTTCGCCACCGGGATCTCGACCGTTGACCATGCCCCGCTCTCCGGCTCCAGCAGATGCATCGCATGCGAGCGCATCCCGGTCACGACGATCCGCCCCGTGCGTTCGACCGCGACGTCATGGGGCAGGTCGGCGGAATCGGGGAGCAGGTATTCGCGGATCTCGGCCGCCGCCGCTGCCAAGGGCACGCGCGCTGCCGGCTGCGGGGACTCGCCGAGATTGCGCACGAGCCACTCGGCGGTGCGCTCTGGATCGCGGCCCCCGGAGATGACCGGAAATCCGGTGGTCGCCCCAGCATACCCGAGCATCCGCTGGGTCGCCGTGACCCAACTCTCAATCGGACGCGGTGCGCCCAGGGGCCGGAAGTGGCGTGACTCGAGCTGATGGCAATTGGTGCAGTCGATGATGAACTGGCGCTTGGTCTCACCATCCGGGAGGCGCGCCAGCCACTCCGCACTCGTGGGGGGTTCCGGTGGCACGGAGCGCGCGGGAGGGCGAGAGAATCCGACGGTCGCGAGGCCTCCAGCCACCAACAGACAGGCAGGAACTGCTTGCAGTCGCATCAGTGGCGTTCCTCGTTCCGGGGATGATGGTCCGGTCGGCCTGGAGGGCGGGCGCATCGTTCCCGCATGGTCACCGGATCGGGACGGCCGACGGAGTAGGCAGGAGCTGGGGCGGCTGCAACCTGAGGCTGGAGGAGATCCGCGAACGTGCGCCTCGCTACGCGCCCCAGGGAGTGCCGGTTTCCGGAGCGGCGGTCGCGGCCCCTGCGCCGAACGCAATCCTTACATCACCGGCCACCAATCCGGATGGGCGTCCAGACTCACACCGAACCGCCCAGTCCGGAGCGAGATCCCTGCCTCGACCCGGAAGAGCGGCCCCCAGAGATCGAGGCGTACCCCAGCGACCGTCTCTACCCGCCCGCTCGCGCGCCACGGCAGGTCGCGCGCGTCACCACCGGTGATTCCGGCGGCGAGGAACGGGGTCACTGCACTCGGGAGCCGCAGTCCGCGGGCGTTCGGGAGCGGTGGCATCGGCAGCGTCGCCGGTACCGTCCAGCCGATCTCGACCCGCGCCATCCGCGCCCCACCCAGTGCGCGGTAGGGAATGCCTGGTAAGGTATGCCTCCCGCCGAGCACGAAGGCGCGGTAGCCGGGCAGCCCCGGACTCGCCGCCCCGACGTCCACTGTCGCGCCGAGACGCCCGTCACCCAGCGTCACGCCGCCGCGCCAGGAGGCGTCGAATCGCTGCCAGCTCGCGGCACCCGCGCCGGCCTCCGCCCCGGCGCGCCATCCGTTGCCCGCCGCGTCGCGGTGGGAAAGCCCAAGCCGCGCGATCGTCGCGGCGCCGATCCCCAGCGCCGGATTCGCGCGCGTCTCGCCGGTGATCGGCGAAAACGACGCCGCAACCGACCACGACCATTCGCGCGCGACTTCCGCGTCGAGGCTCCCACCCGCGACGGGCGTGCGCACGCCGAGTGCAACCCGTTCGAGCAGCGTCCAGTCACCCAGATCGGCGCCGCCCACCATCGTGGCGAGCGAACTGACCACCCCGCTGCCGCTCGGCGCGTCGCCCACATCGGCGAGTCGGCGCTCCATGCCGAGCGTCCACGACGCACCGGCGACTGACCGTGCCAACGACAGACCGCCAACAACTCGGGCATCGCTGCCGCCGATCCCGAGCCGAGCCCTGAGCGTCACGACGCCACCGAGTTGGCGTCGCACGCCGAGCATCGGCGTCACGCCACTGACGCGGGTGACGCGGAGCAGGTCCGAGACGCCCCCGGCCGCGAGTCGGGTGTGCGGCAGGCCATCGAGGAGACGTCCACCCAACGCCTGCATGGCGGCCCGCTGCGCCTCGGCAATTGCCGCATCGGCATCGGGGAGTGGCGCGAGGCGTTCCGCGAGTGATTGCCGCCAGGTCGTGTCACCACCGGGGCGGCGCAGTCCGTCGACCTGGAAGCCGAGGAATCGATTCATGACGTGGGCCACGCCGAGCTCGTAGTCGGTGAGCGTCCAGTCGGCGCGGAGGATCGTGCGGAGGGGCAGGTCGAGGATCGGTTCGCCCCGGCGGATCACGATGGACTGTTGCCACGGCAGCCAGCGGGTCCCCTCCTGCAGTGAATTCTCGAGCGTCACCGTGATGTCCTCCACCGAAGGATCACGGTACGACGCCGGCGTGAAGGTGAAGCGGAAGCGCACCAGCGCGGCCCGGTCGATGTCGAGGTACAGCGTCCCCACGGTGCCGGGCGCCGTCGGGTCGAGCGGCCGCACATCGACGGCTACCACGCGGACGGTGCCCCCGGGGCCCGCGATGCGGAGGGTATCCCGCTCGGCGAACTGGTAGCGGAGCAGCCCGGCGGGCGAGAGCGGGTGCAGCACGTCGCGCACCTCTTCGCCCTCGCCGAGGCGAAGAACCCCGCCGAAGTCGTTGGCGACGATCCCCAGATGGTCGCGATGGTAGCGGACGCGATTCGGCAGGAAGGAGGAATCGCGCCAGGCCACGATGATCTGCTTGTGCCGGTTCGGGGCCTCCCCGTACACTTCGACCTCGAGTTCATCCGCCCGGATCACCCGTTCCACGGACGTGCCCCCGTGTTCGACCACCGATGTCATCCGCACCACGCCGTGGGCGCGAGCCTGCCAGGCGGCCAGGAGGGTGTCGGCATCGCGGGAGAGCCGGTGCGTGGCGGCGCGCTGCAGGAGCGGCAGCGAGTCTCCGCGGTGCCACAGCTGCGCCGCGAGACGCCCCGGACCGAGCAGGAGCGCCCCGAGCAGGGCGACGGCACCACGCAGCGGCGGGATCATCACTGGAAGCTAGCCGTGCTTCTCGCGGTCGCCGCGTGCGGCGGCGCGCGCGCAGCGCGGCCCATCGGCGCCCCGCTGCCGACGGTCGGGAGCGGGGGTCCCCAGGCCCTGTCGAGCGTCTGGCCGCTCGACCGGCTCGGCCCGTCACCGATGGACACCACCGTGCGCTTCATGGCGCTCGTCGGACGGACGGTGGTCCTGCGTCGTCCCCGCCCCGACCTCTCGATCTTTGCCATCGTGACCTTCCCGCCAGGGTCGATGCGCGCCCGGCAGGGCGACAGCGTGACGGTGCAGATCCAGCCGACGCCGGGCCGCTATGGCTTCACCTTGACGAGCTCGGACTCGATGGCGACGGCGGCCGTCGGCACGTTCTCATACGCCGTGCACTTCGCCGCACCCGAGGGGGCGCTGGCGCGGTACCCGACCGCGACGCGCTTCGAGGCGGCGATGGGCGCGGCCGTGCTCGTGGATAGCGCGACGGCGCGCTTCCTCCCGAGCGATCGCCCCGCCGGCGACATGTTGCGCTTCGCCATCCTCGGCCCCGGCACCTACCTGCTCGCGGCTCCCCGATGACCGACACTCTCGCGCGCTGCCGCGCCGCCGCCGCCGCGGGATTCACGCGGGTCCCGCTCACGCGCGCGGTCGTCCTCGACGGCGACACCCCCGTCTCCGCCTTCCAGAAGCTGCACCGCGGCGACTATGGCTTCCTGCTCGAATCGCTCGAGGGTGGCGAGCGCTGGGCTCGCTACTGCTTCCTCGCGACCGAGCCCGAGGCGGTGTATCGCTATCGCGGCGCCTCGGCGGAGTGCCTGACGGCAACCACCCAGTGGGAACCGTTGGCGGCACCGTGCGATCCGCTCCATCACCTGAGTGCGTTGCTGCGGCACGACGAGGCAATGCCGGTCGATGGCTTGCCTCGCTTCACCGGCGGCGCGGTCGGCTTCTGGGGGTACGACGTCGTCCGCAGCATCGAGCATCTCCCCAATGCCCCGACCGATGACCGGGATCTCCCCGATGCGATCGCGATGGTCGTCGACACGCTGCTGGTGCTCGACAATCTCTTCCACCGCGCCCACGTGATCGCCAACGTCACCGTGGCCCCCGGGCTGGATGACGCCGAGCTGCAGCAACGCATCGCCGCCGCGGAGGCGAAGATGGCGGCGTGGATCGCGCGCCTTGCCGCCCCGGGGGCGCTGACGCCGTTGGTGCCGCAGGAGGTCGTGCCGCCGGCGATGGCCGCGCCCTACGCCGATGCCGACTATCGCCGGGATGTCGCGCGCTGCAAGGACTACATCGCCGCAGGCGACGCCTTTCAGATCGTCCTCTCCCGGCGGATGGAGCTGCACCCCGCGCCCGATCCGTTCCTGACGTATCGCTGGCTGCGCGCCCTCAATCCCGCCCCGTACTGCTACTTCCTCGCCCTCGGTCCGGTCCAGATCGCGGGGGCCTCGCCGGAGGTGCTGGTGCGCGTGGAAGCCGGCGACGTGACGGTGCGGCCAATCGCCGGCACGCGTCCGCGCGGTCGCGACGTGGAGCAGGACCTCGCGATGGAGGCCGAACTCCGCGCCGACGCGAAGGAATGTGCCGAACACCTGATGCTCGTCGATCTCGGCCGCAACGATGTCGGCCGCGTGGCGGAGTATGGCACTGTCCGCGTGGTGCAGCAGATGGTGGTGGAGCGCTACTCGCGGGTGATGCACCTGGTGAGTGAAGTGCGCGGCACGCTGCGCGCCGGCCTCGATGCACTCGACGCGCTAGCCGCGACCTTTCCGGCGGGCACCGTCAGCGGCGCGCCGAAGGTGCGCGCGATGCAGATCATCGACGAACTCGAGCCCACGCGGCGCGGCCCCTACGCGGGCGCCGTCGGCTACGTCGGCTACGGCGCGCGCACGCTCGATACGGCCATCGCGATCCGCACCGTCGTCTTCACCGGCGGCACCGCCTATGTGCAGGCCGGCGCCGGCATCGTGGCCGATTCAGTGCCGCAGGCAGAATTCGAGGAAACGGAGGCGAAGGCGGGTGCGGTGGTGACGGCGTTGGCGCTTGCAGGTCGTAAGTCGTAGGTCGTAGGTCGTATGTCCTGCAGACCTGTCATCCCGAGCAACGCGAGGAGCCTGCCCTGAACGCAGTGAAGGGATCTGCGTATCGCCATCACGCAGGTCCCTCACTTCGTTCGGGATGACTTACGACTTACGACCTACGACTTACGACTCAAACAAATACCGATACCCCGCCTGCTCCAGCAGCTCAAGCACCAACCGCACCGGCAGCCCCATCACGCTGAAGAAGTCCCCCTCGATCCGCTCCACCAGCGCCGCGCCGTACCCCTGAATGCCGTAGCTCCCCGCCTTGTCCATCGGTTCGCCGGTGGCGACATAGGCGCGCAGGGTCGCGTCATCGGCCGCGCGGAAGACCACGGCGGTCTCGTCGCTCGCTTCGAACTCGTGCCCCTGGCTGATCAGGCAGATCGAGGTGATCACCGTGTGCCGCCGTCCCTGCAGGCGGGAGAGCATCGCGACGGCGTCTTCGGTGTCGACCGGCTTCTCGAGAATCTCGCCGTCGAGCACCACGATCGTGTCGGCGCCGAGGACGAGCTCGCCCGGCACGGCGCGCGCCTTGTCGCGCGCGAGTCGGCGCGAATAGGCGGCCGGCGTCTCGCGCGGGAGGGGAATCTCCTGCACGTCGGAGGGAGTCACCAGGATCGGGAGGTGGAGCATCTCGAGCAGTTGCCGACGCCGCGGGGAGGCGGACGCGAGCACCAGGGTCGGCATCATGCGGGAGCGCGCTCCAGGATCAGGGTGACGGGACCATCGTTGACCAGCGCGACCTGCATGTCGGCACCAAACTCGCCGCTGGCGACGGTGAGTCCGGCAGTGCGGAGGGCGTCGAGAAAGGCCTCGTACAGCGGAATCGCCTCCTCCGGCCGCGCCGCCCCGATGAAGGAGGGCCGTCGCCCCTTGCTGGCGTCGCCGTAGAGCGTGAACTGCGACACGACCAGCACTGCCCCGCCGATGGCCGCGAGGTCGAGATTCATCTTCCCCTCCGCATCGCCGAAGAGTCGCAGCCCTGCGACCTTGTCGGCCAGCCAGAGCGCCTCGGTGCGGCTGTCGCCCGGCGCCACCCCGACGAGAAGGAGGAAGCCGCGGCCTACTTCGCCGGTGACACGACCAGCAATGGTGACTGAGGCGTGGCTGACTCGCTGCAGGACAATGCGCATGACGAAAAGATAGCCAAGGCAGTGGCCGGAGCCGCCCCCGCGTTGAGGGGCCGTTGAGCGTCACGGGCGATGATGCGGCACCCCTCGTCCCGGAGCCGTCATGTCCCGTCTGCTGGTCCTCGTCGTCGCGTCGTTGTGGTTGCTTGTGTACCCGCTCGCGGCTCAGCGGGAGCTCTCCCTGCTCAGTCTCACCGGCAACGCGGCGGGCCACGCCCGGGCCGATGCCGACCCGGATCGCCCCACCATCGCCCCCGATCACCCCGCGTCGTGGCAGCTCGGCGTGGCGCACGACCGTGGCCCCTGGCGTGCAGCCCTGCTGCTGCGGCACGCACAGGCCGACCTCGCCATCCGCGGGACGCAGAGCGCCGTCCTCACGCGCGACGCCATCCGCTCGTGGCGGGTGGGTGTCGAGGTCGGGCCTCGGGTGGCCGGAGCGCCGGGCGGAGCGACGGTGCACCTGCTGACGGGAATCGCCGCCGCACGAACCACCTTCCCCGTGACCGGCGGCGACCCGCGCACGGTGGTCGTGGGACTGCTCGCGGTGCTGGGGCAGGTACCGGTGACGCCACGATGGGCCGTCGTGGTGCGCGGCGAGGGCGGGATCGGCGGCGCCCTCTTTGACGCGGACGAACTGCCGCCCGGCTACGCGGTGCGCGCCGGGCGGGAATGGAGCCTCGGGGTCGGGCTGGGGTGGCGGCCGTGAGGCGGGTTCAGCGCCCGCCGCCGAGCAGCTTCTTCTGGGCCGCCAGGTCACGCTCCAACCGGCCGCACATCAAGTCACACAGCTGGAAGACCTCGCGATCGGACAGGCGATACCAGGTGAAGAGGCCGTCCTTTCGGCGCGCGACGTAGCCGTGCGCGTGCAACTGCTGGAGGTGCTTGGAGACGTTGGCCTGCCCCAGGCCGGTCGTCGTCACCAGGTCCGTCACGGTGGCCTCGCCCTCGCGGAGCGCCTGCAGGAGGCGCAACCGCGTGGGGTCGCCGAGCAGCTTGAAGCGCTCGGCGACCCATTCGAGAATGGCGGGCGTCATCGTGATCTTGGCCATCATCCCTCCGGTGTTGAATCACTGAACAACCAGAGAGTAATATAGTTGTAGACTCCCCGGGGCCGCCAGCCCCGGGCCCCCCGTCACTCCACCGTGACCGACTTCGCGAGGTTGCGGGGCTGGTCCACGTTGCACCCGCGCAGGACCGCCACGTAGTACGAGAAGAGCTGCAGGGGAATCACCGTGAGCACCGGCGTGAGCAGGTCGAGCGTCTCCGGCACGATGAAGGTCGCCTCGGCCAGCTTGGCGATCTCTTCGTCGCCGGCGTTGACGATCGCGATCACCCGGCCGCCGCGTGCGCGGACTTCCTGGATGTTCGAGACGATCTTGCCGTGCACCGCATCGCGCGGCGCGACCACCACGACCGGCATGTTCTCGTCGATGAGGGCGATCGGCCCGTGCTTCATCTCCGCCGCCGGGTACCCCTCGGCGTGGATGTAGGAAATCTCCTTCATCTTGAGCGCGCCCTCGAGCGCCGCCGGGAAGTTCACCCCACGACCGAGGTACAAGGCGTTGCTCGACTCGGCAAACTTCTCGGCGAGCACCTTGAGTTCGTCGGCGCGGTCCAGGATCTCGCGGACCTGCGAGGGGAGCTTGGAGAGCGCCTCGACGTACCGACGTCCCTCGAGCAGCGACATGTTCTTGAGCCGCGCAAAGCGCAGCGTCACCATCGCCAGCGCCACGACCTGCGAGGTGAACGCCTTGGTGCTCGCGACGCCGATCTCGGGGCCGCAGCGCAGGTAGAGGCCGCCATCGACCTCGCGCGCGATGGTCGACCCGACGACGTTCACCAGGCCGATGGTGCGCGCGCCGCGCTGCTTCGCCTCGAGGAGCGCCGCCAGCGTGTCGGCGGTCTCGCCAGACTGCGAGATCGCGATCACCAGCGTGTCCGGATCGACGATCGGATTGCGGTAGCGGAATTCCGACGCGTACTCGACCTCGGTCGGGATGCGGGCCAGCTCCTCGATCATGTACTTGCCGATCAGCGCCGAGTGCCACGAAGTGCCGCAGGCGGTGATGATGATCCGCTTGATCTGCTTGGCCTCGTCGTCGGACAGCTTGAGGCCGTACACGCGCACGTTGCCGCTCTCCTCGAGCAGGTGGCCGCGCATCGTGTTCTCGAGCGACTCCGGTTGTTCGAAGATTTCCTTGAGCATGAAGTGCTCGAAGCCGCCACGCTCGATCGTCGCGAGGTCCCACTCGATCTCGTTGATCGGCTTGTCCACATGGCGCGACGTCAGCGTGCGCACCCGGTAGCCATCGGCCGTCAGCACGGCGAGCTCGCCGTTGTCGAGATAGATGACCTGACGCGTGTGCTCGAGCAGCGCCGACTGGTCGGAGGCGACGAGGTTCTCGCCGTCGCCGATGCCGAGGATGATCGGCGAGCCGTTGCGGGCCACGATCAGCACGTCGGGCTCGTCGCTGGAGATCACGCAGATGCCGTAGGCGCCGTTCACGTCACGCAGTGCCGACGCGACGGCCTCTTCCAGGTTGCCCTCGTAGAAGGCGCCGACCAGGTGGGCCAGCACTTCGGTGTCGGTCTCGGAGGTGAAGACGTGGCCGCGCGCCAGGAGCGCCTTCTTGATCGAGGCGGCGTTCTCGATGATGCCGTTGTGGATCAGGGCGATCTTGCCGCTCTGGTCGGTGTGCGGGTGGGCGTTGGGCGTCGTCGGGCCGCCGTGGGTTGCCCAGCGGGTGTGGCCGATGCCGGTGGTGCCCTTCGGCTCGTTCCCGTCGATCTCGTCGGCGAGGATGCCGAGCTTGCCGGCCGCCTTTCGGATATCGAGCGTCCCCCCGTCGAGGACCGCGATGCCGGCGGAGTCATAGCCGCGGTATTCCATCCGACGCAGACCATCCATGAGAATCTTGGAGGCCTGCCGGGGTCCCACATATCCGACGATACCGCACATGGCTCAACTCCTTGGGGGCCTCAGCGCGCGGCGCGGGCCTGGGCAATCAGGGCTTCTGCCTCGGCCGCCGTCGGCGCCTCGGCAATCAGACGAACAATCGGTTCCGTTCCCGAGGGACGGACGTGGAGCCAGCGATCAGACCAGGCCAGGCGCAGGCCGTCGCGGTCATCGGCCTCGGCATCGGGCCACTGGGCCCGGAGCGCGGCATACTGGGCCGCCAGATCCCCACCCCGCGGCGCCTTCGCCTTGACGATGACGTACCTGGGGGCGGAACGCACCACGGCCCCGAGCTGTTCCCCGGTCGCGGCCAGGTATTGCAAGATGAGGGCCGCCCCCAGCGGGGCGTCCCGCCCCACGTGGAGGGCCGGCAGGATCACGCCGCCGTTCCCCTCCCCGCCAATGACGGCGCCTTCCGCCACGATCGCCCGCGCCACGTTGGCCTCCCCGACCGGTGCCCGGACGAACCGCGCCCCGCCCGAGCGGGCCGCATCCTCCACCACCAGCGAGGTCGAGAGGTTGACGACCACGGTCTGGGGGCCGCTGCCGGCTGGCTGCCGGGCAAGCACCGCCCGGGTCGCCACGGCCAGGGTGTAGTCCTCGCCAATGGGGGTCCCCGACTCGTCCACCAGAGCCAGCCGATCGACATCCGGGTCGACCGCCATGCCGAGGTCGGCGCCGGAGGCCCGGACCAGCTCGCCCAGTGCGCCGAGGTTTTCGGGGATCGGTTCGGGCTCGCGGGGGAAGCGCCCGTCGGTCTCGAGGTTGATCCCGGTCACCCGGACGCCGAGGCGGTCGAACAGCGCCAGCATCGAGGGCGCGCCCGCGCCGCGCACGCAGTCGAGCGCGACGTGGAACTTGGCGGCGCGGATCGCCTCGACGTCGATCTCGGGAAGTGCCAGGATGGCATCGAGGTGCCGCGCGACGGCGTCCGGGTCATCTCGGCGGGTGCCGATGGTATCCCAGCCGCTCCGCGGCGGTCCCTCGTCGGCCAGTCGGCGCACCATCCCACCGGACTCGGCGTCGAGGAAGATGCCGTCCGGGCCGACGAACTTCAGCGCGTTCCACTCGATCGGATTGTGGCTCGCCGTCAGGATCAGTCCGGCGCCGGCATGATGATGCTCGACCGCCATCTGCACCGTCGGCGTCGGCACCATGCCGACGTCGATCACGTCGACACCGACCGATTGGAAGCCGGCCGTCGCCGCGAGGGTGAACATCGGCCCCGACGTGCGCGCATCGCGGCCGATCACGACACTCGAGCCGCCCCGGCTGCGCACCCAGGCACCGAGCGCGGCGGCGTGACGGGCCACCAGTTCGGGAGTCAAATCGGTGCCGACATGCCCGCGCATGCCGGAGACGGAGATCATCAGGGTTTCGGACATCGGCAGACCGACCTCGGGGCTGGGAAATCGTGCGCAATACGAGCTGCCGCAAGGTACCGGGTCCGGTCCGTGTTCCACAATCGCGCCTTGCCCCAAGTTGCTGCGGGACATAAGCTTCGGCCTTCCCTCGCCCGGTCGGCTGATGACCCGTTTGCCCGAAGCGCACACCACACAGCAGCTCGCGACACTCGCCGTGCACGCCGGCCAGCTTCCCGACCCGGTGGCCGGCGCCGTGATGCCGCCGATCTTCCAGACCTCGACGTATGTGCAGGACGCCCTCGGCGTGCCGCACAACGGCTACGAGTACGCCCGGACCGCCAACCCGACCCGCGAGGCGCTGGAGCGGAACCTCGCGGCGCTCGAAGGCGGCCTCCACGGCTTCGCCTTCGGCTCGGGACTCGCGGCACTCGACACCGTCCTCAAGCTGCTGAAGTCGGGCGACCACGTGGTGGTCGGAAGCAACGTCTACGGTGGCAGTCACCGGCTGATGCAGCGGGTCTACGAGAACTTCGGCGTCGCCTTCACCTTCGTCGACATGCGTGAGGTCGCGAACATCGAGGCCGCGCTCCGTCCGACGACGCGGATGCTGTACTGCGAGACGCCGACCAACCCGATGATGTTCCTCACCGACCTGCGCGCGGTGGGCGACCTGGCGCAGGCCCACGGCCTGCTGCTCGTGGTCGACAACACCTTTGCGACGCCGATCCTGCAACGCCCGCTCGCGCTCGGCGCCGACATCGTCCTCCACTCCACCACCAAGTATCTCAACGGCCACTCCGACATGGTCGGCGGCGCCCTGGTGACGGCGCGCGAGGACCTGGGTGAGCGAATCGGCTTCCTGCAGAATGCCGCCGGCGGCATCCCTGGTCCGTTCGATTGCTGGTTGGCGCTGCGCGGCATCAAGACACTGCCGCTCCGCATGCGCGCCCACTGCGACAGCGCCGGGAAACTGGCGACCTGGCTCGCCGGGCGATCGGATGTGCAGCACGTGTATTACCCCGGACTGCCCGACCATCCCCAGCACGCGCTGGCGAAGGCGCAGATGAGCGGCTTCGGCGGGATGATCTCCATTGAACTCGGCTCGCTCGAACGGGCGCGCCGCGTGGTCGAGTCGACGCATCTCTTCGCCTTGGCGGAGTCGCTCGGCGGCGTCGAGTCATTGATCGGTCACCCGGCGACGATGACCCACGCCTCGGTCCCCAAGGCGCTGCGGGACGAGATGGGGCTGACCGACTCGCTGGTGCGGCTCTCGGTCGGGATCGAGGACCTTGGCGACCTGCAGGCGGACCTGGACAAGGCGCTCTCCGTCTGACGATGCACGATGAAACAGGGCCGTCCCCCGCTGCGTAGGGGGGCGGAACCTCAACGCACGAGCCTCTGATGACCTCGCTTCCGGCTGCCCGTCCCCGCATTGCCCTCCCCGACATCTCGGCGGTCGCGTGGGAGCATCCGGCCGATCGCGCCGCGCTGCAGACCCTCCGCGCCGTGCCCGGCGTCGACGAGGTGATTCGCAAGATTCTCGGCATGCTCGGCGGGGAGCGCGGCATCCGCCTCCTCTTCCAGGGCAATGCGGTCCGCGTCGGGCCCACCCAGTTCCCGCTCCTCTGGGCGCTGCACGTCGAGAACTGTTCCACCTTCGGGTGGGAAAAGATTCCTGAGCTCTACGTCACCCAGACGCCGATCTTCAACGCCGGCGCGTACGGCATCGACGATCCGTTCATCGTGATCCACTCGTCGGCGCTCGAGTTGCTCGACACCGACGAGCAGCGCGTGCTGCTGGCGCATGAGCTCGGCCACGTGATCAGCGGGCATTCGCTCTATCGCACGATCGCGGCGATCATGGTGATGATCTCCCTCGGCGCGTTGCCGATGCTCGCGTCGCTCATCCTGTTGCCGGTCAAGTTTGCCTTCCTCGAGTGGTCACGGAAGTCGGAGCTCTCGGCCGACCGCGCCTCACTGCTCGGCTCGCAGGATCTGCAGGCGACGATGCGCCTCTTCATGAAGATGGCCGGCGGCGGCAACACGACGAACATCCGCCCGGGCGACCTCAACCTCGAGCCCTTCATGGTGCAGGCCAACGAGTACGCGTCCTCGAACGACGGCCTCGACGTGGTCTACAAGATCCTGAGCACCCTGTCGCTGACGCACCCGATGAACGTGGTGCGCGCCGCCGAGGTGCAGAAGTGGGTGCAGAGCGGCGACTACGAGCGCATTCTGCGCGGCGAGTACGTCCGGCGCGGCACCGAGCAGGCGGAGCGGCCGTTGCGCGATGACATGCACGACGCCAAGGAGCACTACAAGCAGGAGATCAAGGAAGTGGGCGAGCACCTGAAGAACGCGGCCAAGCGCGCCACCGAGCGCGCCAAGGAAGCCTTCCAGGAAGCGCGCGCGAAGGGTTCCGCGTGAGGCTGCTGGTCGTCGGCGGGGGCGGGCGCGAACATGCGCTCGCCCTCGCGCTCCTGCAGGACGATCCGTCCAACCAGATCTACGTCGCGCCGGGCAACCCCGGCACCGCCTCCTTCGCCACCAACCTCCCGATCGCCGCCGATGACATCGACCGCCTGGCCGATGCCACCGACGCACACGCCATCGACCTCGTGGTCGTCGGCCCCGAGGTGCCCCTCGCCCTCGGCCTCGCCGATCGGCTCCGGGCCGAGGGGCGCACCGTCTTCGGCCCGGTCGCCGCGGCCGCGCAGATCGAGTCGTCGAAGGCGTTCTCCAAGGACGTGATGTTCGCAGCCGGCGTACCGACCGCCGCGAGCGCCACCTTCAATGAGCTCGCCGCCGCGCTGGCGTACGTCGACGCGCACGCCGAGCCGCTGGTGGTGAAGGCGTCGGGGCTCGCCGCCGGGAAGGGCGCGGTGGTCTGTGCCACGCGCGCGGAGGCACGCGAGGCGTTGCAGGCGATGATGGGGGCGCATCAGCTCGGCGCTGCCGGCGACGTCGTGGTCGTCGAGGCATTTCTCGAGGGCGAAGAGCTGTCGGTGCTGGCGGTGACCAATGGCCGCGACGTGCGCATCCTGCCGCCGGCACAGGACCACAAGCGGATCGGCGAGGGCGACTCCGGGCCGAACACCGGCGGCATGGGCGCTTACACTCCCGTCGCGATCGCGACCCCCGCGGCAATGGCGCGCATCGAGCAGGAGGTCTTGCTGCCGACGCTGCGCGAACTCGAGCGGCGCGGCGCACCGTTCCGCGGCGTGCTCTACGCCGGCATCATGCTCCATCCCGACGGCACCCCCAATGTGGTGGAGTTCAATTGCCGCCTCGGCGATCCCGAGACAGAGGTGGTGCTCCCGCTGGTCCGCTCGGGACTCACGGCGTTGCTCGACGCCGCCGCGAAGGGTGAGCCACTCCCCGCGCTTGATCTCCGCAGCGACGCGGCCGTCACCACGGTGCTGGCGAGTGCCGGCTACCCGGAGTCGAGCCGGAAGGGCGATGCGATCACGATTCCGACCAGCCTCCCCGAGGGCGTAACCGTCTACCACGCAGGGACGGCCCTCCAAAGCGATGGTACCCTCGTCACCAACGGCGGCCGGGTCCTCGCGGTGACCGCCGTCGCACCGACCTTCGCCGACGCTCAGGCAAAGAGCCGCGCCGCCGCCGAGGCGATCCAGTTCGCAGGGAAGCAGTACCGACGCGACATCGGCTGGCGCGAGGCGAATCGATGATCGATCATCGATCATCGATCATCGATTCAGATGCCTGAACTGCCAGAAGTCGAAACCCTTGTTCGTCAATTGCGCGTCCGGCTGGTGGGGCGCCGCATCGTGTCGGCCGCGCTCCGCCATGACAACGTCCTCGACGGCGTGACCAAGGGCGTCCTGCTCCGCGGGCTCGCGGGGCGGACGATCACCGACGTGACCCGTCGTGCCAAGCACGCCCTCCTCCATACCGACAATAAGTTGCTCGCGGTGCAACCGGGGATGACGGGCTCGCTGCTGGTGTACGACCGCCCGATGTCGGAGGACGAGGATCGCTACGCGGTGCTGGTGTGCGCGCTCGACGATGGTGCGCTACTGGTCTATCGGGACGTGCGCCGTATCGGGACGCTGCGCTGGTGCGATGCCACGGCGTGGGCCACGTACGAGGCGCGCCTCGGTCCCGAGCCGCTCGACCCGGAGTTCACGGCAGAACGCTTTGCCGCTCGATTGGCCAAGTCACGCGCCGCGATCAAGAAGGTGCTGATGGACCAGCGCGTGGTGGTCGGCGTGGGGAACATCTACGCCACGGAGGCGCTCTTCGCGGCCGCGATTGATCCCTCAAAGCCCGCGAACAAGGTCCCGGCGGAGAAGCTGCTCGCCCTCCACGGCCACGTCGTCCGGATCCTCGACGCCGCCATCGCCAGCGAAGGCACCACCTTCCGCGACTACGTCTCCTCCACCGGCGCCCCGGGCAACTTCCAGCTCGAGCTCTACGTCTACGGCCGCGAGGGCGAGCCCTGCAAGGTCTGCGGCACGCGGTTGGTGATGACGCATGACATCGATGCACGGGGGACGGTGTTGTGTTGGAGGTGTCAGACGTAATCGAGAAGCGAGAGGCGAGAAGCGAGAAGCGAGGTCCGGCGGGGAGATCCGTCCCCTGACCTCGCTTCTCGCTTCTCGCTTCTCGCCCCTATCTGCCCCTGATGCGCTCCCTCGCGCTTCCCCTCCCCGCCACCGACCTCGAGGCGCTCCGCTTTCGGGTCAAGCGGCTTGCCGACGACCGTCCGGGCACCTACCGGATGCTCGGCGCCGATGGTCGCGTGTTGTACGTCGGCAAGGCGAAGGCGCTGCGCACCAGGCTGCTCTCGTATTTCCGGGCGTCGTACCCCGAGGACAAGGGGGCCCGGATCCTCCATGCGGCGAGCGACATCCGGATCGACCCGACCCCGAGCGAGTTCGCCGCGGCGCTGGCCGAGCTGGAGTTGATCCGGAAGTTCCGGCCGCCGTTCAACGTGGCGATGAACCGCAACAAGGCCGCCGGCTTCCTGGTGGTCACCGACGAACGGGCGCCACGACTGGTCTCGACGGCGGCCCCCGAGCGCTATCGGGGCCGGACCTACGGCCCCTTCCCCTCGCGCGCCCGCACCCTCGACGCGGCGCGAGTCCTGGCGGACCTCCTCGGCATTCGCGACTGCCGAGCCGACATGCCGGTCCACTACGCCGACCAGCAGGATCTCTTCTCCGACCCGATTCGCGCGGCCTGTCCGCGGTTTGATTTTGGCACCTGTCTCGGGCCCTGCGCGGGACTTGTGGCGGAGCCGGCGTATCGGACGCGCGCGGACCTGGCGGCGGCGTTCTGCGAGGGGCGCAGCATCGCCCCGATCGATCGGGTCGTCGCCTCGATGACGGAGCGCGCCGACGACGGCGACTTCGAGCGGGCGGCGTATTGGCGTGGAAAGTTCGAGTCGCTGGAGTGGCTGATGGCCGCCGTGGCGCGCAGCCGCGCCTCGCTGGAGGCGCTCTCGTTCGTCTATCGCGACCCCGGGGCCCGTGGCGATGCCCGGGCCTTCGTGATCGTCAGGGGCGAAGTGCGCGCCTGCTACCCCGACCCGGTCTCCCCGATCGAGCGGGAGGCCTTTGCCGGGGTAGTGGCGACGGAACTGGCGAAACCGCCGGAACCGATCGGCCGGGTCTCGCCGGAGCGACTGCATCAGCGCCTGCTGGTGATGTCCTGGTTCCGGAACCGACCGAATGCCTGGCGGTGGACGGTGCCGCTTGGTGAATGGGGAGGAATGGTGATCGATGATCGGCGGCGGTGACCAGTGACCTGTGACCTGTGACCTGTGACCAGGGTCCCTCGCTTCTCGCTTCGCGACCGCCGGTTCCACACTGAAACCATGTGCCTCCCCGCCTCGTCCGGGCTGAACCTTCAACCGGACTGACCCCGATGCGCTTCCTCGCCCCCGCCCTGCTCATGTTGGCCACCGCCCCCGTCGCCGCCCAGACAACCGCTCCGGCTGCCCCAGTTGCCGCCCCGGCTCCCGTCAAGCTGACGCCCGAGCAGGAAACGAAGCTCACCGCGCTCGGCAAGACCTACACGCGCTGGTTCTTTGCCGGGCTGGCCGACTCACTCGCGGGCGTCTTTGACGCCGGGATGCTGGCGAAGGCGGAGGGCGTGGCCGGGATCACCGCAATGATGCAGCAGATCTCCGAGCGAGCCGGTTTCCCGACCAAGGTGCTGGTCGAGAAGCTCACCTACCGGAACGGCATGCCGCAGTACTGGTACGAGGCGGAATTCAGCGAATTCTCCAATGAACCGGTGGTGGTCCGCTGGGTCATGAACGCCGAGGGAAAGGTCATCGGGAGCGGGATGAATCCGAAGAGCGCGGCGCCGAAGCCGGATGGGGTGTGATTCGTGAGTCGTGAGTCGTAAGTCGTAGGTCGTATGTCCTGCGACGACTGTCATCCCGAACGAAGTGAGGGACCTGCGTGCTGGCTGCCACGCAGGTCCCTCGCTTTGCTCGGGATGACGAACCCTTACGACTTACGACCTACGACACTAACGACTAACGACCAACGACTCGCCTCTCACTCCTCATCCGCCCCCGTCAACGGCACCAACCGTCCCCTCGGCGGAATCCCCGCTTCGAGCTCGAGAATTCCCACCGACGCCGGAATGTCGAAGCGGCGCGGCCCCGCCCCGCCCGGGTTCATCACCGTCACCACCACGTCCACGAGCTCGAGCTTGGGGATGTGCGTGTGCCCGTGGATCAGGATGTCCGCCGTCGGATACGCCGCATGGAATTCCTCGCTCGGCACGCCACGCCCGAACTGGTCGCCGTGCGTCACCACGATGTCGAAGCCGTCGAGCTCGATGCGCGCCACGCGCGGCAGCCGGGCGCGCACGTCGAAGCCGTCGGTATTGCCGAAGACGGCAGTGACCGGCGCGATTGCCTCGAGCTCGGTGATGATGTCGAGTGGTCCGACATCACCGGCATGGAGAATATGATCGACGCCGGCGAAGACCTCGAAGATCTCGGGGCGGAGCAAGCCATGGGTGTCGGCGATGATGCCGAGACGCATGTCAGCCGCCCCAGCGCGGCGCGAGGGCGATGTCGACGCCCAGGTGGTCGAGCATCCGCTGCACCATGAAGTCGACCAACTCGCTGATGGTGGTCGGCTGGTGGTAGAAGCCGGGCGCCGCCGGCATCACCGTTGCCCCCGCTTCGGTCACCGCGGTGAGGTTGCGGAGGTGGATCAGCGAGAACGGCGTCTCGCGCGGCACCAGCAGCAGCGGCCGCCGCTCCTTGAGCATCACGTCGGCGGCGCGCTCCACCAACGACCGCGACGTCCCACCGGCAATCGCGGCCACGGTGCCCATGGAGCAGGGGCAGATCACCATCCCGCGTGTCCGGTACGACCCCGATGCCGGCTTCGCGCCACGGTCGCCATCGTCGTACACGGTGATGCTCGACCAGTCGCCGCCGGTGGCCGTTTGCAGCGCGGCGAGGTCGCCGACTCCCGACTCGGTCTGCAAGAGCCGCCAGCCATGCGAGGAGACGATCAGGTCCACCGGCACCTGCGCCCGCGCGAGCACGTCGAGCAGCCGCACGGCGTAGGGGGCGCCGGAGGCGCCGGTGATGGCGAGGACGACGGGCAGCATGATCGGAAGACCCCGTGGGGGGATGATCGATGATGGAAGCGAGGAGCGATGGACGGCGGAAGGCGGGAGTCCTGGGGCCGAGGCCCCTCCTCGCTCTCTCGCCTCGCTTCTCCTACTTCACCAGCACATCGATCATCGCGAATGCAAACACCGTCACGCTCATCACCCCATTCATCGTGAAGAACGCCGCGTCGAGTCGTGACAGGTCGCCCGGCTTCACCAACTGGTGTTCGTAGGTCAGGATCGCCGCCGCCACCGCGACGCCGACGTAGTACCAGAGGCCGAAGCCGGCGCCCCACCCGAAGACGGCGAGCGCCGGGATCGTGATGCCGTGGAGCAGTTTGCCGAAGAAGATCGCACGCGTCTGCCCCAGGCGCACGACGGCGCTCCGAAGCCCCTGATCGCGGTCGAAGCCCTCATCGGGGAGCGCGTAGAAGACGTCGAAGCCCGCCACCCACGTCATCACGCCGACGGTGATCACCAGCAGCAGCCACCAGGGTGTGCTCCACGCGCCCGTCACCGCGATCCAGCCACCGACCGGGGCGATCGCCAGCGACAACCCGAGCCAGAGATGCGGCCACGAGGTGAAGCGCTTCGCGTACGAATAGCCGAGCACCCAGGCAAGCGCGATCGGCGAGAGATAGAGGCAGAGCGGATTCAGTTGCCAGCTCGCCAGCATGAAGAGCGCTGCGGCCACCACCACCGCCACCTTCGCCGTGCCGACCGCGATCGCCCCGCTCGGCAACTCGCGCGCCTTGGTGCGCGGATTCTTCGCATCGAAGGCCCGATCGACGATCCGATTGAACCCCATCGCCGCGAAGCGCGCCGACGAGAACGCGAGTGCCACCCACGCCACCGTGCCCCACGTCACCGGCGCCACGCGGCTCGCTGCGAGCACGCCGAGCAGCGCGAATGGCAGCGCGAAGAGGGTGTGCGGGAGCTTGACGAAGGATGCCCACCGAGCGAGCGCGGAGCCGCCGGTGAAGGTCTGGCCTTCGCGATGATCGATCATCGATGATCGATCATCGATCATCGAACAATCCCCAGCCCTGCCCACATCGCATCCACCTTCGCCTTCGTCCCCTCATCCATCACGATCTTGTCGGGCCATTCGCGCGTGAAACCCTCCTCGGGCCACTTCCGCGTGGCGTCGATCCCCATCTTGCTGCCGAACGAGAAGTGTTGCGACGCGTGGTCGAGGACATCCACCGGCCCGCGCGCAAATTCCACGTCACGCTTCGGGTCGATGTTGTTGAGCGCCACCCACCAGGTCTCCTCCTGGTCCTGCACGTTCACGTCCTTGTCGACGATCACCAGCACCTTCGACAACGACATCAATCCGGTGCCCCACATCGCGTGCATCACCTTGTAGGCCTGCCCGGGATATTGCTTGTCGATGCTGGCAAAGACGAGGTTGTGGAAGATCCCCGCGGCCGGCATGTGATAGTCGACGATCTCGGGCACCGTGAGCCGCAACAACGGGAGGAAGATCCGCTCCGTCGCGTGACCGAGCCAGTAATCCTCCATCGGCGGCCGCCCGACGAGGGTCGCGATGTAGGTCGGCTTCTTCTTCATCGTCACCGCGGTCACATGCAGCCGCGGATAGCGGTCGGCCAGCGAGTAGAAGCCGGTGTGATCGCCGAACGGCCCCTCCATCACCAGTTCCTCGCTCGGATCGATGTACCCCTCGATCACGATCTCCGCTTCGGCCGGCACCTCGAGGTCGCAGGTGAGCGCCTTGGCGAGTTCGACCGGTTCGCGGCGGAGGAAGCCCGCGAAGAGGAACTCGTCGATCGCCGGCGGCAGCGGCGCGGAGCCGGAATAGACCGACGCCGGGTCACCGCCCAAGGCGATCACCACGGGCATCGTCTCGCCCCGCTCGGCCATCTCGCGCCAGTGCGCCGCCCCGCTCTTGTGGCGCTGCCAGTGCATCGCGAGGTCGCGCTTCCCCTGCACCTGCACCCGGTACATCCCGACGTTGCGACCTCCCGTCTTCGGGTCGCGGGTGATCACCATCGGCAGTGTCAGGTAGCAGCCACCGTCGCCGGGCCAGGTCTGCAGGATCGGCAGCGCCTCGAGGTCGATGTCGTCGCCGCGGAGGACGATCTCCTGGCAGGCCGGCTTCCCCGAACGCGTCTTCGGTGGGTACTTGGCCATCTCGGCGAGCTTGGGGAGCATCGACAGCTTCCCCATGATCCCCTCAGGCACCTTGAGTTGCACCATCTCGGCGATCCGATCGCCGATGGCGTCGAGGCGGTCGACCCCCAGGGCGAGGCACATCCGCTTCCGCGACCCATAGAGATTGATCGCCACCGGGATGGTCGACTCGCGGCCGTTGGGGAGGACGGGGCGCTCGAAGAGCAGCGCGGGGCCGCCATCGGGGAGCTTCATCGTCCGATCGGCGATCTCCGCGATCTCCAGGTGCGTCCTGACCGGCTGGGTGATCCGGACCAGTTCACCCATCCGCTCGATGGCGGCGATGTAGTCGGCAATGGTGTCGAGTGTCATGATTCCTCCCGTACCCCCACATGCACCGCCACGATCCCGCCCCAATGCGTTTCCCATTGCACCTGGGCAAAGCCGGCCGCCGTCATCCGGGCGGCCAGGGCGGCCGGTTCGGGAAACGCGAGGACAGACGCTGGTAGCCAGTCGTAGGCGTTCGTATGTTTCGAGACGAGCCGTCCCACCCGCGGCAGGATGTGACGGAAGTAGGTGAGGTAGAGGCTGCGGAGCGGTTGCCTCCGCGGAGTCGAAAATTCCAGGATCACGAAGCGCGCGCCAGGCTTCAGCACCCGTGCCGCCTCCCGGAGTCCCGCATCGAGATCCATCAGGTTGCGCACCCCGAAGCCGACCGTCGCCCCGTCGAAGGTGCCATCCTCGAACGGCAGGTGGAGCGCATCCGCCGCCGCCGGGCGGACGCGCGCCGACTTCCCCTTGCCGCGCACCAGCATGGCCGGGACGAAGTCTGCCGCGATCACCCTGCCCCGGAAGGTGGGGCGGTTGCCGAGTTCGGCCGCCAGGTCCTGGGTGCCGGCGCAGAGGTCCAGGTAGGTGCCCTCGGCGGCCCGCTCCCAGCCGAGGCGGTCCACCGCCGTCCGGCGCCAACGGGTGTCGGCGTTGAGGGAGAGGACGTGATTCAGCAGGTCGTAGCGCGGAGCGATGTCGGTGAAGACGCCGCGCACATATTCGCGCTTGGCATCCCCGCCCGTGACCGGTAGCGCCTCGTTGGCAGTTGGCATTGCGGCGAAAGCTACCGGGGCCCCCGATCGGGCGCATCCCTGGATCGGCGTCCCGGCCGCACGGACCCTCGCGTGAGCCCGCAGGGTACCGTAGACTGGAAGGCCCTCACCGATCAGGAGGTGGTGCGGCACGCCGTGGCGGGCCGCGAGGCTGCCTATCGGGAGCTGATCCGCCGCTACCAGCGGCCGGTCTTTTCGCTCCTCTATCGGATGGTCCGCGACCGCGAACTCGCCGAGGACCTGGCGCAGGAGACCTTCGTCAAGGTCCTCAACGCCGTGGAGAGCTATCGCCCCGAGTTCAAGTTCTCGAGCTGGATCTTCAAGATCGCCAACAACACCGCGATCGATCACCTCCGCCGTCGCAACCTGGACACCTTGTCGCTCGACGGCTCGCCCCACGCCGAGAGTGCCGACGCGGTCGAGGCGACCACGCTGCAGATCAGTGATGGCGCCGAATCCGCCCTGGAAGAAGTGACCGCCCGGGAGCTGGGAAAGCAGATCGAAGTGGCCATCGCCCAGCTCCGGCCGGAATACCGCGCCTGCATCCTGCTCCGGCATGTCGAGGGGCGCCCGTACGAAGAAATCGCCGAGATGCTCGACCTCCCGCTGGGCACCGTGAAGACCTACATCCATCGTGCCCGCAACGAGCTCAGGATCCTGCTCGCAGCCACGCGCGACGCCTGAAACTCCCCCTCTGACCCGGACGTAGAAGAGCCAGATGACACAGCCCGCGATGCAGCACCTCTCCGCCGATGAACTTGATGCCCTCGTAGAGGGTCTCAGCTCTCCGCGCGCGCTGTCCCACGTTGCAACATGTCCCCTCTGCGATGAAATGGTTGCCCTCGATCGCCGGGTCGTCGCCCTCCTCGGCGGCCTCCCGGCGATCGACGCATCGGAGGGCTTCTCCGATCGGGTGATGGCGCGGGTGACCATCGCCGACGGGTCGATCAAGGTGGTCACCGCCCCGACCCGGACCCCCCGCGAGGTCGCCGCCAAGCGGCGGATTCTCGGTCTCTCGCTGGTCGGTGGCAGTGCCATCGCGGCCGGCTTTGCCTGGGCCGTGGCGCACCCCGCCACGGCGACCGGCTGGAGCGGGGCCGCGATGGGCGGGGTGGGCGAATCGCTCTGGCTGTCGGTGCAGGCGCTGGCGGCCAACACGGCCGAACAGCCCTGGTTCGGGTCAGTCCGCGACGCGGTGACGACGCCGCTGCGCGCGTTGCCGTACGTGGTCGGTGGTGCCGGGCTCTACGCCATCGGCCTGACCGGCCTGAGCCGACTCCTCGCCGAGCCCGCGACCGATGCGGGCTGGTAACCGGCTCCCGACCCTCTTCGCTGCCGCGCTGCTGCTTCAGGCCGGTCCGCTCTCTGCGGCCTCGATCCCTGGTGCCATCGAAGAGCTCTCGTATCGCGCCCGCAACGCCATCCCGGCGCTCTTTTTCCTGAATCCGACGGTCACGCCGCAGGCTGTGCCTGCCGCCGCGCCACAGGGCCCGACGGTCAACCCCGCGATCCTCGACAACGCCACCACGCTCGAGCGCGATCTCCGCGCGGCACTTCGTTCGCCGCTCGCCGACACGCGCCTCACGGTGACCGGCGGCAGCGCCCGGCTCGGTGACTATTCCGTCGGCTCGGCGGAGCGTGTCACGGGGCATGTGGTGGTGCTGAAAGGAAACGCGGACGTCCACGGTCGCATCGAGGGCAATGTCGTCGCGCTCGACGGCGATGTGATCCTGCATCCCGGCGCCGTCATCACGGGCGATGTCCTCTCGATCGGTGGCCATGTTCGCCAGCTCGGCGGCCTGATCAGCGGCAGCCAGATGGAAGCGGATGCCGCGCCAACCGAAGCCGCCGTCTCGATTCCGGTTCAGGTGGCCCGGCGGGGTGCCGGCCTCCTCGGCGTCGGCCTCACGCTGATCATTCTCGGCCTCGGCGTCGTCACCTTCGGCCGCCCCAATCTCGAGATCGTCTCCGACACCGTGGTGCACTCCTTCGGCCGGGCCTTCCTCGTTGGCCTGCTCGGCCAGGTGCTGATCCTGCCGACCTTCGGGATGTTGATCGTCGGGCTGGTGCTGACCATCGCGGGCACGGTGCTGGTGCCGTTCGCGGCCGTGGTCTACGTGCTGATCGCGATCATCGCGCTGGTCGGCGGCCTGCTCGCCGTGGCGCACGCCATGGGCGAGACGATCACCCGTCGCCGCATGGCGCAGGGGATCATGGTCTCGCCGAACGCCTATCGCTACGTGATCACCGGCCTCGCCTCCCTCGCCACCATCTGGCTGGCATGGGTCGGCTTCGGCTGGGTGCCGGTCGCCGGGGCTTTCGTCTTCGGCGGCGCGGTGCTGCTGACGTGGAGCGTGGCCACGGTGGGCTTCGGTGCCGCGCTGCTCTCGCGTGGTGGCGTGCGCGAACACTTCGCCGGGCGGATCCTGCCCCCCGAACTGATGACCGACGAATATCTCTGGGCCACGCCGCAGTTCGGCGTTCCGGCCGTCAAGCGCCCGTCGAAGGACGTGAAGTGATGAGCACGCGCTCCTTCCTGGCGCTCTGCGGTGCGGCCGCCACGGCCTCGCCGCTCGCCGCGCAGTCGATGCGCACTGTTGCGACCTCGCGCCCGATCGGCGGCGAGCGCGTCGTGCATGCGATGGTCGAATTCGGCGCCGGCGTGGTGCACCTCGGCGCCGCCAAGGGCACCGACCTCTATCGGATGCAGTTGCGCTACGACGCCGATCGGAATGCCCCGGTCCATCGCTACGACCCGCGCACCGGGATCCTGCGGCTCGGGCTCGCGGGCAATGGCAGCGCCGGTTTGCGCGTCACCTCCCGCGCCCAGATGGCACAGCGCGCCGACTTCGACTTCTCCCCGACCAGTCCGCCGATCCTCGAGGCCAACCTCGGTTCGAGCGATGCCACACTCGACCTGGGCGGGATGACGATCCTCTCGCTCACGGTACGCGGCGGCGCGAGTCGCAGCACGGTCACCTTCGCGACCCCGACCAAGGGCGAGTGCACCCGCGCCGACTTTGCCTTGGGCGCAGCGGAGCTGGACGTGAGCGGGCTCGCGAACGCCGGCTGCGCCGAGATTCGCGTCGATGGTGGTGTCGGAAAGGCGGAGCTGTCATTCGATGGCGCGTGGCGCCGAGACCTGACGGCCGAAGTTTCGTTGGCGATGGGCGGGCTGACCCTGCGGATTCCTCGCGGCACCGGCGTGCGGCTGGTGGCGTCGCGCTTTCTCTCGTCGCTCGACGCCGAGGGGTTCACCCGCACCGGCGACACCTGGACCACGCCAGGCTTCGATCAGGCCAAGCACAAGCTCACGGTGACCGTCAACGCCTCGGCGGCGGGCGTCACCGTCGCCTGGTTGCCCACGCCCTAACACCAACGCAGCGCAAACATCTCGGCCTCTCCAACCGCGGCCGTCAGGCCGCGGCCGATTGCCGCGGCCTGACGGCCGCAGCTGAAGCAACGGCCATCGGTGTGCTAGTCGAGGGTCGGCAGCGAGACGCCGACTTCGCCGGCCCGATCGTGGATCCGGTCGGCGATCTCGCGCAGCATGACCGCGGCCGCTGAGGTCGGCGCCTCGACCATGATCGGGCGGCCGGCATCGGCGGCCTCGACGAGGCCGGGCTGCAGCGGCACTTCGCCGAGCAGCGGGGCCATGATCTCGTCGGCGAGGCGCGCACCGCCGCCCTTGCCGAAGAGGTCGTGGCGCATCCCGGTGACCGGATCGAGGAAGCCGCTCATGTTCTCGACCACGCCCAGGATCGGCACGTTCACCTTTTCGAACATCTTGGCGCCACGGAGCGCGTCACCGACCGCCACTTCCTGTGGCGTCGTGACGATCACCGCGCCGCTCACCAGCACCTGCTGCACCAGGGAGAGCTGCGCGTCGCCGGTGCCCGGCGGCATGTCGACGATCAGGTAGTCGAGTTCGCCCCAGGACACGTCGTGCAGGAACTGGTGGATGATCTTGGTGATGATCGGGCCGCGCCAGATGGCGGGAGCGTCGCGATCGACGAGGAAGCCAATCGACATCAGCTTGACGCCGTAGGCATCGAGCGGAATGATGCGGCTGTTCTCGACCATCGGGCGCTCGTAGACGCCGATCATCCGCGGCAGGTTCGGGCCGTAGAAGTCGGCGTCCATGATGCCGACCTTGAAGCCGCGCTCGGCGAGGGCGATCGCCACGTTCACCGCGACGGTCGACTTGCCGACGCCGCCCTTCCCCGACGACACCGCGATCACCTTGGCAATCCCCGGCACTTCCATCGGCGTCGGCGCCGGCACGCCGGCGGCCGCGCTCTGCGGCGGCTGGTGCGTGGTGGGCGCGGGGCCGGCCGGATCGGTCACCTTGATCTTCGGCTGCGGATAGCCGGCGTTGCCGAGCGCCTGGCGCGCCTGGCGCACCAGCGTGGCGGGGTCGTCGCGGCGCAGCATGAAGGTGAACGATGCTTCCTTGCTGGCCGCATCGACGGTGAGGTCGTGGATCATGCCGGACGCGACGAGTCCCTTCCCGGTGCGCGGGTTCGGCACCTGGTCGAGGACTGCGCGGACTTCGTCTGCCTGCGTGGTGCTCATTGTTGCGTCCTGTATGTGCTCAGACTGCCTCGACCGTGCGGACCTCGGGGACCGACTGCTTGAGGCGCGTCTCGATGCCATGCTTGAGGGTGATGGTGGCCGCGGCACAGCCCTGACAGGTGCCGCCCATGCGCAGCAGGAGGTGCCCCTCCACCGGATCGAAGTCGATCACTTCGACCGACCCCTTGTGGGAGGCGATGTACGGCCGGATGCCCTCGAGGGCCTCCTCGATCCGCTCCACGATGTCCACGGCTGCTCCACTGCTAATTCCGACTACGTTATTCGGTTTTGCGAAAGGTACCACGCCGCCTAGCCCCTACAACCCTGCCGCGGGGGCCGGCGTGCCGAGAAGATAGGCGCGTGACGCCGCGAGGATCGTTTCCTGGACCTCGCTCAGGGTCCCGGCGATGGCGACCCCGGCGGCCTTGGTATGGCCCCCACCACCGAACTGACGGGCCAGCGCGGCCACGTCGACCTTCCCGACGCTCCGGAGCGAGACCTTCACCCGCCCCCCCGACATCTCGCGGAAGAGCAGTGCCAAGCGAACGCCCTTGACCGAGCGCGCATGCTCCACGATCCCGTCGAGGTCGTCGGGATCGACGTCGTGCCGCTCCAGCGCCCCGGGAGGCACCGTGACCCACGCCAGGCCGCAGTCGTCCTCGACCACCAGCGTCTGCAGCACCTCGGCGAGGAGCCGCGGGCGGCCGATCGGTGCCGAGGCATAGATGTCGACGTACGTCTGCTCGGTGTCGACGCCGCATTCGAGCAGCGCAGCGGCTGCGCGCAACGTGGCGGGCTTGGTGTTCGAGAAGCGGAAGCCGCCGGTGTCGGTGACCAGCGCGACGTACATGGCGCGCGCCGCCTCGGGGGTGATGGTCCAGCCGAGCTCGCAGGCGAGGCGGTGGATCAGCTCGCCTGTGGCCGCGGCGGTCGAATCGACGTAGCGCGGCCCGGCGGGGAGGTCGCCTTTGCTGACATGGTGATCGATGCACCCCACCGGCACGCCGCGCTCGCGCACCGTCTCGGCGAGGATGCCGAGGCGCGAGAGGTCGGCGATGTCGAGGACGAGGATAGCGTCGGCGCGGCGCAGCTCCTTCACCGCCTTGTCGCTCCGGTCCACACCGGGGAGATCGGCGAAGAGGAAAGCGAAGCGCTCTGGCGTCGGCGTCGGGTTGGTGATGATGGCTTCGACGCCGACGGCCCGGAGGAGGTGGACCATGGCCACCTCGCTGCCGAGGCCGTCGCCGTCGGGATTCACGTGCGTCGTCAGGCAGATGCGCATGCCGGGACGCCACAGCGCCGCCACCTCGAGGGCAGCGGCGCTGGGCGTGATGGTACCGGAGTTCGTCATCGCGGAAAGTTAATCGCCTCGCCGGATGACGGAATGGACGCGGGGCCTACTTGTTCTCGAGCTTGCCCAAGCGCGAGTGCTTCATGCCGTAGCCGAAGTAGATCAGCAGCCCCAGCCCCATCCAGACCCCGAGCCGGATCCAGGTGTCGGCAGGAAGGCCGTACATCATGTAGCCGCAAATGGCGATGCCGAGGATCGGGACGAGCGGCACCAGCGGGGTGCGGAACGGCCGTTCGAGTTCGGGGCGCTTGACCCGGAGGACCCAGATGCCGCCGCAGACGATCACGAAGGCGAGCAGGGTGCCGATCGAGACCAGCTCACCCAGCAGCGCGATCGGGAAGATGCCGGCGACCAGCGCGGCGACGATGCCGGTGATGATCGTGGCGATCCACGGCGTGCCGTACTTCGGGTGCACCTTGCCGAACATCTTCGGCAGGAGGCCGTCGCGCGACATCGCGTAGAAGATGCGTGGCTGGCCCATGAGCATCACGAGCACGACCGAAGCGAGACCGGCGATGGCGCCGATGTTCACCAGAAAGCCGAGCCAAGCGAGTGCCGGACCGGCCTTCTCGATCGCGACGTAGACCGGGTGCGCCACGTTGAGTTCGGAGTAGTGCGCCATGCCCGTCATCACCAGTGCCATCGCGATGTAGAGCACGGTGCAGACGGCGAGCGAGCCGAGAATGCCGATCGGCAGGTCGCGCTGCGGATTCTTCGCTTCCTGCGCCGCGGTGGAGACCGCGTCGAACCCGATGTAGGCGAAGAAGATCACGCCGGCGCCACGCAGGATGCCGCTCCAACCGAAGTGACCCGCCTCGCCCGTGTTGGGCGGGATGAAGGGGACCCAGTTGGCGGTGTTGACGTACTTGATGCCGAAGGCGATCACCAGCAACACGATCGCGACCTTCACGTACACGATGATGTTGTTGAACTTCGCCGACTCCTTGATGCCGAGCACGAGCAGGGCGGTCAGCGCCAGCACCATCAGCATCGCGGGGAGGTTCAGCACCCCCTGCCCGAGCGTGAAGCCCGAGGCAACGCAGTTTTCGATCGTGATGGCGGTGCGGGTGACGGCATCAACCGCCACGCCGCCCGTCGCCGGGTCGACGCAGAGTTGTGCGCGCACCAGCGTGTGGGTCCCCTCGACCGTGAACGGCGCACCTGCCCATGCCGCCGGGAGGTGGATGCCCACCGACGAGAGGAAGGCGGTGAAGTAGCCCGACCAACCGACCGCGACCGTCGAGGCCGCGAAGAGGTACTCGAGGATCAGGTCCCAGCCGATGATCCACGCGACCAGCTCACCGAGCGTCGCATAGCCATAGGTGTAGGCGGAGCCGGCCACCGGAATCATCGACGCGAACTCGGCGTAGCAGAGCCCCGCGAAGAGGCAGCCGAACCCGGCGATGATGAAGGAGAAGACGATCGCCGGGCCGGCGAAGTTCGCCGCGGCCGTCCCGGTGAGCACGAAGATGCCGGCGCCGATGATGGCGCCGATGCCGAGCAACGTGAGGTTCATGGCGGTGAGGGACCGCTTGAGGCTCGGTCCCCCCTCGTCGTCCGGGATCACGTCGGTCATCGACTTGGTGCGAAACAGGCTCACGGGATCGAGCCCGCCGGCGGCAGCTTCTCGTTTTCAGGCGTCGACATGAGCTTGCGGAACGACCAGAGCATCAGGCCGAGCACGAACGTCCACGCCAGCGCCATGAAGATGAAGGCGTTGGTCCCGAGGGTGTTGGGCGGCAGGGTCCCTGCCGCCGTCGCGAGCGTATCCATCAGGCCGTCCCTCCCTTGAGGGCCTTCTTCGCCCAGGCCTTCTTGATCAGCCAGAGCTCAAAGACCAGGATCAGCAGCATCAACCCGCGCGACGCCCACTTGACCGGGACGTTCTCGGCCGGCACGCCGGTCATCAGCAGCGTCGGGATCGCGTCCTGAATGGTCCACCAGATCATCATGATGAGCAGGAAGAGCGGCGTCACGTACGTGATGATCGGCTTGTAGAACTTCGGAATCTGCCAGGCCGCGCCCTCGTGCAACTCCCGCCAGGCGTTGTCGGGCCCGAAGATCCAGACGAAGATGATCGTCTCCACCAACGCAAGGATCACGAGGCCGAAGGTGCCGGCCCAGTAGTCCCACTCGTCGAGGAAGCCACGGGTGTTGTAGACGATGTGCAGGCAGCCGAGCAGAATGGTGATCGCGGCCAACGACCACGCCGTCTTCTTCCGCGTCCAGCCGAAATTCTCCTCGACGAACGCCAGCGCCGGCGTCGCCATCGACACCGACGAGGTGATGCCGGCGAAGAAGAGGAGGCCGAACCACATGATGCCTGCGCCAGTCGCGACGATCGGACCGCCGGGCAGGCTGTTGAAGACCAGCGGCATCGAGATGAAGCCGAGGTCGAACGACCCACCCTTCGCCACGGCCACCGCGCCCGCGACGCCGAAGAAGGTCACCACTGCCGGAATCGCCAGCGACCCACCGAGCACGACTTCGGCCGTCTCATTCGTCGCAGCCGTCGCGATACCGGAGAGGGTGAGGTCGTCCTTCTTGGTGAGGTACGACGCGTACGCCTGCAGCGAGCCCATGCCGACCGAGAGCGTGAAGAAGATCTGCCCCGTCGCGGCCAGCCAGACCTTCGGCGATCCGAGCGCCGACCAGTCCGGCGTGTACATGAAGCGGAGGCCGTCCATCGGCCCCTGCGTCGTGGTGATGCCGTCGTGGGTGATGGTGACAGGATCGAGCGTCAGCACGCGGACCACGAGGATGGCGGCAAAGATGAAGAGGATCGGCATGCCGATCTTCGCCAACTTCTCGATGCCCGCCGTGAGCCCCTTGCTGACGACCCAGAAATTCACCGCCACCGTGGCGAAGAAGAAGCCGAACGGCACCCAGAAGCCGTGGATGCTGCCGTTCTGGAGATCGACGTAGGACTTGAAGAACGCCGACATCCCCGCCTGATCGAGCCCCTGCGTCTGGCCGGTGAGCGAGAAGAAGGTCCACGCCAGCGTCCACGACTCGATGTAGCAGTAGTAGATCAAGACGATGATCGGCATGAAGAGGCCGAGCACGCCGAGATACTTCGCCACGGGGTTCTTCCAGAGCGCGTCGAACATCCCCGGGGTGCTCCCCTGTCCGCGCACGCCGCCGTACCGACCGACGCCCCACTCGATCCACATCAGCGGGATGCCGACGAGCAGGAAGGCGATGAAGTACGGGATCATGAACGTCCCGCCGCCGTTGTCGACCGCCTGGCGCGGGAAGCGGAGGAAGTTGCCGAGCCCGACGGCATTGCCTGCCATGGCGAGGATCAGGCCGATGCGCGAGCCCCATTGCTCGCGTTGCACGGTTTCAGCCACAGGGGCCTCAGGGGGTTAGGGGGACGAATGTGTGGTGGAAACAGGGGTGGTACGCAATCCTACGGAGCTGCGTTGGCAGCCATCGATCATCGATGATCGATGATCGATGATCGATCATCGTTACATCACTTCTGGTAGTTGGGTGCTTCCCTGGTGATGGTCACGTCGTGCGGGTGCGACTCACGGAGGCCGGCCGAGGTGATCTGGATGAACTCGGTCTCGCTGCAGAGCGTGGCGATGTCGCCGACGCCGCAGTACCCCATCCCGCTCCGCAGGCCGCCAACCATCTGAAAGAGAACATCGGCGACCGGCCCCTTGTAGGGAACCCGCCCCTCGATGCCCTCGGGGACCATCTTCGAGGCGGAGACCTCGCCTTCCTGGAAGTAGCGATCGGCCGAGCCGTCCTGCATTGCGGACAGCGAGCCCATGCCGCGGATCATCTTGAAACGACGCCCCTCGGCGAGGATGCTCTCCCCCGGGCTTTCTTCGGTGCCGGCGAGCATCGAGCCCATCATGACCGAGGCCGCCCCTGCTGCGAGCGCCTTCACCACATCGCCCGAGTACTTGATGCCGCCGTCGGCGATCACCGGCACATCGCCGGCGCCGCGCACCGCATCGATGATCGCGGTGATCTGTGGCACGCCCACGCCAGTGACCACGCGCGTGGTACAGATCGAGCCGGGGCCGATGCCCACCTTGATGCCATCGACGCCGCGCTCGACGAGCGCACGCGCGCCCGCTTCCGTCGCGACGTTGCCACCGACCAGCTGCGCATCCGGATAGGCATCACGCAGCGCGGCGATCGTCTCGAGCACGCCCTCGGAGTGACCATGCGCCGAATCGACCACGATCACGTCGGCGCCGGCATCGAGCAGCGCGCGCGCCCGCACCATCGCCTCCGCACCCGCGCCAACGGCAGCGGCGACACGCAGCCGGCCATGACTGTCCTTGTTGGCGTCGGGGTGATCGCGCCGCTTGAAGATGTCCTTGACCGTGATCAGCCCCTTCAGCACGCCCGTCTCGTCGACGACCGGCAGCTTCTCGATCCGGTGCCGCGCCAGGATCGCCTCGGCCTCGTCGAGCGTGGTGCCGATCGGCGCCGTGACCAGACCGTCGCGCGTCATCGCCTCGGCGATCGGCCGGTCGAGCGCCCGCTCGAACTGCAGGTCGCGATTGGTGATGATCCCGATCAGGCGACCATCGCCGTCGACAATCGGCACGCCGGAAATCTTGAAGCGACGCATCAGCGCGTGCGCCTCGCGGATCGGGCGATCGGGGCCGAGCGTGATCGGGTTGAGGATCATCCCGCTCTCGCTGCGCTTGACGCGGTCGACCTCGGCGGCCTGGCGGTCGATCGACATGTTCTTGTGGATCACGCCGATGCCACCCGCGCGCGCCATCGCCATCGCCATCTCGGATTCCGTGACGGTGTCCATCGCGGCGGAGAGCAGCGGAATGTGGAGGGGGATCGCGCGAGTGAAGCGGGTGGCGGTCGAAACCTGCCGAGGGTGCACCAGCGAGTGGCGCGGGACGAGGAGGACGTCGTCAAACGTCAGCCCCGGAGTCGTCCGGATTCGGCTCACGGGCGACCGGCCGGTGTGCGCAGCGTGCTGAAGGGAATCATCCCGAAACCTAGCGCCCCGCGCCGGGTTCGATCAACCCGGCCCTCCGCGTTCCGGCGGCACGGCGGGCGGATTGTCCTTGGGGGCCGGAGGCGCCGTCAGGGTCTGCGCGGTCTTCGAGGCCTCCTCGACCACCGCGGACGCCGCGGCCGAGAGCCCTTTCACCACCTTGGAGGCGGAATCGAGGAAGCCGACGGTGCCGGAGATGGCGTCGAGCGGCAGCTTGCCGGCGCGCATCGTGTCCTGGACACTGTCGCTGAAGCGGGCGAAGAGATTCGAGGGCGTCGAGCGCTCGGCATACTTGCTCTCGAGAAATTCGACATAGTCGAGCAGCTGCAGGCCGCGCTCGTCAGGCAGCGTGTCGAGGCGACGGAGGATCCGGTCGCGGAGTTGTTCGTTCACGGGCCCCTCCGGGCTCAGTCGAGCCGGCGCACGAAGGTGAGCACCGGGGTCGGAAGGAAGCGGCTCCGCCCGGCGCGAATCGTGGCCCGGATGCGAAGCTTGGCGAGCGGCTCCATCGCGCGGAACTGCTCCGCCTCCTTGGCACTGACGATCAGGTAGACGAATCCGGTTTCAGGGATCGGCCCCCGAGCCAGGACATAGGGCTGGCCGGGCGGCAGTTCGGGGCGGAGTTCGTCGGCCTTCTGGATCGAGAGGACCTGGATCGTCCATTCGACGGTCTGGCCGAGGTAACGGTCCGGATTGGCGCGAATGTCGGCGGCAGACGGTCCCCCGTCTGGGGTCCCCTCACCGACGCTCCCCTCGCGCACCCACCCCTCGATCTGCACCCGGGCCCAACCCCCTTTGCGCTCGAGCACGGTGGCGGCCACGGGGACTTCGAGGGTGGCCACCGGCGTGCCGCCCGAGGTGGCCGAGAGGGTAGCGCCGCCGCTCAGGGTGGTGCTGCTGCCGACCTTGCCGCCGGAATCCGCCTTGGTCGGCGGTGGGGTGGTGGCGGGGCCAGCTGCGGCGGGCGCGGGGGCGTCGGGCGACTTCGCATCCGCCCCCTTGAGGGCGCTCTTGAGGACCCAGGCACTCCGCTGCACCCGAACCCACTCGCCCTTGGTCTCGAGCCGCTTGAAGAGCGCCCCGGCCCGCAACGCGGCCAGGGTGGCACCGCTCCCGGCGGCACCGCGCAGCGTGCTGCCGGCCGCAAGCGCCACCGCCACGTCGTAGCCGTCGCGACGATCGTCCCGAAGGGCCTTCGCCGCGAGCCAACCGTCGAAGCGCACCTCGGCCCAGTTCCCCTTGAGACTGACCGTGGTGACCGGGGTCCCGGCCATCAGCCGACCCAGCGCGGTACCGTTCGGTTCCTTCTGGAACTCGGCGTCGGAGAGGATTTTCCCGGCGCCAACCGCCTGCGACACGAGCGGCGTGGAGGGCCACGCGCACGCGGCCCACAACAGCAGCATGCAGGCTGGTAGGCGGATTCTGGCAGGGGTAGATTGCGGCGCGCGGATCACAGATTGAGAGTGTAGACGTCGCGGAGGAGCATGTCAAACGCCCGCAAGCAGTCCGCGCCGGTGGTGCTGGTCGTCCTTGACGGCTGGGGATGGCGCGAGGAGACCTACGGCAACGCGATCGCGATGGCGAACACCCCGACCTGGGATCGCCTTGTGGCCCGCGCCCCGCGCACCCTGCTGGATGCCAGCGGCCTCGCCGTCGGGCTCCCTGAGGGGCAGATGGGGAACAGCGAAGTCGGCCACCTGAACCTCGGGGCGGGCCGGGTGGTCCCCCAGGATCTCGTCCGGATCAACCAGACCATCGCCCGCGACCAGTTCATCGCCCTCCCGGCGTTCGCCGCGGTGTGCGCCGCCGTGGTTCGCGCCGACAGCACCCTGCACCTGGCTGGTCTGCTGGGCTGGGGCGGCGTCCACGCGATCGACGGCCACCTCCGCGCCGCCATCGACGCCGCCATCCGCCTCGGCGTCCCCCGCATCGCCATCCACGGCTTCCTGGACGGCCGCGACTCCCCGCCGAATTCGGGCATCGAGGTCGTGGCGGGATTGCAGCAGGACATGGCGAAGTTCGGTGGCGGGCGGACCGTGCTGGCCTCCTTGGTCGGGCGCTACTTCGCGATGGACCGCGACCATCGCTGGGAACGGCTGAAGCTCGCGTACGATGCCATGGTGCATGGTGTCGGACTCCACGTGGCGGACCCACTCGCCGCCGTGCGCGAGGCCTACGACCGCGGCGAGACCGACGAATTCGTCAAGCCGCTGGTGATGACGGCGAACGGTGCGCCGATCGCGCCGCTGCGTGACGGCGACGGAATCTTCTTCGTCAACTATCGCTCCGATCGGATGCGTCAGATTGTCGGCGCGCTCTGCATCCCGAGCTTCGATGGCTTCGACGTCTCCGATCGGCCGCAGCTGACCGCCGCCACGATGACGCAGTACGACCAGACCTTCCCGATTCCTTCGGCGTTTCCGCCGTTTTCGATGGCGAAGATTCTCGCGGAGACGTTGAGCGAGATCGGGCGCACGCAGTTCCGCACCGCCGAGACCGAGAAGTACCCGCATGTCACGTACTTCTTCAACGGCGGGAACGAAGTGCCCTGGGCCGGCGAGGAGCGTGAGTTGGTGCCGTCGCAAAAGGTCGCGACCTATGACCTGGCGCCGGAGATGAGCGCCGCCGGCATTGCCGAGGTGCTCTGCCGCGCGCTGGGTCGCCGCGAGCACGACTTCTTCCTCGCGAACTTCGCCAACGCCGACATGGTCGGGCATACCGGGGTGATTCCCGCCGTGATCAAGGCAGTCGAGACGGTCGATCGTGCGCTGATGCAGGTGCTGGCGGCGGCCGACACGGTCGGCGCCCGGGTCCTGATCACCGCCGACCACGGCAACGCCGAGATGATGATCGACCCGGTCACCGGGGGGCCGCACACGGCTCACACAACCAACCTCGTTCCGTTCCTGACCGTCGGTCACGACGCCCCGCTCCGCGCCACAGGTGGCGCGCTCTGCGACGTGGCGCCTACCATTCTCGGATTGCTCGGCATCGACCAGCCCGCCGAGATGACCGGCCGATCCCTTCTGCTCGCCTGAGGTGTAGCTTGGTGCTGATGCGCTCATCCCATTGCCGTTCCGCCCTGGTCGCCCTCGCGGCGCTCTGCCTCCCCGCCGCCGCCGTGGCGCAGGTCGGGTACCTCCCTGCCAAGTCGCCGTTCCGCGAAATCCGTTTCGGCCAGACGCTCGAACTCCAGGGCGGCCAGCTCTTCGGCAATGGCGGCCCGCTCAAGGTCGGTCCGCAGGATGGTCGGCTCATGGGGGCGCGGATGAACTTCCGCGGCAATCACTCGCTGCAGCTGGCGCTCGGCGTCTGGACGGCCTCCTCGGAGCGCTACATCGTCGACGCGGACAAGTCGCCGGCCACGCGGGTCACGGGGCCGATCGACCACCGCCTCATCGGGGGCGAGTTCACCCTCCAGTTGAATCTCACCGGCGGCAAGACGTGGCACGGTCTGGCGCCCTACGGCGGCGTCGGCCTGGGGATGGTGAATGGTGCGAAGACGCCCGCCGCCGACACCTCCGGCTACAGCTTCGGCACCAAGCTCTACTTCGCCCCGAACGTCGGGTCGCGCCTGATGCTGGGCCAGAAGCTCTTCCTCAAGGTCGAGGCGCGCGCGTACCTCTGGAACCTCAAGTACCCGAACTCCTACGCCGACGAACCGGCTCAGGCGCCGGGCACCGCCGACAACCCGAACGCCGTGAATCCGACCGGGAAGGGCGGCGAGTACACGCCGGTGCCCGCGCTGCTCATCGGCCTCGGGATCAAGTTCTGACGATCGATCGATGCGCTGTTCGCTGACGCGAGTGCTGACGTTTCACGCCCGCCATCGCTACCACAAGCCGGCGTGGAGTGAGGCGGAGAACGAGCGGCGCTTCGGCTGGACCAGCGCGGCCCCCGGACATGGGCACCTCTATCGCGTCGAGGTCACCGTCGCCGGAATGCTCGACCCCGAGACGCAGATGGTGATCGACCTGCCGCTGCTTGACACGATCCTTACCGAAACCATCGCGGCGCCGCTCGCGGGGCGCCATCTTGCTGAGGCGGTCCCGGCCTTTGCACCGGGCGCGCAGTTGCCGACTTGTGAGGCGATCGCCGCGTGGTGCTTTGCGCGAGTCGCCGAACGTCTCCCCGCAGACGTCTCGGTGGAGCGTGTGCTGGTGGCGGAAGACGCCACCCTCTGGGCCGAGTGCCGCGGACCCGCCTGACCCCTGCGATCGTCGAGTTCGATCTGTCGTTCCCCCCGGAGGCTCCGATGCGTGATACCCCCTCGAGGCAATTCGCCCTGTGCGGTGCGCTGTTCGCACTGCTGGCGTTGCCCCCGGTGCGCGCCGCGGCGCAGGCAACCGGCGACCAGAGTCGACTCGTCATCGGCGTCGCCGCCGGGTGGATTGGCGGCACCGAGCTCTGGTCCGTTCCCGCGCAACCGATCCTCACGACCACCGAAGCGGTCGATGTCTTCGGGCTGAAGCGTCGGATCCGCTCGAACATCACCTTTGCCGGGACCGGCACCTGGTATCCCAAGGGCAATCTCGGGGTCACCGCCGAAGTGAACTACCTCGGCCTCGGCACGGTGGACGACTGCACCCTCGTCACCGCGAGTGGTGACCCGCTCAACCGACTCGTCTGTACCACGTTGACGAACTACGAACGCCCGGCCTCCGCAGTCTCGATCGCGGGCGGACTGGTGCTGCGCCCATCCAGCCGCACGTTCATCCAGCCGTATGTGCGCGGCGTGGCGGGCGTGGCGCTGGCACTCCGCGGGACGGTGCGCACGGTGGCGACCATCGGCACCTTCGGCGACACCGCGGTCACCATCTATCCGCAGACGGGCGGAGGTCAGTTGCGCCCGACCGGCTCGCTCATGGTCGGCATCGCGACCTCGTCGTCGCCAGGCTACCAGTTCCGCGCCGAACTGCGCTACACCGCGCTGCGTCTGCCGGTGGTCACCGGGCCCTCGATCTATCAGGGCGCGCCCCCGCAGACGGGCTCGGTCTGGAGGACGCTCCCCTCGATTCTCGTCGGCTTCGACATCGTGCTCGAGAAGCGACGCGGCCGACGGTACTGAGCTCCGCATGCCCGCCATTCGTCTGAGCGTCGACGACGCGATCGCGGCGATTCTCGCCGAGGTCGCGCCGTTGCCGAGCGTGCCTGTGCCGCTGGCGGAGGCACTCGGTGGCGTGCTCGCCGAGGAGGTCGTGGCACCGTTCGCCCTGCCGCAATGGACCAACGCCGCGATGGATGGCTACGCGGTGCACGGCGACGACGTGCGCGGAGCTTCCCCCGAACGCCCCATCACGCTGCCGGTCGTTGCGCACATCGCGGCCGGCGCCACCGCGCCGCGGCCGCTCGCCCGCGGCGAGGCAATGCGGATCTTTACCGGTGGTCCGCTCCCGGATGGTGCCGACACCATCATCCGGCAGGAGGACACCGATCGTGGTGCCGAGGTCGTGCGCATCCACGGCGATCGCGATCTCGGCCGGCATGTGCGCCGTGCCGGCAGCGACGTCGCGGCAGGGGTCGTCGTGTTGCCGCGCGGCCACGACATCGGGCCGGGCGAGATCTCGCTCCTCGCCGCCCTCGCGATCACCACGCCGCCCGTGCACCGACGCCCCTTCGTGGCGATCATCAGCAGTGGCGACGAACTCGCCTCGCTCGACGACCCCACGCCGGTCCGTGCCGGGAGCCGACTCGCCGACAGCAACACGCCGACGCTTGCCGCGTTGACCCATCTCGCCGGGGCCACCCCGCTGCCCCTCGGCCCTGTCCCCGACGACCCCGATGCACTCATCGCCGCCATCGGGCACGCATCGAGCGCCGAACTGCTCGTCACCGTCGGCGGTGTCTCCGTGGGCGACCACGACCACGTGCCGGCGGTGCTGGAACGACTCGGCGCGCGGCTCCTCTTTCGGCGGGTGCTGTTGCGGCCGGGTGGGCCGACCACGGCGGCGCGATTGGCCGATGGACGGCTCTGGATCGCCCTCCCCGGCAACCCGGTCTCGGCGATGGTGACCTTCACCCTCTTCGTGCGGCCGGCGATCCGCCGGCTCCTCGGTGACACCGCCCCCCGACGCCCGACGCTCCAGGTCACGCTGGACAATGACGTGGAACGGGACGCCGTGCTGGACCTCTATTTCCGCGCCAGTCGCCAGGGAGCAAGCCACCTCGTGACCCCCCTGCTCCGGGCCACCGGGCCCGTCGGATCGGCGCTGATGACCACGATGCGGGGGGCCGAATTCCTGGTGTGCGTCCCGGCGGGCCAGGGCGTGGTACCCGCCGGAACCACGCTGGAGGCGATCTCGTTCCCTTGATGGAGTTGATTGGCGGGGTCCCCGCCCTTAGCCTTCACCGCTCAGAAGGGGAGTAGCCCAACCGCCGGAATTCAGGCGGTCGGCGGCATCGTCAAGACTGCACACCTCCGGTGTGCACGGTGCCCCGGGAAAGCCAGTACGGCTGTTCAGGCGAGACCTTCGTCACCACCCGATCGAACGGGGGCGGCGAAGTCTCGCCTTCGTTCATTTGTAGGAGGTAGCACCATGGTCAATACTGCCAAGACGTTCATCCTGCTGGCCGGCCTCATCTCGATCCTGATGGTGGGCGGGCAGCTCGTGGGCGGGACGGCCGGCCTGATGTTCGGCGGATCGATCGGCCTCATCATGGCGTTCGTCTCGTTCTGGTTCTCGGACAAGATGGTGATGCGCGGCTATGGCGCGCGGATCGTGACCGCCGCCGAGGCGCCTGACCTGGTGGCGATGGTCGACGAGCTGCGGCAGCGTGCGGGGCTCTTGATGCCGCGCGTGGCACTGATTCCGTCGGCACAGCCCAATGCCTTCGCCACCGGCCGTTCGGAAGCGAAGGCGATCGTCGCGGTGACGGAAGGGATGCTGAAGGCGCTCCCGCGCGACGAGCTCCAGGGCGTGATTGCGCACGAGCTGGCGCACATCAAGAACAAGGACATGCTGATCCAGACCATCGCCGCCGGCATCGGCTCGATGATCGGCGTCCTCCCGTGGCTCGCCGGCAGCGTGATGCGCCGAAGTGACGACGAGGGCGGCGGAATCGGTGATATCGCCTTCATGATCCTGGCGCCGTTCGTCGCGATGATGCTCCAGTTCGCCATCTCGCGACAGCGCGAGTTTGCCGCGGACAGGACCGGCGCCGAGATCGTCGGGAAGGCGCGCCCGCTGGCGCAGGCGTTGACCCGGATGGATGCGATGGCCAAGCAATTGCCGCTGCCGGTGTCGCCGTCGTTGGCGGCGCTGGCGATCGTCAACCCGCTCAAGGCGGGCGGCCTGGCCAAGCTCTTCAGCACGCACCCGCCGACCGAGGAGCGGGTGGCGGCGCTCCTCGCCTTTGACGCCGAACAGATGGGCATGCGCTCCCTCGACGCCCAGCGGGCCTCCGCATGACCGAACTGAGCGTCCATCCACCAGCCGTCTGGATCGGCTTCTCGCTGGTCATCCTGGTGCTGCTGGTGCTGGACCTCGGGGTCCTCAACCGCCACTCGCACGTGCTCACGACACGCGAGGCGACCCGCTGGTCGGGATCGCTGGTCGCCCTCGCGATGGCGTTCTGCGCCTTCCTCTGGATCCGCGAGGGGTCGGCGCACGGGCTTGAGTTTCTCACCGGCTACCTGATCGAGCTGTCGCTGTCGGTCGACAACCTCTTCGTCTTCATCCTGGTCTTCCAGTACTTCGCGGTGCCGTCTGAGCTGCAACCGAAGGTGCTGAAGTGGGGCATCGTCGGCGCGATCATCATGCGCGCGATCATGATCGGCCTCGGCGCCCTCCTGCTCCAACGCTTCACCTGGATCATCTACGTCTTCGGCGGGATCCTCATCATCACCGGGATCCGGATGTTCCGCAGCGACGGCGAGGATCGGATCGAACCCGAGAAGAACCCGATCGTGAAGCTGGCGCGGAAGCTCTTTCCCTTCACCGCGGCCTATGACGGCGAGAAGTTCTTCACGCGCAGCCACGCGCGCTGGTATGCCACGCCGCTGTTGCTGGTGCTGCTGGTGGTCGAGTCCACCGACCTGGTCTTCGCGATCGACTCGATCCCGGCCGTCTTCGCGGTGACCAAGGATCCGTTCATCGTCTACTCGTCCAACATCTTCGCGATCCTCGGCCTCCGCGCGCTCTTCTTCCTGCTCGCCGGGATGCTCGACCGCTTCCACTACCTCAAGGCCGGCGTGGCGCTGATCCTGGTCTTCGTCGGCATCAAGATGACGATCTCGGGCTACGTCCACCTGCCGATCGTGGCCTCCCTGGCCGTGATCGTGGTGACGCTCGGCGCGTCGGTGTGGTTGTCGATGCGGAAGACGGCTTCAGAAGCAGGGTGATCGGTCACCTGTAACCAGTGACCAGTGACCAGTGACCGGGGCGCCATTCCTGGTCACGGGTCACGGGTCACTCGTCACGGTCGGTAGCAGTCGGATAGATTCTCCCGCATGACCAAGCTCCCCGTGGCCATCCTCGGCGCCACCGGCACCGTCGGCCAGAAGTTCATCGCGCTCCTCGCGGAGCATCCCTGGTTCGAGATCGTCCAGCTGGCCGCCTCGGCGGCCCGCGACGGCAAGCGCTTCGGCGACGAAGTGCGCTGGCGCGAGCTGACGCCGCTCCCTGACCACATCGCCGAGATGCGCCTCACGACCGTGGCCCCGATGGCCGGCGTTCGGATTGCCTTCTCGGCGCTGGACGCGCCGGTGGCGCGCGAGGTCGAGCCCGCTTTCGCCGCGGCGGGCGTCTTCGTGGTGAGCAACGCGTCGGCCTTCCGGATGGCCGATGACGTGCCGCTGCTGATCCCGGAGGTCAACGCCGATCACCTCGCCCTGCTCGCACGGCAGCGGCGCGAGCGCGGATGGACCGGTGCAATCGTCGTGAATCCCAACTGCTCCACCGCCGCGCTGGTGACGGCGATCGCGCCGCTCCACCGCGCCTACGGCCTTCGCAAGGCCGTGGTCGCCACGCTGCAGGCCGCGTCGGGCGCGGGATATCCGGGGGTGCCGTCGCTCGACCTCCTCGGCAACGTGATCCCGCTGATCGGGGGCGAAGAGGAGAAGATCGAGGCGGAGCTGCGGAAGATCCTCGGCCGTGTGGAGGGGGAGCGGATCGTCGAGGCGGAGATCGTGACCAGTGCGATGGTGCACCGCGTCCCCGTGGTCGACGGACACATGGTGAGTGCGTCGCTGGAGTTCGACACCGCGCCGACGCCGATCGAGGCGATCGCGACGCTGCGCGCCTTCCGCGGCACCGACCCGGTGCCGACGCTGCCGAGTTCGCCGGCACTGCCCGTGGAAGTGGATGACCGCCCGGACCGGCCGCAGTCACGGCTCGACCTCGACCGCGGCCGCGGGATGACGGTCACGGTCGGACGCGTGCGGCCCTGCCCGCTGCATCATCTGCGGCTGGTGGCGTTGGGACACAACCTGGTGCGGGGAGCGGCTGGCGCCGCGGTGCAGAATGCCGAACTGCTGGTGGCGTCAGGCCTGCTCGAAGAGTGACAGCATCCCTTCGGTGCCGGGACCGACGACCCGGTTCCGGCCCGCCGCCTTGGCCTCGTAGAGCCGGGCATCGGCGATTTCGAGCAGGCCGTCCATCGTGCGCGCATCGACACCCCAAGCCGCCATCCCGATCGAGACCTGGACCCGCGCCGTCCCACCCTTCGGCAACGTGATGTCGGTCAGCCCGACCGCGACGCGCACCTGATCGAGCGCGTCCAGCGCACTCTGCACATCGGCACCCGGCAGCACAATCAGGACCTCCTCACCGCCATACCGCGCCACCATGTCGCTGCGCCGCAGCCGGTCCTTCAGCACCGTCGCCAGCGCGCGCAGCGCGGCATCGCCGGCGGCGTGCCCGTGCGTGTCATTGAACTCCTTGAAGCGATCGACATCGAGCAGCGCCACGACGAGGGCGCTCCGCGTCCGCGCGGTGCGCAGCACCTCGTTGACGAGGTACTCCTCGGCGTACAATCGATTGAAGAGCCCCGTGAGCCGATCGTTGGTGCTCATCTTGCGGAGGCGCTGGGTGCGGCCGACGATCGAGAGCGCCACGACGGTCATCGCCCCGATCACCACCACCCGGGACACCTGCGCCGCCCATGAGAAGGTGCCGTACTCCTCGCTCCCGACGAGCAGCCCGTCGCCCCGGTGCGTGGCCCAGGTGAGTGCGGTGAGCCCGAGATGCTGGGTGGCGGCCATGATGCCGGTCACCAGGGTCACGCGCTGGTCGTAACGCAGCGCCGAGGCGGCGATGGCGATCAGGTACGCTTCCCAGACGACGCGGGAGTTGGTGGTGATGATCGGGCGCTGCACCACCCAGAAGGCAAAGAGCGACATCGACACCAGCGAGACGTCCACGGTGGACGAGACGAAGGCGATGCCCTGTCGATAGGTGTGGCTCTGGATGAACCGCTCGAGCACGACGGCCACCAGGACCGCGATGAGCGTGACCGCGAGCCCGACATAGTGCTGGGCGTCACCGGGCTCGAGAAAGAGCGAGAGGATCGGAGCAAGCAGGAGGAAGAAGGTGAGCCAGGTGCGCACCCTGGCCACCAACAACTCGCCGTCCCGTGCCGCATCGGCAAAGGCTTCGTCCGGCGGGGAGGTGATCCACGCGCCGAGTCGGGCCAGCGTGCTGCGCCGCGCGACCGGTGCGGTCACATCAGCCGGTACTTGGGGCCGCTGCCCCCTTCGCGTGGCGTCCACCGCGGGCCGAGCACATCGGTGGCCTTGCAGTCGACACAGTTCGGCGCGTTGACGCGCAGCGTGTTGCCGTCGCGCTCATACACGCCCGCCGGGCAAAGCGCGGCATAGAAATCGGCGACCTCGCCGGTCACGTCGCGTCCGACGATCAGGTGCGACGGGATGGAATCGCGCGTGGCATTGCCCGACTTGAAGACTGCATCGACCTTGCTGAACGTCAGGACGTTGTCGGGCGTGAACGGCACGCCGGGCCCGCTGGCGCGCGGCGCTTCGGCGTCGGCCGGCATCGCGATCCGCCCGCCGGGGAACGCGCCGCCCGTGACGGTCATCAGCCCCGCCTTGAGTGCGCCAGGCAGGAACCCGTCCTTGAAGGCGAGCCGCATGTTCCGCGTCTTGTGCATGTCCTTCACGATCCGCGACTGGCGCACCGCCACGTCATACCCGGCGAGTCGCTCGGCGGGCACGCGCCCCTCCGTGCCCAGTGCCTGGACGATCGTGGTGGCCGCCAGCATCCCCGACTCCATCGCGTAATGGATCCCCTTGAGCGACGGGACGTCGACGAAGCCGGCGGTGTCGCCGATCATCACCACGCCGTCGCCGAAGAGCCGCTCGGGCAGCGAGTAGAAGCCGCCCTCCGGAATCGTCTTGGCGCCCCACTCCAGCATCGTCCCGCCGGTGAGGATCTCCTTGAACAGCGGGTGCAGCTTCATCCGCTGCAACGACTCGTGCACGTCGAGCGAGGCGTCGTGATAGTCGAGGCCGACGACGAGTCCGATCGAGACCTGATTCGGCCCCATCGGATAGCACCACGAGCCACCGAAGGCGTTGCTCGGCAGCGGCCAGCCCAGCGTGTGGATGACGCGGTCGAGCGGCTTGGTGACTTCCCAGACTTCCTTCACGCCGAGCGCGAAGATCTGCGGATTCGGCGAGCCGACACCCTGCCACTCGCGCCACGCCTGCGAGAGCGGACCACGCGATCCCTCGGCGAGCACCACCACGCGCGCAGTGAGGTCGGTCGTCTCCTGGAAGACATCCGTCGGTTGCCCGTCACGATCCAGGCCGCCCGGCGTGGTGCGCACGCCGATCACCTGCTTGCCGTCGACCAGCAGCGACTCGGCCGGGAAGCCAGGGAAGATGTTGATCCCCATCCCTTCGGCCTGTTCGCCGAGCCAACGGACCACCTCGGAGAGCGAGCAGACGAAGTTGCCGTGGTTCTTCATCGTCGGCGGCGTCGGCAGCTTGGTCGCGCCCCCCTCGGTCAGGTAGTAGACCGCCTCACCGGCCACGGGCTGGCGGAAGGGGAAGTCGGCATCCTTCAGGTCGGGAAAGAGGGCGCGAAAGGCCGAGGGGTTGATCACGGCGCCGGAGAGGGAATGCTCCCCCAGGGCGCCGGCCTTCTCGAGCACCCCGATGGCGAGATCCGGATTCGCCTGCGCCAGCTTGATGGCGCACGAGAGCCCCGCCGGGCCGGCCCCGACCACCAGGACATCGAGCTCGATCGCCTCGGGATGGGGCGTTTCCGCCCGGATCATGGTGGCGGGGAGCGACGGCTGATGACGAACGGGGAGGACAACGCCCACGGGGGGAGCTCCGGAACAGGGTGAATCCCGGAATATATAGGGGCGATTCGATGATCGATGATCGATCATCGACCATCGATCATCGAATTTCCAGCCCCAAGTCCGCCGCCGCGACCGAATGCGTCAGCGCCCCGGTCGAGACGAAGTCTGCCCCGGCCAGGGCGTAGGCGCGGATCGTGGCGAGGGTGATGCCCCCGGTGGCCTCGATCTCGAGGGTGGGGCGGACGGCGCGGGCACGGGCGGCCCAGCTGGCCACCGTTTCCGGGGTCTGGTTGTCGATTAGGAGCCGGGTCGCCCCGGCCCCGACCGCCTCGTCGAGCTGCTCGATCGATTCGACCTCGACCTGGAGCCCGGTCACCCCGCCCGCCGCCGCCTCGGCCAACGCGTCGGCGATGGTCCGCCCCGAGGCGCGCAACGCCTGCCAATGATTGTCCTTGACCATCAGCGTCGTGGCCAGGTCGGTGCGGTGCAGCGCGCCACCGCCGGAGAGCACGGCGGCAACCTCGAAGGTGCGGAGCCCCGGGGTGGTCTTTCGGGTGTGCAGGACGCGACAGCCAGTTCCCGCCACGGCGTCGACGTACTGACGCGTCATCGTGGCGATGCCGCAGGCGCGCTGCAACAGGTTCAGCAGCGGGCGCTCGGCACGGAGGATGGCGCGGAGCGGGCCGCGGATGGTACCGAGCACCGTCGGCGTGCCCAGGTGATCGCCATCGGCGACGGACCAGGTCACCGGATCGAGGCCGCAGGCGGCGACGACGGCATCGGCGTACGCCTGCCCGGCGACCACCAGCGGCGCACGGCCCTCGATCACGCCGACACCGTGTTGTCCCTCGGCGATAGTGACGCGCGAGGTGACATCCGCGATGCCATCCTCGGCCAGGGCGAGCGCGGCGACGCGGGCCGCGTCGGCTGCCACCACGCCCGGCGCGCGGGGATCAAGCACCGAGCGCCACCATCCGGTCGATGGCGAGCTTCGCGCGGGTGCGAATCTCGGCCGGCACGTCGATCTCGTACTGATGGTGCCGCAGCGCATCGCGCACATCCTGCAGCGTGATCGTCTTCATGTAGGCGCACTCGGCGGCACGATCGGCCGCGACGAACTTCTTCCCCGGCGCCATCTGTTCCATCCGGTGGATGATCCCCGTCTCGGTCGCGATGATGAAGGTGTCGGCCGCGAGCGTCTTGGTGAGCTGGATCATCCCTTCCGTCGAGGCGATATGGATCCCCTCGGGCGGGAGGTCGCCATCGGCCATCCGATAGAGGAGGCGGGAGGCACAGCCGCACTCGGGATGCACCAGCACTTCGGCGCCCGGGTGCGCGGCGCGCGCCGCCTCGAGATTGGCGATGTCGATCCCGGCGTGCACGTGGCACTCTCCCATCCACACTTCCACGCGGCGGTGCGGCCGCATCCGGCGAACGTGCGCGCCGAGGAACATGTCGGGGAGGAAGAGGATGCCCTTCTCCTCGGGGATCGCGTCGATCACCTCGAGGACGTTGCCGCTGGTGCAGCAGTAGTCCAGCTCCGCCTTCACCGCCGCGGTGGTGTTGACGTACCCGACGGCGACGTACTCGGGAAAGTCCTGACGCCAGCCGCGCACCTCTTCGGGAGTGATGGTGTCGGCGAGGGAACAGCCGGCCGCGAGGTCCGGCAGCAGCACCGCCTTCTCGGGCGCGAGCACCTTGGCGGTCTCCGCCATGAAGTGCACGCCGCAGAAGACGATCACATCCTCGGTGACGCCGGCGGCACGCCGCGAGAGGCCGAGCGAGTCGCCGACGAAGTGCGCCACATCCTGGACTTCGGCACGTTGATAGTTGTGCGCCAGGATGATGGCGTGCTTCTCGACGGCGAGCGCACGAATCTCCGCCTGGAGGGCGGCAATCTGCTCGGGCGACTCGGTGCCGGCTTCGATGACGGGCAAGGCCTTCGTCACGAGGTACTCCGCGGGTTCGGGAAGTCGGTGCGACGATGTCCGCCGCGACTCTCGCGGCGACGACGTGCGCCCCGCGCGATCAGCATGGCGATCCGGAGCTGGTCGGCGACGTGCCAGGCCCCTGGGGGCACCGCGTCGCGCAGGCCGGCCAGTGCGAGTTCCGCCTCGGCGAGTCCGTGCTCGGTGCGGAGCAGTCCGACGTCGCGCGTCATGCAACGGCGCATCGCCGTCAGCAGCACACCACCTCCCTGCTCCGGGCCATGGTCGGCGTCGTCGGGAGCCGGGGCGAACGACGCCGGACGCCACGCCCGCTCTGCCAACTCGCTGCTCACCGCCCGGCCGGCTCGATCGGCGAAGACCAGCCCTTCGAGCAGGGAGTTGGACGCGAGTCGATTGGCGCCGTGCACACCGGTCTGGGCACACTCGCCCACGGCCCAGAGTCCCGGCACGGTCGAGGCACCATCAAGATCGGTCCGGATGCCACCCATCGCGTAGTGCATCGCGGGCGCAATCGGCAGGAGGTCCGCACTGAGCGAGAGGCCATGCTGTGCCACCAGCGCCGCGACGCCGGGGAAGCGCGAGTCGACGTCGGGGATGTGCCGTGCATCGAGGAAGGCCTCCCCGCGGAGCGATGGCCCAGCCACCGCACGCGCCACGATGTCGCGCGGGGCAAGTTCGCCGCGCGGGTCCGCGTCGAAGGTGAAGCGACGGCCGGCGGCATCGACCAACCACGCCCCCGCACCGCGGAGTGCCTCGGTCAGCAACGGGGCGGGATTCACCCCAGCGAGGTGCAGGGCCGTGGGATGGAATTGCAGGAACTCGATGTGCTTCAGCTCGGCACCGACCGCGGAGGCGAGCGCCCAGCCGTCGGCAGTCGCCACGGGCGGGTTGGTGGTCACCTCGAAGAGCTGGCCCACGCCACCGGTCGCGAGAATCACGGCGGGCGCTGCCACCGCCGTGGGGTCTCCGTCGGTGTCGAGGAGGATCGCCCCGATCACACGGCCCTCGTGCATCACCAGGCGGCGGACGCGGGTGGACTCTCGCAGTTCGATGCGCGGGTCGGCGCGCACCACCCGACTGAGCGCCGCCACGAGCACCGCCCCCGTGCGATCGCCCTCGGCGTGGATGATGCGCGCGTGCGAGTGCGCCGCCTCCAACCCGAAGCGGAGCGATCCATCGGGTGCCCGATCGAACTCGGCGCCGAGGCCGAGCAGCTCGCGAATGCGATCGGGGCCTTCGTTGACCAGGACGTCGACGGCCTCGGGATCGGTGAGCCCACCCGACGCCGCGATGGTGTCAGCCGCATGCGACGCGGGGGAATCGCCGTCGCCCATGGCGACAGCAATTCCCCCTTGAGCCCACGCCGTGTTCGAGTCGGCCAGCGTCCCCTTGGTCACGAGGAGGACCTCATGGCCCTCCGAAGCGAGTCGCCAGGCAGACCAGAGCCCGGCGATGCCGGTGCCGACGACGAGGGGACGCGACAACCGCTACTGCCCCTTGGCTGCCTTCACCGCGGCGGTCAACGCAGGAACCACCTCGAAGAGGTCGCCCACGATGCCGTAGTCGGCCACCTTGAAGATCGGCGCGTCCTTGTCGCGATTGATCGCGACGATCGTGCGCGCCGTGCGCATTCCGGCGAGGTGCTGAATGGCGCCGGAGACGCCGACCGCGATGTAGAGCTCGGGCGCGACCGTCTTGCCGGTCTGGCCGACCTGCGCGCCATGCTCGATCCAGCCCGCATCGACCACCGCACGCGACGCGCCGACGGCGGCCTCGCCCCCGAACGCCGCGGCCAATGCCTCGAGCAGCCCGAAGTGCTGCGGATCGCCGAGGCCACGGCCACCGGCCACCACCACGCGCGCCTCGGCCACGTCGAGCGTCGCCTTCTCCGGCGCGGCGATGCCGGTCACCACCAGGCGCGGGGTGAACGCCGGCACTGCGATCGATTCGACGGCGCCGGCCTTGCCCGAGGCGGCGGCCGGATAGGCGCCCGGCCGCACGGCGACCACGGCGGTGCCGCTGAACTCGAGCGTCTGGATCGCCTTGCCGGCGTACACCGGGCGCACCACGCGCACCGCGCCGTTCAGCGCGGAGACCGCGGTCACATCCATCCCGCACGGCGCGCCGATGGCGGCGGCAATCCGCGGCGCCAGATCCTTGCCGGTCGCCGTTGCGGCGACGAGCACGGCGGCGTACTGCCCGGCCACCGACTGCACCGTCGCGACGATCGCCTCGGGCGCGTACTGCGCAAAGGCCTCGTGCGAGGCGGTCAGGACGCGATCCGCGCCCGCGGCACCGAGACTCTCGATGCCACTCACGGCACCGGCACCACAGACCAGCGCATCGACGCGGCCACCGAGCTGGTCGGCGAGCTGACGCGCCGCGGTGAGCAATTCATTGGCGCCCTTCCGGACGGCCCCGCCCCGCTGTTCGATCACACAGAGAATGTCGGCCATGGTCAGAGCACCTTCGCTTCAGTCGTGAGGGCCGCCATCAGGGCTGGCACGGCGGCCGCCCCTTCGCCGACAATCCGTCCCGCCTGGCGCTCCGGAGGCAGCGCGAGCGAGACGATGGTGACGCGCGAATCACCGGCCGTGGTCGGGACGATGTCGAGCGGCTTCTTCTTGGCGGCCATGATCCCCTTGAGGCCGGGGAGACGCGGCGTGTTCAGCCCCTTGTCGCAGGTGAAGACGGCCGGCAGCGCGCAATGCGCCGACTCGACGCCGCCCTCGACCTCGCGGGTGACCTTCGCGGTGCCGCCCTCGATGACGAGCGCGGTGATCGCGGTGGCACACGGCCGGCCCAGCAGCTCCGCCACCATCGCACCGGTCTGCTGGCCGTAGTCATCGACGGCGACCTTGCCGAAGAGGATCAGGTCGTAGCCCCCGTCCCGAAGGTGGTCGGCCAGCACGCGTGCATTGGCGAGGCCATCCGCCGACGGCGTCCCCTGCAGGTGCACGGCCCGGTCGACGCCCATCGCGAGCGCGGTCCGCATCGTCTCCTGCACGGCGTCGCCTCCGAAGGCGATCACGACGGTCTCGCCGGCACCCGCCGCATCACGCAGCGCGATTCCGGCCTCGAGGGCGTATTCGTCATACGGATTCGGGACGAACTTCACCCCGGTCTCGTCGATCGACGTGCCGTTCGCCGCGATCGCGATCTTCGCGGTCGTGTCGGGGACGCGGCGGAGGCAGATGGCAATTTTCACGTGCGTGGAGCTCCTGCTGAAAGAAAGTCGTAAGTCGTAGGTCGTAGGTCGTAAGTCGAACCGAATGTCATCCTGAGCGAAGCCCGCGGAGCGGGCGAAGTCGAAGGACCTATGACATACGACCTACGACTTACGACCTAGTACGCGGCGATCCCCGTAATCTCCTGCCCCAAAATCAACGAATGCATGTCATGCGTCCCCTCGTACGTGTACACGCTCTCGAGGTTCGCCATGTGGCGCATCGAGTGGTACTCGACGAGGATGCCGTTGCCGCCGAGAAGTCGGCGCGCTTCGCGGGCGCACTCGCACGCCATGTTGACGTTGTTGCGCTTGGCGAGCGAGACCCGCGACGGCGTGGCCTTCCCCTCGTCCTTGAGGCGGCCGAGCTGCAGCACGAGCAGCTGCGCCTTGGTGATCTCGGTCAGCATCTCGGCGAGGCGTTCCTGCTGCAGCTGCGTCGCGGCGATCGGCTTGCCGAACATCACCCGGTTCGCGGCGTAGCGGCGCGCCTCGTCGTAGCACGCCATCGCCGCGCCGACGCCGCCCCAGGCGATGCCGTAGCGCGCCTGCGTGAGGCACATCAGCGGACTCTTGAGCCCGCCGGAATTCGGCAGCAGCGCGTCCTTCGGGACGTGGACGTCCTGGAGGTGCAGCTCGCTGGTGTCGGAGGCGCGCAACGAGAGCTTCCCCTTCTGGTCCTTCGCCGTGAAGCCGGGGGTGTTGGTCGGCACGATGAAGCCGCGGATGCTCTTCTGGTCGTCGATGTCGCCGGTCTTGGCCCAAATGATCGAGACCGTGGCCTGCGAGCCGTTGGTGATCCACATCTTGGTCCCGTTGAGCACCCAGCCGTCGGCGGTCTCGCGCGCGGTGGTGATCATCCCGCCCGGGTTCGAGCCGTAGTCCGGCTCGGTCAGGCCGAAGCAGCCGATCTCGGTGCCGGCGGCAAGCTTCGGCAACCAGTGCTTCTTCTGCTCCTCGCTCCCGAAGGCGTAGATCGGATACATCACCAAAGCGCCCTGCACCGAGGCGAAGGAGCGGATGCCGCTATCGCCCCGTTCGAGCTCCTGCATGATCAGGCCGTACGCGACGTTGTTCAGCCCGGCGCAGCCGTACTCCTCCGGCAGGTTGGCACCGAGCATGCCCAATTCCGCGATGCCGGGGATCAGCTCCTTCGGGAACCGCCCCTCGAGATAGCACTCCCCGATGACCGGCATCAGCTGGTCGTCGACCCAGGAGCGCACGGTATCGCGCACGGCGCGCTCTTCCTCCGAGAGGAGAGCGTCCATGTCGTAGAAGTCGACCCCAGTGAATTCCGACGAACCTGCCATCATGAGACTCCGTTAGGGACGCGCCAATCTAATGGCGAGCAGCGAGAAGCGAGAAGCGAGAGACGCGAACGGGGACTAGCGCGTTCCCGCTTCTCGCTTCTCGCTTCTCGCTTCTCGTACAATCGCGCTATCTGTATGCAGGAAAACCAGTTAGCTCCTGCCCCACAATCAGCGTGTGCATGTCGTGGGTCCCCTCGTAGGTGTAGACGCTCTCGAGGTTGGCCATGTGGCGCATGGCGTGCCAGCCGCCGAGGATGCCGTTGGCCCCCAGGAGGCGGCGCGCCTCGCGGGCCACGTCGCAGGCCATGTCGACGTTGTGGCGCTTGGCGAGGGAGACCTGCACCGGGGTCATGGCGTCCTGGTCCTTCAGCCGCCCCAGCTGGAGGGCGAGCAGCTGCCCGTTGGTCACCTTGGTCGCCATCTCGGCGAGCCGCTCCTGCTGGAGTTGCGTGGCGGCGATCGGCTTGCCGAACATCTCGCGCTGCAAGGCGTACTGGAGCGCCTCGTCGAAACAGGCGAGGGCGGCACCGAGTGCGCCCCAGACAATGCCGTAGCGCGCCTGGGTGAGGCACATCAGCGGGCTCTTCACGCCGCCCGACCCGGGGAGCAGCGCGTCCTTCGGGAGCTTCACCTGATCGAAGGTCATCGCACTCGACTCCGAGACGCGGAGCGAATGCTTGTCGTCGACACGGTGCACCGTCACCCCAGGCAAGTTCGTCGGCACGAGGAAGCCGCGGATGCTCTTGGGATCGTCGGAGCCGTTGGTCTTGGCCCAGACCACGGCGACATGCGCCGACGGCCCGTTGGAGAGCCACTTCTTGGTGCCGTGCAGCGTCCAGCCGTCGGCGGTCTCGTCGGCGTTGACGATCATGCCGGCAGGATTGCTGCCGAACTCCGGTTCGGTGAGGCCGAAGCAGCCGATGACTTCGCCACGCGCCATCCGCGGCAACCACGCCTGCTTCTGGGCTTCGGAGCCGAAGGCCCAGATCGGGTACATCACCAGCGAGCTCTGCACCGAGGCGAAGGAGCGGATGCCGGAGTCGCAGCGCTCGAGTTCCTGCATGATGAGTCCGTACGCCACGCCCGACAGCCCCGGCCCGCCGTAGGTGGTCGGGATCGTCGGCCCGAGCAGCCCGAGCCCGGCCATCTCGCCGACCAGGTGATGCGGGAAGACGCCGTCGAAGTACCACTGCGAGATGTTCGGCATCAGCGCCGTGTCGACCCAGGCGCGCACGCGATCACGGAGGGCGCGCTCCTCCGCGGTCAGCAGCGACTCGGTGTTCATCAGGTCCACCTGCCGGAAAGCCGGCAGGGGCGCGGGATGGAGCGGGGCGAGCGGCTTCATGCAATCGTTCCGTAGAGATCGAGATGCGAGGGATACCCCGCAGGGGCCGTGGCGTTCGGTCGGATCCCCACTTCCTTCGCCTTCCGGCGGAAGGAGACGCCGTGGTCGAGCGGGTGGCCTGTCTCGCACTGCCATTGGTGCACCATCTCGTGCAGCAGCGTCTCGGTCGCGGCGGGCCAGCCGTCGCGGCGGACGTGACGCCGGGAGAGGGTGATCTCGACGGGGCGACCGTCGTGATCGGCGCGGAACTCGCCCAGCCGCGTCGACATCCGGTCGGACAGCCGGATCGGGATGGTGCCGAGGGCGCCCTGAAAGTGCCGGGCGTTGAGGATCTCGTGCAGCCGCATCAGCCGGCCGATGATGACTTCGTGTTCCGGCGCGACCGGGCGCGGGCCCCGATGCGGCGTGACCCGCGATGGCGCGTGGCGGTCGACGGGAAAGGCGAGGAAGCGACGGCGCGCGACGAGGCGTTCCGCCTTCGGCACCCGTGGGCGCAGGAAGGTGAGGATCGCCGAGAGGACGTCATCGGGCGCCCAGGCGTACCCGGCGTGCAGCCGGAGCCCGTAGCGCGGATGATGGCTCACCAGCACGGTGCGATTGCGCGTGAGCGTGACCATCGTGCCGGGCGCCAGCCCGAGACGGAAGAGACGGTCGGGCAGCGCGCGTTCAGGATCGACGTCGAGTCCGAGGGAGAGCTGCGGCTCGGCGGCGAGCCCCCCGAGGCGTTCGGCGACCTCAGCCACGGGCGGTGGCGGGGTCGGCGACGCGTGGCCGCGCAAAGGCGTGTTCGGGGCCGGGCTGGAAGAGGCCGAGGGCCGCTTCCCAGAGGTAGTGTCGCACGGTGATCGACTCGTCGTCGGCGGTGATGACGTTGCAGGCCGACGGGCGATGACCGCGGGTGCGTGACGTGTGGGTACTCGAGGTGGCGACGACCACGCCGTTGGGCAGCGTGCCGGCGCCTTCTTCGTGATCGTGGCCGCAGAGGACCAGGTCGGTGCCGGCGGCCATCACCTGGCGCCACGCCGCGCGCCAGCGCGCCAGGCCCATGCGCCGCGAGATGCCACCGCGCAGCAGGTTTTGATGCATCACCATGATGCGCAGCAACTCCGGGCCTTCCTCGGCGAAGCGGGTGCCAGCGCGTTCGGTTTCCCGCGCCGGCAGGTGCCCCTTCACCGCCATGTCGTTCAGGTTGTACGTCATCGAGCCGGCGGTGACGCCGTACGAGGTCAGCACGCCGCAGAGCACCGCGCCTTCGATGACCAGCGTCGGCGTGAGGTCGACGCCGAAGTAGCGGGTGTACTTCTCGTACTTGGCGGCGGCACCGATGACGTCGAACGGCGTGGTCCACCACTCGACGTCGTGATTGCCCGGCACCACCAGCGTCGGGGCGATCCGGCGCATCGCCTGCACGAAGTCGAGCGCGCGCTGGAACTCGCCGTGCCGGGCACGCTGCGTCAGGTCGCCGGCGATGACGACCGCCGACGGCGACAGGGCGGTGGCCAGGGCTTCGAGCCCGGCCACTTGTGCCAAGTCGGCGTCCCGACCGAAATGCAGGTCGGAGCACTGGAGCAGCGTGATGGGGGTCACCAGACCACGCGCACACGGTAGGTCAACGTCGCCTTCCCCTTGGCCGGCACCGTCACCGGGAAGACGGCGCGGGTCGCCGAGCGCTTCTGCACCGGCACCGAGCTCTCGACGATCGACCACTCACCGCCACGATCCTCGCGCACCTCGACCACCACCGCCGAGTCCTTGGCGTTCTGCAGGTCGACGCGATACGACGCCATCGCGATGGTGCGATTGGTGTTTGGCGCCGTGCTGCGCGTGGTCGTGAACGCCGTCTGCGTCCGCTTCGCGGTCACGTCGAAGGCCGTCCCGGTCGAGATGTTGAGCTCCTCTCCCGGCGCGGTGTGGCCGATCGCGCCCATCCCGATCAACTGCAGCCGCCCCGCCTTGTCGGTATCGAAGACCTGCACGCCACCACCCGGGAGCGGGAGGTCGCCGAAGGTCGTGCCGAGCTTCCGCTCAAGCCGGTACGTGACCGCGACCGGCACCTCGCGTTCATCCTCTTCCTGCGCGAAGCCGCCCCAGAACGGAATGCCGCCTGACACCGTGAAGCGCCGCTCGGCGCGCGCCGGCGTCGGGTCGAAGAGCGGCGTGACCAGCTGCGTCCCGGGCGTGAAGGTGATCCGCCCCGGCAACGTGTAGAGCCGCGCCTCGCCGACCGCTTCCTGCGACGGCGCGGCGTCTTCGAACGCATTGACGGCCTTGGCCGACATCGCATACGCGCGAGGCGACGGGCTCGGTGCCTGCACCCCGATATCCCCGGCGAGCAACTGCACCTCGGCATTCGCCAGGTCGAGCGTCCCGCTCATGATCGACGCCGCGCCTTCGATCCGGCCGGCAGCGCCCAGGATGAGCGAATAGGAAACGCCCCATGACGCGCCGCTCGTGGCGTACAGCATCTTCACGCTGCTGCGCGCCCGGTCGCTGGTCAGCGTCAGGTCGCTGACCGGCGTCGACGGCACGCGGGAGGGTTCCCAGCGAATCTGGCCGGGGCGACCGAAGAGGATCGCGCCGCCGACCTGCCACCGCTCCGGCTGCAGTGCGATGAGCCGCGCGGAGATCACGGACATCCCGGTGCCGTTCATCCGCTCGAACTGGAACTCCTCGCCGATATGCCGCCGCAGCAGCGCCTCTTCCGTCGACGCACCGTCGAAGGAGACGCGGCCGAGCTTCACGCCCGGCTCGAGGAGCATCAGCGATGCCGGCTCGAAGATCCCGAGCGGCAGCGACACCGTCGACGTGCCGGCGGCGATCGCGGCGGGGAGCGTGCGACGGATCAGCACTCGTCCGGAATTGAAGAGGGTGACGGACGGGCCGTCCGCCGATTGTTGCGCTGCCACCATCGCCGGCGCCACGAGCGCGAGCATCGCCAATCGCAGGGTTCGAGTCATCGCTGCATCTCCTCGGCCACACGGCCGGCAATCTTGTAAACCAGGACGGCGACCACCGGAACGGCGATCACGGCATACCACTGGCCTTCGGGAGACGTCGCTGGGCGTGTCAGGCTCCACGCCGCCGTGACCGCCCCCGCCAGCAGGGCCGCCCGGCGGGCCACCAACGTGACCCGACGCCGCCAGCGCTTCTGGCAGTCCGGGCACCGTTCGTTGAAATCGATGTCGGGCACCCGTCGCCCGCAATCACTGCAAGGGACCTCAGGCCACCCGAGCGGCGACGGCACGGCCGAACTCCTCGGTGGATGCGCTGCCGCCGAGGTCACGGGTGCGGACCCCATCGGCCACGATCGTGGCCACCAGCCCGCGGCGGACTCGGTCGGCCGCGGCGTGCTCACGGAGGTGGTCGAGCATCATCGCCGCCGCGAGGATCAGCGCCGACGGGTTGGCGAGCCCCTGCCCCGCGATGTCGGGGGCCGAGCCGTGCACCGCCTCGAAGATCGCCGCCGACTCGCCGATGTTGCCACCGGGTGCGAGGCCGAGGCCGCCGACCAGGCCGCTGATCTCGTCGGAGAGAATGTCGCCGAAGAGATTGGTGGTGACGATCACGTCGAACTGCTCCGGCTTCAGCACCAGCTGCATCGCCGCGTTGTCGACAATCAGGTCGTTGAACGCGACGCGTCCCTCGTACTCCTTGGCGATCTCGCGGCCGATCTCGAGAAAGAGGCCAGTGGTGAACTTGAGGATGTTCGCCTTGTGCACCAGGGACACCTTCTTGCGACCATGGCGCACCGCGTACTCGAACGCGTACCGAATCACCCGCTCCGAGTTGGCGCGCGTCACGATCGCCACCGACTCCGCCTGGCCGTGCGGATCGCCGTTGACCTCGACGTACCGCTCCTGCCCGATGTACAACCCCTCGAGGTTCTCGCGCACCAGCACGATGTCGATGCCGTCGAAGCGGCCGCCGGGAACGATGGTCTTCGCGGGCCGCACGTTGGCGAAGAGGGCGAACTCCTTCCGGAGCGCGACATTGACCGAGCGGAAGCCGCCACCGACCGGCGTCGTGAGCGGACCCTTGAGCGCGAGGTTGGTGCGGCGGATCGACTCGAGCGTCGCCTCCGGCATCGGATCGCCAGTGGCCTCGACCGCCGCCATCCCGCCGAGCTGACGGTCCCACGCGAACGAGAGGCCGGTGGCCGCGAGCACATGCAGCGTGGCGTCGGTGATTTCTGGACCGATGCCGTCGCCGGGAATGAGCGTGATGGTGTGCGTCATGGACTCAGTTGAAATCGGGGAGGATCCTGGCGACGGCAGCGGCGAGTGCTGCCGCCGGCGTCGCGGCAATCGCGAACGGGGTGCTGCGCCAGAGCAGCGCGCCACTGCGTGCATCGGCCAGCACCAGCACCACTTCGGCGCGGATGCCGCCCGGCACCGACTGGAAGCGCACCGCCGCCGGCACCATCACCTGGCGGCCGTTGGTGAGTGCGGCGAGCATGCGGAGCTGCGAGAAGAGCGGGTCCGGGATGCGCTTGAGGCCGTCGGCCCGCAGCATCGCCTGTCCCATCTTGTCGGGATCGTTGATGGTGCCCGGCGCGCGGCGCGCGATGCGGCGCAGTTCCTCTCCCAACAGCCACGTCACCTCGGGGCCGCGCATCTGCAGCACCTCGCCGACCAGCGAGTCGGCCCAGCGAAGCCGGCCATGCAAGTCGGCCGGCAGCCCGATGCTCGATGCGGAATCGGCCACCAGGTAGGTCACCGGCAACACCGGAATCGACTGCCCGGCGAGCGGCGACAACAACAGCGCCGGGGCCGGCGCGAGCTTCGGTTCCTTCGCTTCCTTGGTGGCCTGTGCGCAGGCTGGCGCCGCCACGCAGACGAGCATGGCAGCGAGAAGCAGCGCAGGATGGTGGGAGGCGGGGAATTTCACCGCGGAAAGCTATTCCAGCGAGAGCCCGCCGTCTACGGCGATGACTTGCCCCGTCACGTGGCGTGCCGCATCGGAACAGAGGAAGGCGATCACGGCGGCGACATCCTCCGGCTCCGCGAGGCGGCCCAGCACGGCACGCTTCTGGGCCCGCTCGATGACGTCGGGGGGCAGCTCGTCGAGGCGCTCGGTATGCACGAAGCCCGGGGCCACGGCGTTGACGTTCACATTCGAGGGGCCGAGCTCCACCGCGGCGGCACGCGTGAAGCCTTCCAGCGCTGCCTTGCTGGCGGCGTAATTGGCGACCCCGAAGCCGGGACGCGCGGCCTGGTGCGCCGAGATGTTGACGACCTTGCCCCAGTGCTGCCGGCGGAAGTGGGGCGCGCAGGCCGCCACGCAATGGAAGGCGCCAGCTACGTTGGTGTCGAAGACGGTGGTCCATGCCTCTTCCGTCATCCGCCACAGCGCGCCATCGCGGGCGATACCGGCGTTGTTGACGAGACAGTCCACCGTCCCGAAGCGGCGCACCACCTCGGCGATGAAGGCATCGACCTGGGCTCGGTCCCGCACGTCGCAGCGCGCGGCATAGACCTCGGCGCCCATCGTCGTGAGGGTGGCCTCGGTCATCAGGGCGGTGGCCTCGACGTCGCGCCCCCCCATCTCGAACCAGCAAAAGGCGACCCGATACCCCAGCCGACCGAACTCGAGGGCAATGGTACGGCCGAGGCCGGTGGCGCCGCCCGTGACGACGGCGACACGCCCCGGCGTCACGGCGTCGACGGCCGCGGGGCGGGGTTCAGTCTCGGGGATCGGCTCGGCGACCGACGCGGCAAGGGCGGCCGACCAAGGATCGGGGGCGGCGCCGGGGTACGGGGACATATCCAGCGAAGCTACGGGTCGAAGCGGCGGGGGGCAACGGCAGGCAGCGCCGAGGGGGACTGAAGAACGCCGTGGGGTCAGGCCACCCCGCCAAAGCGTGCCTCGAAGGCGTCGCGGTAGGAGCGGGTGAGAACCAGGCGGCCGCCGCCCTCCAGCAGGAGCTCCTGGTCGCCGTCGCCCAGGGGGCGCAGCTCCCGGACCAGCCGCAGGGCGACGATGGCGGAGCGGTGGATCCTGGCGAAGCGCTTCGGGTCGAGGAGGGCCTCGAGGTCGCGCATGGTCCGGCGGGAGAGGTGGACGCCCTCTGCGGTATGCAGCCGGACGTAGTTGTCGGCCGCCTCGATCCAGCGAATGTCGGCGACCTCCAGTACCGTGGTCCGGCCGACCCCACGCGCCGCGATCCGTTCGAGGTACTCCACCGGGGCGACCAACTGCCTCGCCGCGAGCACCGCGATGCTCCGTGCCAGGGCCTCGCCCTGATCTCGGCCGATCCGCGCCCGCACCCGATCGACCGCCTTGGCGAGCCGGGCGGGGTCGAAGGGCTTCAAGAGGTAGTCCACAGCCTGTGCCTCGAACGCCTGCACGGCATACTCATCGAACGAGGTGACGAAGACGACGGCGGGGGCGTGGGCGGGGTCGAGTTCGGCGACGACGCCGAGGCCGTCGAGCCCCGGCATGCGGATGTCGAGGAAGAGCGCATCGGGGTGGGTGCGGTCGACGAGGTCGAGGACTTCGAGACCGTTCTTCGCCTCGCCCACCACCGTGACGTCGGGCAGCGATGCGAGGAGGCGCACGAGGTCGGCGAGCAGCAGTGGCTCGTCGTCGGCGGCCACGACGCGCATGGTGCTCACGCCGGGAGCTCGATGACCGTCTCGACGCCACCCGCCTCTGCCGCGCGGAGCGTCAACGAGGCCGCGACACCGTAGCGTGCGGCGAGTCGCTCCCGCGTCGTCGCGAGACCGACCCCCTCACGCGGCGTCGCAGGGAGTGGCGCGCCGTCGTTCCAGACGATGAGCCGCAGGCACTGCGGCTCGCGCGTGGCGGTGATCCGCAGCCGACCACCCTCGGGGAGGACCGCGAGGCCGTGGCGCAGCGCATTCTCGACGATCGGTTGCAGCAGGAAGCGCGGCACCATCACCGCCTCGGTGTCGGGGGCGACGACCCACTCCACATGCAGCCGATCGGCAAAGCGCGTCTCCTCGATCGCGAGGTAGCGCCCCAGGAGCCGACGCTCCTCATGCACCGACACCTCGCCCGACTCCGGTGACGCGAGGGCATCGCGCAACAAGTCGCCGATCTGGGCCAGCATGGTGCGGGCGCGCGCCGGGTCGCTGTCGATGAGCGCGCTCACCGATTGCAGCGCGTTGAAGAGGAAGTGCGGTTCGAGGCGCGCGGCCAGCGCGTCGAGTCGGGCCTGCGTCGCGGTGGCTTCGAGGCGCGAGGCCTGCAGTTCGCGGAGGCGCAGCGCCTCGCGCGTCAGCAGCACGTGGTCGAGCGCCAGGATGGTGACGTATGTGAAGATCGCCAGCGAGAGTCGCGACGAGGTGAGGAGCGTGCGCGTGATCATCTCGCGCGTCAGGGCTTCCGTTGGCGACAGGAGCTGCAGGGAGATCCAGATCAGCACGAACACCGAGACGACGTAGCAGACGGTCATTGCCAACGTATGGACCACCGTCGCGCGCAGCCACGTGGTCCGACTGAACGGGACCCGTCGACCGAGCGCGATGATCAGCGGGGCGAGGCAGAGCCAGCCGACCCAGGCCGCCGCCCCGACGGCGAGGACATCGCCGAGCCTCGCCGCCTCGCCCGAGGCCTTGCGCGAGAGATAGCCCTGAGCCGCCGTCAGCAGCGTGAGCGCGCCGAAGACGGCGAGCAGCAGCCAGGTGGCGGCGCGGGGCGCAGGGCGTTCGGAGGAGGCCATGCCAAGAAGCTAGCGCCGGAATGGGCCGGTCGGGCCGCGGTTCACCCCGCGAGGACGCGACTCGCCCCACGGGGCGTTGAGACGGGACGTGAGAGGGGTGAGATCTCTGGCTGCACCAGTGACCAGTCACCAGTAACCAGTAACCCGGAACTGCGCCTTGGTCACTGGTCACTGGTCACTGGTCACCATCTCCCCTGAGGCGACATGTCGCGCGCATTCCTGCTCCTCAAGTTTCTCCTGGTCGGAATCCCGTTGACCGGCTCCGCCCAGATGCCTCGGCCTTCGCAGGACGCGGCCACCCTCCTCGACCGCACCATCGCCCGGATGGGTGGCGACTCGGCGCTCCGCGGCATCCGCTCGCTCCGGCTCGACATGATGACGCAGTGGGCGCGCACCACCTTCGCGAATCGCCCGTTTGCGGACCTTCCGTCCTACGAGCGGAATGTCGAGCTGCGCGACTACACCACCCGCGCCTGGCGCAACACACGCCAGTTCCTCGGCGGCGGACCCGCGACGGCGATCGTCGACGTGGTGCGCGACACCATTGCCGTGCGACTGATGCCAGCGGCGCCGAACGCCGCCCCGGCGTGGGGCCCGCTCAACCTCGCGTATGTCGACGAACGCCGCGAGCTCTTTGCCTTCGCGCCGGAGCGGTTGGTGCTCCAGTTGCGCCATGATCCCGCATTGCGCCAGTTGGCCGACACCACGATCGACGGCGCGGCGCACGCGCGGCTGCAGGCGACCGTCGATGGCTGGCCTGCGACGCTCTTCGTGCGGCGCAGCGACGCGCTGCCGGCCATGGTGCGCTTCCACGCCGACGAGATCGCCGACTTCGGCCTCGCACCGTGGGGGCGCCACGAGGTGGAGTTCTGGTACTCCGGGTGGCAGCGCATCGCGCCCGGCGTGCTGCTGCCGCGTCAGCGCGATGTGCGCCGGCTCGGCGTGCCCTACAAGCGGATGACCGTGCTGGCGATGGTCGCCAACGCCCCCGCCCCGGCCGACTCCTTCGCCATCAGCGATTCGCTCGCGCGGGCCTACCTCGCCACCGAACAGCGGCCGATGTGGCAGGTCGATCTCGCCTCGATGGGGAAGCTGGTGCGTGAGCGCTTCGCCACCACGCCGCCGATGCTGGGCACCCCGGGCGCGGTGCAGATCGGCGGAGCGTGGGTCCTGATGGAGACGGCACAGCACGAGGGCGCGGTCGGACTGGTCACCGCGTGGCTCGCGCAGGTCGCACCGGGTGTCCCGGTCGGCGCCGGCATCGCGACGATTCCGTCCCCCGCGAATGGCGGCGCGCGGTGGTTCACCGGCAAAGCGCAGCCGCTCTACGTGGCGCCTGGCGCGGCGCCGATCATCCGGCGCGTCACGGGGCGCGCCGCGTCCGGGACAGTCGTGACCACGCCGCGCTGGATTCGGGTCGGCAGCGACTCGCTCTGGCTCGAGCCGTTCACGGCGCCCGACCTCGTCGGCGCGATGGCGGTCTACTCGCCGACGCTCAAGTGGCTCTACCTCCCGGCGGCGGGCGCCCCGACGCACCAGGTCGAGCAGGCGGCGCTGATCGCACGGCTCGCGGCACGTGGCATGGCCGTGGAGTGGATCGGCTCCGCGAGAGGCCTCGTCACGGCGGTGTCGCCGGCGAAGTGAACCCGAGGGGTCGGGGTCGGGGAAACCCGGCCCCGACCATTGCCGTATCCTTGAGGCATGACTCCTCTCCTGCTCCTCGCGCTCGCCACGCTCGCCCCGCAGGACACGGTCGAGCGCACCCTGCAGGCCCGCCTCGACAGCTATCGCACCGCGACCGGTGTCCCCGGGGCGGTCCTGGGCGTCGCCTTCCCCGATGGCCGGGTCGTCGCCATCGCCAGCGGCATGGCCGACACCGCCCTGAAGCAGCCGATGCGCCCCGATGCACGACTGCTGATGGGGAGCGTCGGGAAGAGCTACGTCGCCGCCGTCGCGATGCAGCTGGTGCGCGAGGGAAAGCTCTCGCTCGATGCGCCGGTGAGCCGGTATGTGGGAGGACAGGGATGGTGGGACTCGGTCGCCAACGCGTCGAGCATCACCGTGCGGCAGCTGATGACGCACACGTCGGGAATTGTCCGCTACGAATTTCGCCCCGAGTTCACCGCAACGCTGACGTCCGACCCCGGCCGCGTCTGGGATCCGCGCGACCAGGTGCGCTACCTGCACGGCGCCACGCCACCGTTTGCCCCCGGTGCCGGGTGGGACTACTCCGACACCAACTACCTGGTGCTCGCGCTGGTGCTGGAGCGGATCACCGGGAAGCCGATCGACGACGAGATTCGCCGCCGCTTCCTGGTACCGATGAAGCTGACCAACACGCTCCCCTCGGATTCACGGACGCTTCCCGGCGTGGTGCAGGGGTATGCCGGTGCGCAGAATCCCTTCGGCGGCCGCGACGCGATGCTCGACGGCGGCGTGATGATCGTCAACCCGCAATTCGAGGGTGCCGGTGGAGGCTATGCCGCGAGCGCGGCCGATGCCGCCCGCTGGGGCGCAGCGTATTTCGGCGGCGCGATTCACGGCGACTCGCTGCTCGCCCAGGCGACGCATGGCACGCCGGCGCGGATGCTCGGCGCGGGCACGAACTACGGCCTCGGCATGATCCTCCGCGACAGCACCGCGGCGGGTCCGGTGCGAGGGCACAGCGGCTTCTTCCCGGGCTATCTCACGGAGTTGCGCTATTACCCTGCGTCGAAGATCACCGTCGTCCTGATGGTCAACGCGTCGGCCGTGCGGATGCGCCCGCCGATGGCGCGTTGGGTCGACGAGACGGTGGCGGCGCTGACGGCACGTTAGCGGCCGAGCCTCGCGCCACTCCGGAGCCCGCACTACCTTCACGGCCATGCCCAACATCCTCTGGATCGTCGCCGCCCTCGCCAGCGCGGCCGGGTGGGGTGCGATCGCCCTGCATCGCGGCGAGACCATCTCCGCCGCCTGGCTGCTGCTCGCGGCGATCGGCTCCTACCTGATCGCCTGGCGCTTCTACTCGCGCTTCCTCGCCGCGCGCGTTATGGCGCTCGACGATGCCCGGATCACGCCGGCGCACCGCCACGCCAACGGCCGCGACTTCGTGGTGACCACCAAGTGGGTGCTCTTCGGGCACCACTTCGCCGCGATCGCCGGCGCCGGCCCGCTGGTGGGGCCCGTCCTCGCCGCGCAATTCGGCTATCTCCCCGGCACCCTCTGGATCATCATCGGCGTGATCCTCGGCGGCGCGGTGCAGGACTTCGTGATCCTGGTCGGCTCGATGCGCCAGGACGGCAAGTCGCTCGGCCAGATGGCGAAGGAGGAGCTCGGCGCCACTACCGGCATCCTCGCGATGATCGCGATCCTCGCCATCATGGTGATCCTCCTCGCGGTGCTGGCGCTGGTCGTGGTGCGCGCGCTCGAGCATTCGCCGTGGGGCGTCTTCACCATCCTCTGCACCATCCCGATCGCCCTGATCATGGGCTTCTGGATGAAGGTCTGGCGGCCGGGGAAGACGGTCGAGGCGTCGGTCTTCGGCATCATCATGCTGATGGCCGCGCTGGTGGGCGGCCGCTACGTCGCCGCGTCGCCGACGCTGGCGCCGATGTTCACCGCCGACGGCCTCACCATCGGCTGGGGAATCATCGCCTACGGCTTCATCGCCTCGGTGATCCCGGTCTGGATGCTGCTCTGCCCCCGCGACTATCTCTCGACCTTCCTCAAGGTCGGCACCATCATCGCGCTGGCGCTCGGCATCCTGCTGACGTTGCCGGAGATCCGCCTCCCCGCGCTCACCCGCTTCACCGATGGCAGCGGGCCGATCTTCGCCGGGTCGCTCTTCCCGTTCTGCTTCATCACGATCGCCTGTGGCGCCATCTCCGGCTTCCACGCGCTGGTCGCGAGCGGCACCACGCCGAAGATGGTCGACCGCGAGACGGACACGCGCCTCATCGGCTACGGCGCGATGCTCACCGAGTCGTTCGTCGCGATCATGGCGCTGATCGCCGCGGCGTCGCTCGACCCGGCCGTCTACTTCGCGATGAATGCCCCGCTGCCGATCCTCGGCGGCAACATCGACGCCGCCATCGTGACCATTCGCGGCTGGGGATTCGTCCTCGAGCCCGGACAACTCGAGGCGCTCGCCGCCCAGATGGGCGAGGGTTCGCTGCTGGCCCGCACCGGCGGCGCGCCGTCACTGGCCGTGGGGATGGCGCAGGTCTTTGCCGGCGCGTTCGGTCCGTCGCTCACCGCGCTCTGGTACCACTTCGCCATCATGTTCGAGGCGCTCTTCATTCTGACCACCGTCGACACCGGCACCCGCGTCGGCCGCTTCATGGTGCAGGAACTCGCCGGTCACGTCTGGAAGCCGCTGGGCCGCACCTCGTGGTACCCCGCCTCCGTCCTGGCCTCGGCGGCGATCGTCGCCGCCTGGGGGTGGTTCCTCCTCCAGGGGGTGCAGGACCCGCTCGGCGGCATCAACGCCCTCTGGCCGCTCTTCGGCATCAGCAACCAGCTGCTCGCGGCGGTGGCGCTCACCGTCGCCACCACGCTGATCATCCGCAGCGGCCGCGCGCGGTACGCCTGGACCACCATCCTCCCGCTCTGCTGGGTGCTGCTGGTCACCACCACCGCCTCATGGCAGAAGCTCTTCCACACCGATCCGCGCATCGGCTTCCTGGCGCACGCCACCAAGCTCGCCACCGACGCCGCCAACGGGACGATGGTCCAGGCGACCGCGTCGCGGCTGATCCTCAACGACCGCATCAACGCCGTGCTCGTCGCGGCGTTCGTGCTGGTGACGTGGGCGGTGGTGGTGAGTGGGGTTCGAGTATGGACGAGGCGATCATCGATCATCGATGATCGATCATCGATGATCGATCACCAGGTGCCGGCGGCGTGATGAAGCTCGCGGGCCTCTTCACCGCCATGCGCCGGATCCTCGGCATGCCGGACTACGCGGCGTACTGCGCGCACGTGCGGGAGGCCCATCCCGGGGCGCCGATGCCGACGGAACGGGAGTATTTCGACGTCTACCTGAAGGCCAGATACGAGGGTGGACCGAATCGCTGCTGCTGAGTCGCGCGCCCGCTATGGGCGGCGCCGGTAGCGAAAGTCATAGCCCGACGGGGTCTGCCGAACTGGCGCAGCGGCGTCCAGGGCCCTCCCCGCGACCCCACCCCCCGCCCCACTGCTGCCTCCGGCCTGTTGAAGGCGTGGGGCTCCCCCCGCTGGCCGCACCCAGCAAGGGGGGGCGGCGCGCCCTACACCGCTCCAGGCGCAGCCTCACCCTGTTCAACGCGAAGGGGGTCAGCCCGCCGGCTGCCAGATCAGGATCCGACGACTGCCGGCCCGCGGCCGGCGGCTGGCCCCTCCCCAGGCAGGCCCCCACCACCCGGGACGCGAAGCGGGGGGGGGGGGGGGGGGGGGGGGGGGGGGGGGGGGGGGGGGGGGGGGGGGGGGGGGGGGACAATGTCAGAGCCGTGCATGATCCACAGCAAGCCAGAAGCGTGGCCCAGCGGGAAGATCTCTCCGCCGGGCCACGCTTCTCGCTTCTCGCTTCTCGCTTCTCGCTTCTCGTCCTTACTTCAAGAACAGCAGTTCCCGATACGTCGGCATCGGCCACAGCCCCGCGTCGACGTGCGTCTCCAGCGTGTCCACCGCCGTGCGGAGGTCGGCCATCGCCGGGCGGACCTTCACCTTGATCTGCTGCGCGTGCTTCATCGGGTCGGCGTCCTCGTGGGCGACGGCCGCATCAAGGGCGGCGAGCGAGGTGCGCAACTCCGAAACGAGGCCGGTGAACTGCTCCAGCGCCTCCACCGTGTCCTCGCAGTCGACGCCGGCGGCCTCGGTGGCCGTGGCCGCCTCGGCGATCAGCGTCTGGTGCTTCAACGCGGCCGGGAGGATCTGCGTCCGGGCGATCGACACCATCATCTCCGCCTCGATCGTCAGCTGCTTGACCCACTTCTCGACCGAGATGTGGTAGCGCGAGTCCACTTCGGCCTTGTTCAGCACGCCGTACTTCTTGAAGAGGTCGACCGTCTTCTTCGCCTTGAGGACCGGGAATGCCTCGACCGAATCGCGGAGGTGCGGCAGGCCGCGCTTCTCCGCCTCCTTGTGCCAGTCCTGCGAGTAGCCGTCGCCGTCGAAGACGATCCGCTTGTGCTCCTTGAGGACCTTCTTCAGGACGCCAAGCACCGCGGTCTGCAGCTTGGCCGGCGTCGGGTTGTTGCCGGCGGCCTTCTCGAGCTCGGTCGCCATGAAGTCGAGCGACTCCGCGGCAATGGCGTTGAAGACCATCGTCGGCCACGCCACCGAGGCGGTCGAGCCGACGGCGCGGAACTCGAACTTGTTGCCGGTGAAGGCGAAGGGCGAGGTGCGGTTGCGGTCGCCCGAGTGCCGCGGGATCTGCGGCAGCGACTTGGCCCCGAGGTCGATGGTGCCGCCCTTGATGGTGCGCTTCGGGAGGCCCTGCTCGACCTGCGCCAGGATGTCGGAGAGCATCTCGCCGAGGAAGATCGAGATGATCGCCGGCGGCGCCTCGTTGGCGCCGAGGCGGTGGTCGTTGCCGGCGGCCGCGATCGAGGCACGCAGCAGGTCGGCGTGGATGTCGACGCCGCGGATCACCGCGCAGAGGAAGACCAGGAACTGCATGTTGGTGTGCGTGTCATCCTGCGGATCGAGCAGGTTGACGCCGGTGTCCGTCGCGATCGACCAGTTGTTGTGCTTGCCGCTGCCGTTGACGCCGGCGAACGGCTTCTCATGCAGGATCGCCTTGAGGCCGTGACGCTCGGCGACGCGGCGCAGGATCTCCATCGTGACCATCTGGTGGTCGGACGCGATGTGCGACACCTCGAAGAGCGGCGCCAACTCATACTGCCCCGGCGCGACTTCGTTGTGGCGCGTCTTCACCGGCACGCCGACGCGGAACAGCTCCTCCTCGACCTCGGCCATGAACGCCAGCACACGGGCCGGAATCGCGCCGAAGTAGTGGTCCTCGAGCTGCTGCCCCTTCGGCGGCCGCGCCCCGAAGAGCGTGCGCTCGCAGGTCACCAGGTCGGGACGGCGGTAGAAGAGCTCCTTGTCGACCAGGAAGTACTCCTGCTCGGGGCCGAGGGTCGTCAGGACGCGCGAGACGCCGGTGTCGGAGCCGAAGAGGCGGAGGATCCGCATCGCCTGCTTCGAGAGCGCTTCCATCGAGCGGAGCAGCGGGATCTTGGTGTCCAGCGCCTCACCGGTCCACGAGACGAAGCCGGTCGGGATGCAGAGGGTGACCGCCTTGCCGTTCCGGTTCAGGAACGCCGGCGAGGTCGGATCCCACGCCGTGTAGCCGCGGGCCTCGAAGGTCCCGCGGAGGCCGCCCGACGGGAACGACGACGCGTCCGGCTCGGACTGCGTCAGGTCGGCCCCGGAGAAGTTGTAGATCACGCCACCCATGCCGTCGGGCGACACCAGCGAGTCATGCTTCTCGGCGGTGAGGCCGGTCAGCGGCTGGAACCAGTGCGTGAAGTGGGTCGCTCCGCGCTCGACCGCCCAGTCCTTCATCGAGGCGGCGACGATGTCGGCCACCTGCGGGTCGAGCGGCTCGCCCTGATCGATGGTCCGGAGCAACGACTTGTAGACGGCCTTCGGGAGCCGCTTCTGCATCACCGACTTCGAGAAGGTGTCCACCCCGAACAGGGCGTCGACACGGTCGTTGGGCGAGATGTCCGTCACGGGGAATCCTGGCGCGAGAGGGTGAGGCTGGGTGGCACACTCGGCCACCACGAATGGGGCCAAGCTAACCGATGCGCGCCTTGGTGCAAGCATCATTGCACGTCTTACGAAATGTCAAAAAATGAGCATACGAGCGGCATTGCGCGAGGCACGGCCGCTGATCGGAGATTTCGTTGTATGGCTTATTTGTTTTGCGGAGCCGTGACCAACCACCAGCCGATCGTCGCCGCGACCCCCGCCACCGCCGAGAGCCAGAGCGCGGCGGCGGTCCCTTGGGCGTCGACCACCATGCCGAAGAGGAGCGCGGCCGCGAGCGACGTGACGCCGGTCACCGCCTGCGCCTGACCGAAGGCGCTCCCCGCTCCCTTGGGCGCCAGCCGGGCGACGGTGCTCTTCTCGGCGGGCTCGCCGATCCCGGTCACCAGCCCGAAGGCGAGGAAGACCGCCATCATCGCGACCGGCGTCCGCGCCTCCCCCAGCGCCCAGGCGCCGAGCGCGGCGAGCGAGCCGGAGAGGACCACCACGCCGCGTTCGCCGACCCGGTCCACCAGCCACCCCGCCGGATACGCCGAGGCGCTCCGGACCACGTGCAGCCCGGCCCACGCGAGCGGAATCAGCGCCAGCGCGACGCCGTGCTGCTGCAGGTGGAGCAGCAGGAGCGTCTCGGGGAGGCGGCTCACGACCAGCAGAGTGAGCGCGAGGATCGGTGGCCAGAACGCGGCCGTGGCGGCGCGCTCGGCGGACCCGCTCACCGGCGGCGCCAACGGTGCCTCGGCAACGGGCGCCTCCCGGCCACGCAGCGTCCACCAGAGCATCAGGATCGCGAGCACTCCGGGTACCACACTCCAACCGATGACCGCGCGCGGCGTCAGCCCGGCGTACTGCAGCAACGCCCACCCGAGCAACGATCCCACCACCGCGCCGCCATGGTCAAACGCACGATGAAAACCGAAGGCGCGCCCGCGTTGCGCAGCCGGCACCGCCTCGGCCAGCATCGCATCTCGGCCCGGCGACCGCAGCCCCTTGCCGACCCGATCGGTCATCCGGAGGCCGATCACCATGCCGACTGAACTCGCGACCGCGATCAGCGCACGTGCCGCCGCGGCGATGCCGTACCCGCCGAGCACCAGCAACGGCCTGCGCTCGCGACGGTCCGCGAGCTTCCCCGCCGGGAGGCGGAGCAGCGCGGCGGTCAGGTCCGCGAGACCATCGAGGGCGGCGAGGGAGGTGGCCGACCCGCCCAGTGTGGTGACGATGAGGGCGGGAAGGAGCGGGTAGACCATTTCACTCGAGGCGTCGTTGAGCCCCGAGACCAGCGAAAGCCCGCGCACGCGGCGCGGGAGTGGTGCGTCAGTCCTGGCCAAGCGCCCAGCGGGCGAGCCGCACCGGGAGGCCGCCACCCTGCAGCGCGCGCCCGATGAAGGCGACCGGATCGCCGCCCTGTTCGGCGTACCACGACTGCCACGCCTCGTGCGAGAGCGCGGCGGCCAGCGCCTCGAGCGGCTGCGACGAGACCTCCTGCACCACGAGGCGCGCCTCCACCTCGGAGAGCCCGGTCACCTCGCGCACGAACGCGGTGGCGGTTTCGCGATCCATCCGCCGCGCCTGCAACTGGAGATCGACCTCTGCCGCTGCGCTCTCGATCAGCGCGCGGTGGCACATCATCAACTGCTGCTCCTCACTGCCACCGACGATCGTGGTGCGGACCAGCGCCGAGACGGTGCGCCCCCATCCCATCGCGAGGCCAGGCGCGACCAGCACTCGCCGAATGACGCTCGACAGTTCGCCGCGCGCTGCCTCCTGCATCAGCTCGGCATGCGCGCGGATCGCCTCGCCACCAAGCGCATGGCGATCGAAGGCGTCTACTGGATCCTCGGTGCACGGCGCGTCCGTCGCGGGAAGCCCGAGCGTGACCAGCTCGCCACGCACCCGCTCCCAGGTATCGGTCCACTCGGTCGGGAGTTCCTCGAAGTCGATCTCCCCGTTCTCTTGCAACTCGGTGACGAGCGCGAGCGGATCTTCGGAGCCCAGCACCAGGGCGACGGCGTGCAGCGACCGCTCGACGCCGGCACGGCGCAGTTCGAGAATGCGGAGGGTGCCGCGGATGCCCACCGGCTCGTGCGTGAGCATCGCGAGGCGGCGCTCCAGCGCGTCCTCGCCGAGTCCCGGCTCGCCACCACGCGGCGCCTCGACCTCCAGCCAGCGACGATGCTCGGCCAATGCCACCAGCGCGGGCTGGACGGCGATGTCATCGAGGTACTCCGACGCCTCGTCGAGCAAGTCCTCGAGCTGGGCCACGAGTGCCAGCGCGTCGCCGGCGGTCTGATCGGGGATCGGGCGCGTGTCGGCTTGGACGCCACCGAGAAATTCCGGCAACGCCGCGATCCGGCCGCGCAGCGCAGCTTCCGCTTCGGCGTTGAAGCCCTCGTCCATCAGCACGGCGAGCGCGTCGACGGCGTGACGCAGCGGAAGGGTCGGGTCGGCGGCCTCGGCCTGGGTCACCGCCTCGAGGGCAAGGATGTCATCACGAATGGTGTCGAGCAGCGCGGTGCGATCGACCTCGTCGTCGAGCGCCTCCACATCCTCGAGGTCCTCGATGGCGTGTGCGATACTGCGGAGCGCGGCGGCCTGCGCCACCAACCATGGCGCGTCGAAGCGACCGAGGCGCTGCTGGGTCTCGGCGGGGGCACCGTCGGGATGGCGCATCGGATCGAGGTGGCGTGCCAGGTCGAGGTACGACGCGAGCAGGGCGGTCAAGTCAGCCGTCATGCGCCGTGCACCTCGGTATGCGCCCCGAAGCTGCCGGAGCCGGTGAAGCCGATGACCTTGGCCTTCTCGCCCAGCATCACCTGGTCGAGCGTGCTCCGCTCGATGGTGCACCCCGGGCCGACGATGGCATTGGCCAGGGTGGAATCGCGCACCGTCGTGCCGGCCTCGAGCGTCACGTTGGGCCCGATGGTGCAGCGCTCCAGCGTGCAGCCGGGCTCGATCAGCACCGGCTCGACGATCCGCACGTCGGCGCCGACCGGGCCGTGCTTCGCCGCGCCCTGCGCGAGGAGGATGCCGTTGGTCTCGATGGTGGTCTCGAGCTGGCCGCAGTCGTACCAACCGCCGACTTCGGCGGTGCGGATCTTCTTGCCGTGCTCGATCATGTGCTGGAACGCGTCGGTCAGGTAGTACTCGCCCTTGTTCGCCGGTGCGGCAAGGACTGCGTCGATCCCGGCCCAGAGCGCCTCGACATCGCGAATGAAGTAGAGGCCGATGTTGGCGAGCTTCGAGATCGGCTCGCTCGGCTTCTCGACGATCTTCGTCATGTAGCCGTCGGCATCGGTCACCACCACGCCGAAGCGCTGGTAGTCCTCGACTTCCTTGGCCCAGATGATCCCGTCGGCGTCCACCGTCTCCGCCAGCGAGAGGTCAGCCTCGAAGACGGTGTCGACGAAGATGATCATCACCGGGCCGTGGATGAACGGCCGCGCGAGGTTGATCGCCCCGGCCGTGCCGTCCTGGACCTTCTGCTCGATGAAGCGCGAGGGGATGGCATAGCTGCTCCGCGCGTGCGCCTCGACCTGGTCCTTGAGGTGCCCCGTGATGAAGATGAGCTCCTCGACGTCGAGGCCGACGAGCTTGTCCATCACCCAGTCCATGACCGGGCGGCCGGCGACCTTCAGCATCGGCTTCGGAATGAGGTGCGTGTGCGGCCGGAGCCGAGTGCCCTTCCCTGCGGTCGGAATGATCACCTGCATCGCGTCAGCCTCGTCCGTAGCGGTCGTTGATGCGTACCAGGTCGTCGAGCTCCGGCGTGGAGGCCTCGAGCACGTCGCTGTCGACGACGGCTTCGATCTGGTGAATGGTGAGCGCGGGGATGTGCACCGAGTCGCCGGCGCGGAACGGCCGCTCGACCGGCTCCGCCCCCTCGTGCGGCCAGGTCCGGAGAATCAGCTCCCCGGAGAAGACGTGCATCGTCTCGTCCTTCTTGTGATGGTACTGGCAGGAGAGAATGTGCCCCGCCTTCACGTGGAGCACCTTGCCCACGTACCGGTCGGTGTGCGCCCAGATGAGCTCGTGGCCCCATGGTTTCTCGACCCGCCGCGGCACTTCGGCCATCACGACCCCTGCATGTGGAAGGTGAACGACGATGGGACGGTGATGCAGTCGCGGACGCAGACGCCGCAGGCGACGCAGCCCTCGACCTTGAGCACGGGGCGGCCGTCCTCGTCGAGCGAGAGCGCCCGTTCCCCGACAGGGCAACTGCGGACGCAGACCCCGCATTCCTTTCCTTCAAACGTAATGCAGCGATCGGGATGAAACTCAATCCAGCCGAGCCGTTGGCCCTCCCACCCGTTCGGCGGAACCGTCAGCGCATCGGTCGGGCAGGCGACCGCGCACGGCATGTCGGGGCAGGCGATGCAGGGGATCCGCGCCGGCTCGAGATAGGGCGTGGCCGCGGCGAGTCCGCCGCTGGACGGCACATGCAGGATCGACCCGGCCGGGCACGCGGCAGCGCAGGCGCCGCATCGGGTGCACGCCGTGAGGAAGCCGACCTCGCCGAGGGCACCGGGCGGCCGGACATAGCGCTTCTGGACGATCCGCTCTTCCGTGGCCTTGGCCACTTGCTCCATGGCGTTGCCGAGGGCGCGCCGGAAGAAGGAGCGACGGTCGCCGCCAAAGTCGGTCATCGGATCACCGGGGCGATGCCGATGAGCCAGCGCTTCGCGGAGACGCGGTCCATCGGCTCGGACGCGGCCCAGGGCGAGTCGTTGACGTAGAACGGCAATTCGAGCCGGCTGGTGAACTCCATCCCGAAGAGTCGGTGCGTGAGCCGCAGCCCGGCGCCGGCATCGACCAACATGCGGCGCACCGGAAGCAGCAGCGCCAGCGAGGTCCCATCGCCCCCGGGGCCGCGCTCGCCGCCGAGACGCGCGGCATCGCCGAAGGCGACGAGCGCGACGCGCGAAAGGAGCGGCGTCCTCGGCTGCGCGATGGTGGCCACCACTTCGACATTGACCGAGGTGAGGTGGTTGGTCGAGAGTGATGGCGCAAAGCCGCGGAGGTTGCCGCCGCCCGCCTCGTGCCAGTGTCCCGCCATCTCGCCGCGCACCAGCGGCGCACCGTCGGCGCGGAGGAACGGGTTCGCGAGCTGCTCATACGGGTCGGCGCCGGCGACGAACAACCGTCGTTGCGGCAGGAGCGGATCGGCGCTGAACAACGACGCATGGGCGCCGCGCATCGCCAGCTCGACGCGACTCGACAGCGTGCGACGCGCAATCGCCTCGAGCGCGAGCTTGCCCCACGGCTGGAGGTCGTAGCGCGTGCGCGTGGTGATGCCGTCGCCCGGGCGGCGATACTCGATGCCACCGGTGACGGTGCCGCGCGCGCGGGTCTGCCACGCGCCGATGGTGCCATGGCGTTCGATCCAGACGGGAATTTCGACGGTGCCGCCGACCTCCCACGTCGGTCCCGCCACGAAGCGATCGTCGTGCACCGCGACCCAGCGGAGTGCGGCCCCGACGCGGTCGCGCTGCGCGATGCTGATGGAGGCGCCGCTCCGCCCGTCGAGCCGGAAGAGGTCGATCCGCTGCGTGACGTCGAGCCGCTGAATCCGGAACGGATTCTCCAGCGTCAGCGACGCCTGCAGCGTCTTCACCGTCGTGTCGCGGGGCGAGAGGAGCCCGGTCGACCAGCCGAGGCGCAGGGTATGCCGATCACCGTGTTCCGTCAGCGGCGTGCGGAGTCGGACGCCGAGGGTGAGGCCGCCGGCGTCGTTGTACCAGGCATCCGGAAACGGCCGCTGCGCCCCGAGGGTGGCAGGCGCGCAGAGGGCGGCAATCAGCAGGCATCGCGTGGTCAGGATGGTCATGGGATGACCCGAAGGATACCCGGAAACGAGCGACGCCGCACCAGTGCTGCGTGCGGCGTCGCGGGTCCGTCCAACCGCGGAATTCAGCGGCTGATGAGCTTGTTGCGCAGCATCGCGAGGCGCTTCCGCACCGAGCCGTCGTAGACACGATCGCCGATCTTCACGACCACGCCACCGAGCAGCGACGGGTCGACCGCGAAGCCTGCAATCACGTCCTTGCCGATCGCCGTCTTCAGCCGCTCCACCAGCACCTGCCGGGTGAGGGCATCGACGTCGCGCGCCAGGGTGACCCCGGCCCGCACGCGATTGAGTTGCACGTCCACCAGCGTCCGGTACTCGTCGGCGATCTGGGGCAACAGCATCTGCCGGCCGCGCTTGACCACCGCGGCGAGGAAGAGGATGAACGGCGACGGGGCGCCCTGGAGGGCCAGTCGGATGATCTCGACCTTCTTCTCCTTGGTGACGCGCGGCGACATCATCACCGCCTCGATCGACGGGGTACCCAGTGCCGCGGTCGCCTCGTCCATCAGGGTGCCCCACGCCTCCGGAGCCCCCGCGTGCTTCGCCAGCGACAGCAGCGTCTCGGCGTAGTTGCGGGCGATGGTGACTTCCCTCACGCCGACTTCCCGATCGACCCGAGGTATTCCTCGACCAGCTTGCGATCGGCGGCGCTGTCGAGCGACTGCCCGACGACCTTGCCGGCGGCCGCAATCGCCAGATCCACCGCCTCACGACGGAGCTCGGCGACGGCACGGCCCTTCTCCGCCTCGATCTCGCGACGGGCACGCGCCAGCATCTCATCCTGCTCGGCACGGGTCTTCTCGACGGCAAGCGTGCGCTCGCGCTCGGCCGCCTGACGCGCTTCGGCCAGCATCGCCGTCGCCTCGCCACGCGAGCCCGCCAGCAGTTGACGCTGTTCCTCGAGCGCCGCCTGGGCTTCGGCATGCATCTGCTTCGCCTCGGCGAGCTGCAGCCGGATGGTCTCCTCGCGGTCGGCCGTCGCGCGGACGATCACCGGGAAGAGCTTCTTCGCGAGGATGAACAACACCACCGCGAAGACCACCACCGTCCACACCGCAAGCGCCGGGGTCGGCTGGAAGGGGCCAGGAAGCCCCTCCCCACCTTCCGTGCTGAGGAGCAGCATCGGGATGATCACTTAATGACCTTGAAGAGCAGGGCGAAGACGAGCGCGATGATCGTGGCGCCTTCGAGGAGGACGGCGATCAGCAGGCCCGCGCCGCGGATCTCGCCCGCCGCTTCCGGCTGCCGCGCGATCCCTTCGGCCACCTGGCCACCGATCCGGCCGAGGCCGAGACCCGCGCCGAGGATGGCGAGGCCGATCGCGATGCCGGCGCCGAGCTGACCATAGCCCGCGCCGATCAACTTCGCCGCCGCTTCCGACATCTCACCAGTCTGCATCAGGAGGTTCATCATCATTTTGGTAGTCCGTAAAGCCAGGGAAGATGAGTCAAGGATCTGCATCGCGCGCCAGCCATCTCGTCTCTTCCGGAACGAGCGGCCATACGATGGAGGTCAACGGGCCGAGGCCCAACCTCCTGGGCGGTGACGGTCACCGCCTCGAAGCCGGAACTCCTGGATGCACGGAGAGCCGGGGTGGAACAGGTCGTAAGTCGTAAGTCATAGGTCGTACGTCTTCGGTCTTAGGTCGTAGGTCCTTCGACTTCGTCCGCTGCGCGGACTTCGCTCAGGATGACACCACTCCCGAGACTTACGACCTACGACTTACGACCTACGACCGCTTTCTAGTGCTCGTGCTGCATCATCCCGATAAACACCGCGCTCAACAGCGCAAAGACATACGCCTGCAGCAGCGCCACGATCAGCTCGAGGAACATGATGCCGACGACCACCGCGCCAGTGATCAGCGCGATGCCGCCGCTGCCGATCAGGCCGAGGCCGCTGAACATGAAGACGATGCCGAAGAGCGAGAGCAGGACGAAGTGGCCGGCGACCATGTTGCCGAAGAGTCGGACGGCGAGCGCAAAGGGCTTGACCAGCTTCGAGAGGACTTCGATCGGCGCCATGCCGATCGACATCGCGACGGCGCCGGCGCCGTGGAGCCCCTCGACGTGCGGGAAGATCGTGCCCATGTAGCCCTTGAAGCCGAGCTTGAACATCCCGCCGATCTCGATGGCCAGCAGCACGATGAACGCCAGCGCGCCGGTCATCGCGAGATTGCCGGTCGGCGAGGAGCCGAACGGAATCAGGCCAAGGAAGTTCGAGACGAGGATCAGGAAGAAGAGCGTCATGATGAAGGGCGCCCAGCGGCGGCCCTCTTCTTCGCCGATGTTGGCGATGGCGATCTCGTTCCGCACGTAGAGGACGACCATCTCCATCATCCCGGCGAAGCCCTTCGGCGGGACACCGGCCTTGCGCGCCTTCTCGACGCCGTTGGCGGTGGTCCACATCAGCGCCACGACGATGATCGCGGCCAGCACGAGGAAGACGACGTGGCGCGTCGGCGAGAGGTCGATGGCCATGCTGCCGATGTGCACCGGCTCCCAGCGCGGGAGATGAATGATGTACCCGCCGAAGTCCAGTTCATGGGCGTCGGCCGTGTGGTGGAACATCATCTCGGCAATGCTGAACCCTTCGCTCTCGCCACTCATGATCGCAGCCGTGTCTCCAGATACAGAAGCGGGAGGATCACTCCCAGATATCCCAGGGCGGTGGGCAGCACCGGAAAGCGTTCCGGGTCGCGCATCACCAGCACCGCAATGATCAGCACACCGAGCATCCGCAGCACCACGCCGATGCCATACACCATCAACTGGTCCACCGTCGGCTCGCGCCCGGTCCGCTTGACCAACCGGACCGCCAGCAGCGAGAGCAGCGTCGCCACGAGGCCGGCCGTGGCCGCACCCGTCGCCCCTGCCCTCCCACTTGCCAGCCACGCCGCCAAGCTCACCACGGCGGTCGCGACCGCGCCGACCAGCGCTCGGCTACCCAGCGGGTGGCTCCTTGGGCCCCTTCCCGCCGCGCAACTTGGCGAAGAGCCAGACCCCGACCCAGGCCGTCCCGCCGATGGTGCCGACGAGGGTCGCAAGCGGCATCGTGCCGAGGCGTCGATCGAGCCAGACGCCGCCCAACGCGGAGAGGGTCACGACCACCGCGAAGGTGATCCCGTGGGAGACGTAGACCCACCCCTCTCCCATGGCTCGATTGCCCGAATCACGGGGTTTCACGGGCGGGAAGGTATGGGCTTGTGAAATATTTCGCAAGCGAAAACGACCCCCGCGAAACCCCATCCGCAGGGGGGGCGTACCGAGGTCGGCAAGGGATGATCGATGATCGATCATCGATGATCGATCATCGGGCTTCTGGCCCCCCTATCTTCCCCCCTCACCAAACCTCCTTCCGGACCTCCGATGACCGCTCCGACCGCCCCAGACGACCTCACCCAGCTCCGGCGGCTCGCCGAGGGTGTCACTGCCCTCCGGACCCAGGTTGCCGAGCGGGTGGTCGGGCAAACCGAGGCAGTGGACGGGGTCCTGACCGCCATTCTGGGCGGGGGGCATGCCCTGCTGGTGGGTGTCCCGGGGCTGGCCAAGACGCTGCTGGTCTCGACCGTGGCCGAGGCGCTGAACCTCTCCTTCAACCGGGTGCAGTTCACCCCGGACCTGATGCCGGGCGACATCACCGGGACTGAGCTGGTCGAGGAGGATCCGGCGACTGGCAAGCGGCACTTCCGCTTCGTCCCGGGGCCGATCTTCGCCCAGGTGGTCCTGGCCGACGAGATCAACCGGACGCCGCCGAAGACCCAGGCCGCCCTGCTCCAGGCGATGCAGGAGCGGACGGTGACCGTCGCCGGGCAGACCTACCCGCTCCCCGCGCCGTTCTTTGTCCTGGCCACGCAGAATCCGATCGAGCAGGAGGGGACCTACCCCCTCCCCGAGGCGCAGCTCGACCGCTTCATGCTCGAGCTCCGGCTCGGCTATCCGTCGCGCAGCGAGGAGGAGACGATCGTGGCGCAGACCACCGGCTCACGGATGCCGACGGTCAAGCCGGTCTTCGACGGTGCCGAGCTCTCGGCGATGCAGTCGCTGGTGCGGCGGATTCCGGTGAGCCAGTCGCTGATTTCGGCTGCGGTGCTGCTGGCGCGGATGACGCGGCCGAACGAGGCCGAGGCGCCGCCGCTGGTGCGCGAGTATGTCGAGTGGGGTGCCGGGCCGCGTGCGTCGCAGTACCTGGTGCTCGGCGCCAAGGCGCGCGCCGCGATGGATGGCCGGCCGCAGGCGGACTTGGACGACGTGAAGAGCGTGGCGTTGGCGGTGCTCCGGCACCGGGTGATGACGAACTTCGCGGCCGAGGCAGCGGACCGGACCAGCGAGGATGTGGTGGCGGAGTTGGTGAGTGGGGGGAGTTGGTTGCCGAGGTAGAAGTAGGATAGTAGTAGGTTTGTAAGAGTCATAAATGTCGCAATAAGCTAATTTGTGCCAACAATCTGACTGGAAAGTCGGATTGTTGGCTATTTGTATTGCATTCTTTCACTCATGCCAGTATTATCTGCATTATACGACGTCTTTAAGCACTATGATGCAATAAAGCGTCACAAAAGCTGGTTTACATGGAGCATCAGCCATGCACCCACACACCCCATCCGCCACCACCGACGAGATCCTCCGCGAGGCCGGCGAGCGCCTCAAGCGCTACCGGCTCCAGCAGAATCGCACCGTCGCCGAAGTCGCGAGCGAGGCCGGCGTCGCCATCCGCACGGTCGAGCGCGCCGAATCAGGGGCGAACCCCACCTTCGAGACCGTCGTGAGGATCCTCCGTGCCCTGGGCCGCGTCGACGCGCTGGACGCCTTCCTCCCGGCACCACTCGTCTCGCCCCTGCAGCTCGCGTCGATGGCCGGCCGCGAGCGGCAACGCGCCGGCCGACCACGCCGCCGGAGCAGCGGACCCACCAGTGACTGACGTTCCGCAGCGCGCGCCGCGGCGCCGTCCGGCGACGGAGTACACCGTCGCGAGCGTGCACCTCTGGGGGCAGCACGTTGGCGCGGTCGCCGAGGACCGCCTCGGCGCGGTCACCTTCGAGTACAGCGAGCCATTCCGACGCTCGGGGCTTGAGATCTCCCCCATCCACCTCCCCCTCACCCAGAGCGGGCCCGTCGCCTTTCCCGAGCTGCAGCGCGTCGAGGCCTTCGCCGGACTGCCGGGTGTGCTCGCCGATTCCCTTCCCGATGCGTTCGGCAACGCGGTCATCAAGCGCTACTTCGAGCAGCGCGGCACGCCCGCCGCGGCGCTGAGTCCGGTACAGCGACTGCTCTATATCGGCAGGCGCGCGATGGGCGCACTCGAGTTCACGCCGCCGCTCGATCGGCAGGCGAGTCGCGAAGCGGAAGAAGCGCTCTCGGTGGCGCAGCTCGTCGCCGAGGCACGGCGCGTGATCGAGGGTGACCCGGCTGTGGCCGTCCCGGAGATGATGCGTGTCGGCGCGAGTGCCGGCGGTGCGCGCGCCAAGGCGCTGATCCAGTGGAACCGCGCGCTCGGTCGGGTGAAGTCGGCCTTTGCGCCTGCAGCCGCCGGTGACGAGCAGTGGCTGATCAAGTTCGACGGCGTCTCCGCCGGCCAGGGCGGCCACGCGCTCGACAAGGCGTTCGCGCCGGGACCGTTCGGCCGCATCGAGTACGCCTACGCGCAGATGGCACGCGCCGCGGGCATCGAGATGGCGGAGTGCCACCTGCTGCACGAGCGCGACTTCGCCCACTTCATGACACAGCGGTTCGATCGCGACGGGAGCGAGCGCATCCACCTGCACTCCCTCGGCGGCCTCCTTCACGCCGACTACAACATCCGGCAGCTGGTCTCCTACGAAGACTACTTCCGCACCATCCGCACCCTCGGCATGGGCCAGCCCGCGATCGACCAGGCGTTCCGGCGCATGGTGTTCAACCTTGCCGCACGCAATCAGGACGATCACGTCAAGAACATCGCCTTCCTGATGGGACCCGACGGCCGCTGGCGCCTCGCCCCCGCCTTCGACGTGACCTGGGCCTACGGCAGCAACTGGACGCTCACCCACCAGATGACCGTCGGCGGCAAGGACGACGACTTCACCCGCGACGACCTGCTCGCGGTGGGGCGTGCCTTCGATGTCCCGCATGACGGCGCCGAGATCCTCGGTGAGGTCGATGCCGCGCTGACGACGTGGGAGCCGGAGGCGAAGGTGACGGGGTTAAGTGCCGAGCAGATCGGAGCGATCAGTTCGACTTTTCGGCGATTCGTGTAGCGCGGCTCGGGTGGAAGATCTCAGACGCGTCACCATGCGACGCGCTGCCGATGAACGCAGGCCCGCTCCCCGACCGGTGGGCGACGAGGGCAATCGAGGTCACGCCGCCCGCGTCCTTCCCGCTCCCCGCACCGCCATCCACAACGCGGCGCCCATCTCACCCAGCCCTGCCGGCTTCCGGATCCAGCGAACAATCGCCATTTCCGGATAGCCGGGGAGCAGCATCGTCGCCACGAAGTGCGTGACATAGCCGACGCCGCCCACCATCAGCACCACGCCGAGCGCCTTCGGGAGAAACCCCGAGCGATAGACCAGGTAGCCGAACGGCAAGAGCCACAGCCCCCAGAAGATCTGCGCCATCAACTGGCCGTTCTGGTAGGTCGAGAGCTCCGCCGACACCCCTGCCGCCATCACCTCGGGGGTGAGCGACGCATTGCCGATCAACGTGAGAATGTCCAGCAGGTGCACCTGGTTCAGGAACGCAATCGGTGCGCTGACCGCCGCCAGTGCCACCATCGCGACCGCGGCTCGTGGACTCACGTGGTGCAGCACGCGGTAGAGCTCCAGCGGGAGCAGCAGGAACGCGGTGTAACAGACGTAGCCGGAGACGATCCCCAGCCGCCAGAGGTATTCGTTCGCCACCAGATTCTGCACCGTGCGCGTCGGGTCACCGTCGACGAGGAGCCGCGAGGGGACGATGCCGAGGGTGAACAACCCGGTCACAACAACCACAAGATAGATCAGCCCGGCACTGCGCGTCGAGGTGCGGCTCATGCGGCACGCCTCGGCCACGTCCACGCCATCCAGACGATGCTCACGGTAAGCGCCACCTCGATGACTCCGAGCAGAAGGTAGAAGCGCCACGCGCCCGGCATCGTGAGCAGCATGCTCGCGGTGAACAACACCCCCGCCACGATGTTCAGCCACCGGCTCACCCGCGGCGCCAGCACCAGCGAGAGCACGACCATCAGCGACGGCATCGCCATCATCGTCGCGGTGCCCAGGAGCACCTGCTGGGTCACCGCGCCGAGGGGACCCATTCGGCCGTCGAGCAGCTGCTGGATCTTTCCGGGCACGTACAAGCCGAAGTAATCGCCGTAGAGGTAACAGAGGGTGACGCTGACCCAGAGCATCGACAACAGCAGCGGCCTCGGCAGCGGCATACGTTCCAGCGGGTGAACGTGTTCAGCGTCGTGCACGGTGATGCTCCCGGCGAAGGTGCTGGTGCAATGTAGTCCTCGCTCCCTACGGCCGACGAAACCGCCCCCGATCGATTGCCACATTGAATTCGACCTTGTCGATCTGCAGACGCACCGGCGCAGGCGATCCCTCCACCATGATCTCCATCACGTATGGCACCTGAATTCCCTGCACGACGCGATAGTCACCGCTCGTGATGCTCATCGACGCGTCGCGCCCCATGACCGGCCGGCGCTGCATTCGCAACACCTCCAGATAGCTCCGCGCGTCCAGGTGCACCGTGGCCGTGCGGCCATTCGGCCAACGCACGTTCACGGCATGCACCGGGATGGCGGTGCCACGCACCTGGACCACTCTCGGTCCGGCGTAGGTCACCACGATTCCCTTCGCCGCGGCACCGATCAACGGCCCGTCGAAGTCGGTCTCTTCGAGAAAGTCCGCCAGCTCCGCGGCCGGCACGTCCGTCGCCTTGCCGTCGCGTGAGGCGAAGGGGTCGATGCGCCACGGCTTCGCCCCGTCGGTCGCGGTGATCTGCACCGCCCCCGCCACGGTCGCGTCCTTGCGGAGCAGGTTCGGACGCATCGCCTCGCTCACGACCGGGATCGCCTCGGGCAGGATCCCGGTCACCTTCATCGCAACGCGACGATTCTGGATCTTGTCGAGCGGGCCACTCGCCGCTGCATAGCGCGCCAGCAAAGTGGGCAGCGGCATCGCGGCCGGTGGAGCAGGCGCCTGCGCACCGAGCGCCGCAGGCATCAGAAGAAGCAGGGCAAGTGCACGCATCAGAGTTGTTCCAGTGTTGGAGGGAGTTGGCCAGGCACGCGGATGGCGACGGCCGTTGAGAAGTGCGCCGACGAAGGTCGAACGCACCAACCAGTGATAGGAGAGGAGCAGGAGCAGGATCGTCGTCCCGAGGAGCAGCACAAACTTCACCGGCCAGGGGAGCCGCCAGTCGCGCATCAGGAGCTGCAATCCGAGCAGCAGCGGGAGGTGGGCCAGGTAGATCCAGTACGAGGCATCGGCGAGGTAGCGGCGCGTGGGCGACAGCGCCGGCAGGAAGTGCAAGCCAAGGCCGATGAGCCCGCAGGTCCAACTCCACACTCCCAGGGCGTAGAGCGCGGCGAAGTACAGCTTCTGCGCCCCGAATGCCGCCGGCATAAGACGCGGCGTCAGGCCCCCCATTGCCAGGCACGCCGCCGTGGCGGCAATGGCCATCACCAGGGAGAGCGCCCACCACCGCTCAATGCGCTGCAGCAACAGCTCGGCCTGACGATGCATCACCCAGCCGAGGCCGAAGGCGAGTCCGTAGCTCAGCAGCGCGGCGCGGTTCGGCAGCAGACCGGTGTCCGGCGTCGGAATCCCGAACCACCCCATCCAGTACGGCGTGTCGTAGAGCCACCACGTCACCGGGAGGGCCAGCACCACGGGCGTCCACGGCCCGATCAGGAGTCGCATGCTGGCATCCGCCATGGTGCGCAGGCGCCCTGCGCGGTCAAGCAGCACGACGACGCCGCGCACGAGGAGCGCGCCGGAATACAACCAGAGGAGTAGATAGAGGAACCAGAGGTGCGCGAGTGGGAAGGTCGCGACCGTGAGTCTCCCTTCAATGGCCGAGCTGCCCGGCACCGACACCTGCAGCACGGCATCGATGACACCGAGCACGATCGGCCAGGCCAGCACCAGCGGCACCCCGATGCGCAGCGCGCGCTGACGCAGGAAGCCGGCGGTCCCGAGCCGCTCACGGACCACGCGACCGAAGAATCCGGCCAGCACGAAGAAGAGCGTCATCCGCGCCATGTGGATCGTGAAGAACGCCACCGACAACGTGGTGCTGCGCGTGGCATCCGCCACCAGCCAAAGCTGGGGACCGGGCAGGAAGGCCATCGAGGCGTGGAGCACCACGCCCGCGACGAGGGCGAATCCGCGCACGGCATCGAGGCCATGCCACCGTGCGGGAGCTGCGTGAGTCACGATTCCACTCCACGTCCATACGATGCGGTCCCCCGAGCCCCTGCCGGGAACGACAGGGGTGAGGCAACCCGCTGGCCGACAGTCGGCCTAGATCAGAGGAAGTCTTTGCGGCGCGATTGCCATTGCCAGGTGGCAACGAGGACCAGCGCCACGACGCCAAGTTCGACGGCGGCGATCGTGCGCAGACTCGGTACCCACGCGACGGTGGGCCCGGAGATGGTGGCGGCGACATCCGCCAGCCGCAGCGACCAATAGATGTACGCCTGCAACCCAAGGTTGATCGTCGCCATGACGGCAATGGTCCACGCTTCGGAGTCCGTGACGATCGCCGTGGCCAGCGTGACGATGTAGCCGCACAGGACGTACAGGAGCAGGGCGATGGTGAACGGCAGCACGCCGTCGGGCACCGACTCACGCAGGAGGATCACGGCGGTGGCGCCCGCGCCGAGCATGAGCCAGGGCGTGAGGAAGAGGAGCAGGTTGGCGGCGAGTTTGGCCGCGGTGTACTCGCGCACCCCGATCGGCAACGACATCACGAACGGCAGCATCCCCTGCGTGCGCTCCTGCACCACGGTCAGGAAGGTCAGAAAGATCCCGATGCTGATCACGACCGTGAGCAGCAGCACCGCGCCGAGATAGAAGACGCCCTGGCTCGATGAGAGCAACATGCCGAGACTCAGAAGTCCGAGCGCCAGCCCGGCGGCGATCGGGCCGCGCTGGAAGTACCAGTCCTTGCGGACCAGGTGGCCAATCATCGTGGTATTCACGCCGCGACCTCCTCACGGCGTGCCATCACCGTGGTCACGAAGATTTCCTCGAGGGTGAGGCGCTCCACCCCCTGCACCGTCGCCCCGCCCGCCGCACACGCCTGGAGCATCGCCTCGTCGTAATGATCCGTCACGAGCGTGGCGACATGTCCATGCATGGCCGTCTGCACGATGTGCGGCAACACGGGCACCACTCCCGGCACCGCGAGCTCCAGGCGCAGGCGACGCCACCGATCGAGATACGCGGCCGTGTCGTCGGCATCGATGATCCGCCCCCGATCGATGAAGTTCACGCGGTCGGCGATCTGCTCCACATCCAGCGTGTTCTGGCTCGAGAAGAGCACCGAGCGCCCCGCGTCCCGGACCACATCGGTCAATGCGCCGATCACTTCCTGCCGCGCCACCGGATCGAGGCCCGTGGTCGGCTCATCGAGGACAAGCAGCGTCGGCCGCCGAGCAAGCGCGAGCAGCAGCGCGGCCTTGATCCGCTGACCATGGGACATCCCCTTGATGCGCTGCTCCGGGCGAAGATCGAAGCGGCGCACGAGCGCGGCGGCGTACGCACCGTCCCACGCGCCGAAGACCTGCGCCACAAAGTCCATGTGCCACTGCAGTGTCGCCCGCGGAAAGAGGCGCGTGTCCTCGGACACATAGCCGATGTCCTGCTTGGCACGCGCGGTGGCCTCCGGGATGCGGTGGCCAAGCACCTCGATCTCGCCGGAATCGGCGGTGACCAGCCCCATGATGATGCGAATGGTCGTCGACTTCCCGGCGCCGTTGGCGCCGATGAATCCCGTGATGCTGCCCGTCGGCACCTCGAGGGCGACGTCGCGCAGGGAGAACGGGGGATAGTGCTTGCACACTCCCCGGAGCCGGATGGCATGGTCGGTCATGAGCAATCCTCGGCGCGGCGAATCGCCTCAGCGAGACGTGCGCGCAACGCCTCGATGGGGAGTTGGTGGCGGACGGCGAGGTCGGCCAGCGTCTCGAGCAGCGGCTGGAGCTGTGCCTCGAAGAGCCGATCCTGCAGGTCGGGCACTTCAGCCACGACCGACCCGATCCCGTGGCGCGTCACGATCACCCCTTCGCGCTCGAGCTCGAAATAGGCGCGCTTGACGGTGATGACGGAGACGCGCAGCTCGGCGGACAGCTCCCGGATGGACGGGAGCCCAAAGCCGGCGGGCCAATCGCCCAGCGCGATGCGCTGGCGGACCTGCTCGATGATCTGCAGGTAGATCGGCCGGGGATCGGCCTTGGCGAGGTTCAAGCCACTGTGCATAGTGATATACTCAGTATACACAGTGGATTTGTCAAGTGGGGGTCGTTGGTGGGCCCTCCCGCCACGGCACTCGAGTGAACGCGCGCCGCAAGGCCGCAATGAAGGCGGTCACCCTCGCCGATCGCCCCGCCCGACTCGCGACCAGCGCCATCACGTCGGCACTGGGTGGTGGCGTCTCCGGGAGGACGCGCATCAGGCGACCCGCCGCGAGGTCCTCCGCGACCGACCACTCCGAGCGGACCACGACGCCGAGCCCGGCGACCGCCCAGTCGCGCGCGACCTCACCATCGTTGGTGGCCAGCGCCGGCTCGATGCGGACCGTCTGCGTCCGCTCCGCCGACGCGAAGCGCCAGAGCGTGGTGTCTTCGTCGTTCTCGCGAATGGCGATGCAGGGCCATCCCGTCAGCTCCCCTGGCGACGCCGGGAGCCCACGCGTGGCGAGCAGCGACGGCGCAGCACAGCAGATCCGATCGTTCGGCGCGATCCGATGGGCCACCAGCGATGAATCGCGCAGCTCGCCGATATGCACGGCGATGTCCCAGTTCCCATCGGAAATCGTCCCCTGCCGGTCGGAGAGGTGCAGCTCGACCTGCACCGCGGGGTGGGTCGCGGCGAACGCCGATACCAGCGGGGCGATGTACACCCGTCCGAAGCCGAGCGGCGCCACGAGGCGGAGCCGCCCGGTGACCGCGCCACGCCGCGCCTGGATCTGGTCGGTCAAGCTCCCCAGCGCCGCGACGATTGACCCACCCCCGTCCGCGAGGAGGAGGCCTTCCTCCGTCAGCGCCAAGGTGCGGCCGGTCCGGTGCACCAGCCGCACGCCGACCCGCCGCTCAAGTTCCTGGAGCCGCTGGGTCACGGCGGGCGGCGAGACGCCGAGGGAGCGAGCCGCCGCGGCAAGCGAGGGGGAAGTCGCGACGGCGGCGAAGAAATCGAGGTCGGCGGAGGTGAGCATTAATACCAACTTAATGCACAATGGCGATTCATTCGATTGCGGCGTCAGTTGCACAATGTGACATTGTGCAGAGTGAAACACCAACGGAGAAGCCGCCATGCTCGAAATCCATGACCTGACCCGGACCTACGCCAACGGCGTTGCCGCCCTGCAGGGCGTCACCGTCTCGATCCCCCGTGGACTCTTCGGCCTCCTCGGTCCAAACGGCGCCGGGAAGTCGACCCTGATGCGCACCCTCGCGACCCTGCAACTCCCCGATCGCGGCAGTGTCCGCTTCGACGGCCGCGACATCTTCGCGGATCAGGTCAGTCACCGCCGACGCCTCGGGTACCTGCCGCAGGATTTCGGGGTGCACCCCGGCGTTTCCGCGCTGGCACTGCTCGATCACCTCGCCGTGCTCAAGGGGATCGGGCCCGCCGCCGCACGCAAAGAGGAAGTCGCGGCGCAACTGGTGCGCACCAACCTCTGGGAGCATCGGCGCCGCGCCGTGAGCGGCTTCTCGGGTGGCATGCGCCAACGCTTCGGCATTGCGCAGGCGCTGCTTGGCTCGCCGGCACTGGTCGTCGTGGATGAACCAACGGCCGGTCTCGACCCCGAGGAGCGCGACCGCTTCCACGCCCTCCTCGGCGAGATCGGCGAGGAAGTGGTGGTGCTCCTCTCGACGCACATCGTCGAAGATGTGCGCCAGCTCTGTCCGCGCCTCGCGGTGCTGCATGCTGGGCGCATCGTGCGCGAGGGCACGCCCGGGGCACTCGTCGCCGAGCTGGCGGGGCGCGTCTGGAGCGCACCCGCCACGCGCGACGAAGTGCGAAGCCTGGCGAGCACCACCACCGTCCTCTCCTCGCAGTGGCAGGCGGGCCGTCGCCACGTGCGCGTGCTCGCCGACGCGCCGCCGACGCCCGCCTTCTCCGCCGCCGAACCCGAACTCGCCGATGCCTACTTCGCGGCGCTCGATCGGGGAGTTGCCCCGTGGAGCTGATCGCCCCGACCCTCAGCTTCGAACTCCGTCGGCTGGTACGGCACCCGGCCTTCGCCGCATCCCTGCTCCTGCTTGGCGGCAGCGCGCTAACGCTGATCGTGACCGGCTTCGGCCCGCGCACGGTGCTCCTCACCGCGCCCTACCTCCAGGCGCAGTCGCTCGGAATGCTGACGCTCGTGGCGATCTTCGTGCTCACCTTCTTCGTGACGCATGCCGCCCTCGGGGATTCCGAGAGCAAGATGCAGGAGCTGCTCTTCGCCACGCCGCTGACACGCGGCGCCTGGTTCGCCGGCCGGTGCACCGCGGTGATCCTCGCGGGATTCGCCGCCATGATCGTTGCCGCGATCGTGCTGGTGGTCGCACCATCGTTCGTGGCAGTCGATCCGGCACGTGTCGGCCCGATGGCATTCGGTGGCGCACTCTGGGCGCTGCTCATCATCGTGTTGCCGAACCTGATCCTCATCGGCGCGATCCTCTTTACGGCCGCCGCACTCTCGGGCAGCTCCACCGTCACCGCCGTCGCGGGGATCGGGATCTGGGCGCTCTTCTGGGTCACCGCGCTGCTCGTCGATTCGCCACTCCTCGCCGGCACCGCACCGCCCTCCGCCGAGGCGTTGGCGCGCGCGGCAGTGCTCGACCCGTTCGGGCTCTCTGCATTCTTCGAGCAGACCCGCTACTGGACCCCGGAGGAGCGCAACACCCGCCTGATGAGCCTGAGTGGTCGACTCCTGGTGAACCGCGTGCTCTGGCTCACCATTGCAGCCGGGATGTTGATCGTGGCGGCACGGCAGATGGCGCCGCGCACTCGGGCCGCTCGACGTGTGATCCGGCCCGCACGGCACGAGACCGCACCGACGTTGCCGAGCGACGCCACGCACGCGATCAGCGCCCTCGGGGCCTGGGCGACCTGGCGTCGGCTGACCAGGCATGAACTGCGCACGGCGCTACGCAGTTGGGCCTTCGTCGTCCTGGTGCTCTTCTGGATGATGGCCGCCGGCATCGAGATCGTCTCCGAGGTCACCTCCGGCGAATACGGCGCGCGACTCCTCCCGACCACCGCCGTCGTCGTCGATCGCTTGCTCCAACCGCTCGGCATGCTCGGCATGATCGTCCTGCTCTACTTCGCCGGCGACATCGTCTGGCGCGATCGGGTGAGCGGAATGCACGCCCTCACCGATGCGACACCCGCCCCGGCGCTCGCGCGCCTCGGCAGTCAGCTCACCGCCCTCCTGGCGCTTCCGGTGGTACTGCTGGTCACCGGCCTCGGTGTCGGCCTCGGGATTCAAGTCGCGCTCGGCCACGTCGAATGGCGCCCGCTGGTCCTGCTCGGCACCGCGTGGCATGCCGGCCTGCCACTCCTGCTCTTCGGGGTCGGCGTCTTCACGCTGCAGGTGATCATTCCCAATCGCTGGGTCGCGATGATGGCCGGGATCGTCCTGGCCCTGGCTGGTTCGGGCGAGTTGCCCGGAGTGCGCCACCCGCTGCTCCGCTTCGCCGCCTTCCCGCTCGCGGGCTACTCGGACTTCGATGGCTTCGGCGTATCGCCGCAATCCTTCCTGGCTTTTGCGGCGTGGTGGATGAGCATCGCGATGCTGCTCCTTGTCGCAGCGTGGGCCCTGCGTCATCATGGCCACGATCTGAGCTTCCGTCGCCGACTCCGCGGCGCCACGGCCGCACTCGGTCGACCGGGATTCGCGTTCGGTACGGTCGCGCTGCTGTGCGCCACGGTCAGCGGGGTGCAGCTCGCGAACGCACTGGCACGCACCACGCGCTTCGCGGATCGCGCGGCCGTGCTCGCCTCGCGCGCCGGCTATGAACGGCGCTATCGGCATTTCCATGGGCGCGCGCAACCCGCCGCCACCGCACTGATGCTCCGCGTGGTCCTCACCCCGGGCGAAGCCCGTGCCGAGACCCGAGGCACGCTCACCCTGGTGAATCAGAGCATGGCGCCCATCGACACCATCCTCCTCAACCTCCCGCGCGATATTCGCGACGCGTCCTTTCACCCTCTCGGGCAATCACACCGTCAGCGTGGACTCGGTGCATCAGGTGGCGTTGGTCGTGCTGCAAACCGCGATGCGCCCGGGTGACTCATTGCAGCTCGACTTCGCACATACACTCGATCGTGGCGGCGTCTACGCGTCCGTGCCGCCGCGCGATGTCACGCGGAATGGCACTGTGCTGCTGCATCCGCAGCTCGTCCCGGCCGTGGGGTACCGCCCCCAGCAGGAGATCGTGGATCCGAGGGAGCGAGCACAGGTGGGGCTCACCATCACACCGACCCCGTGGCCCAGGGCCGATCAGGCACATGCTCTCGCGAGCGATCCGAGCTGGCTCATGATGGATGTGACCATCGGCACGGACCCGGATCAGGTCGCGCTGGCCGTCGGCGACCTTGCCGCCGCGTGGGACAGCGCAGGCCGGCGCTGGTTCCGCTACTCGACGCCGCAACCGGTCACCCCGCTGACCGCCGTCATCTCGGCCCGCTACGCGAAGCATGTCGCTCAGGCGCATGGCACCACGGTTGAGGTTTGGCACCTGCCGGAGCACGCCGTCAACGTCGATCAGGTCGCCCAGGCGGCGCTCACCTCGATTGCCACACTCTCGGCGCGACTCGGTCCGATGCCCGATGCGCTGCTCCGCATCGTGGAGTTGCCGCGCTGGTCGGGCTTCGGGGCCTTTGCGCTCCGCGGCATGGTGCTCTTTCCGGAGCATCGCGGCTTCCTGCTCGACGAGCGTGCCGGTGGCGTCGACCTGCTGCTGCGGCGTGTGGCGCACGAGGTCGCGCATCAATGGTGGGGGCACAGCGTCGAGCCACCGCAGGCCGAGGGGAGCCTGCTGCTGGTGGAATCGCTGGCGAAGGATGCCGAACAGGCCGTGGTGCAATCGGTCCACGGCGCGGCCGGTGTGGATGCCATCCTTGCCTATGACGAGGATCGTTACCTCGTCGGGCGTGCCGATGCCGGGGGCGATGAACCTGCGCTCGAGCGGCTGACCGACGAGCCCTGGCTCTACTACGGCAAGGGAAGCCTCATGATGCACGCAGTGCGTGCTGCAGTGGGTGACTCGAGCGTTGATGCCGCGTTGCGGTCGGTCATCGCGAGGCATCGTGGCTCGGGTGGGGTGGCCACGGCGCCGGTGCTGCGGAGTGCCCTGCTTGCGCATGCCCGGGCGGCCACCGATTCCGCGGCCATCGTGGAGTGGTTCGGCGGACGAGCGGTCTGGGACGTGGTGGTCGACGCGATCACCGCTGCGCCCCCAGGGTATCTGGTGACGGTACGCGCGACACGGCAGGGCGATGCGACCCTCCCGATGGAGGCCGCGGGCGCTTCGGCGCTGATAACCATGGCGGGGTTCGATGCGGCGGGAAGCGTCCAGTGGCGGGGCACGGTCGCGGTGCGTGATGGTGTGGGCAGGGTTACACTCCCCGCGTTGCCGGGCGTGGTACAGCTGGTACTCGACCCAGAACGACGCCTGCTCGATCGTGACCGTGCCAACAATCGCAAGGAGTTGCCTCCCCCGTGACCGACTTCTCCGCCGTGGCCACGCCCGCCCTGGTGATCGACCTCGCGCAGGTGGATCGCAACTGTGCCCGCGTGGCGGCGTATGCGGCGGACCACGGCCTGACGTGGCGGCCGCATGTGAAGACCCACAAGTCGGCTCAGGTGGCCGCGCGCCAGCTTGCAGCGGGTGCGGTCGGCCTCTCGTGCGCCACCCCGCGTGAGGCCGAGGTGATGGCCACAGTCTGCAGTGACCTCTTGCTGGCCTATCCGCCCGTGGGCACCGAGCGGCTCCGGCGCACCGTCGCAGTGGCAGCGCAGGTCCGGCTCACCGTCATGCTCGATTCTCTCGAGTCAGCCACGGCGTTGTCCGAGGCACTTGCGGCGCCGGGTGCCTCCGCGCGCGTGCTGATCGAGGTAGACGCCGGGATGCGGCGCACCGGGGTGGTGGGCGTTGAGCCGGCGGTGGAGTTGGCGCGCGCCGTCGCTGCGTTTCCTGGCCTCACCTTTGCCGGCTTTGGATTCTATCCGGGCCAGCTCCGGAGTGCGGGACCGGAGGTGGATGCCGAGTTGGTGCGGCTCTCAGTGATGGTGGCTGCATTGCGGGCCGGTGCCGAAGCGTCGGGATTGGTGGTGCACACCATCTCGGCGGGTTCGACGCCGCTGCTCTGGCGGTCGCACGAGATCGCGGGCTTGACCGAGCTGCGTGCGGGAACGGCGGTCTACTTCGACCGCACTTCGGTGGTGGGTGGCATCTGTGGGCCGGCAGACTGCGCGGCAACCATTCTCGCGACGGTCGTGAGCACGGCGGTCCCTGGGCAGGCGGTGGTCGACGCGGGGGTCAAGGCACTGGGCCGCGAGCCGATGCGTGGGGGTGATGCGGACGGATATGCATGTGTCACTGACCATCCCGAGGTCCCCGTGGTGCGACTCTCGGAGGAGCACGGCGTGCTCGACCTGTCGCACACTGAATGGCGGCCCCGGGTCGGCGAGCAGGTGCGGCTGCTGCCGAATCATGCCTGCGTGGCGGTGCACAACTTCGGCGAGATGACGCTCGTGCATCCCGATGGCCGAGTCGAGACCTGCGCTGTGGAGGCACGGGGGCGGGGGTGAGGGGTGAGGGGTGAGGGGTGAGGGGCCGCCTCCCCGCGGACCGACCGTCCAACTCCCGGTCACCAATTTCCGGTCATCGGAATTCCGAGGCCGCGCACTACCTTTCTACCATGACCACCCCCGTGCACGCTCCCACCACCCCTGACGAGCTCGCCGAGCACCGCTTCTTCGAGCTGTCGATCGACATGCTCTGCTTTGCCCGCTTCGATGGCTACTTCCAGCACCTCAATCCAGCCTGGGAACGCACCCTCGGCCACACGATCGCGGAGCTGCAATCGCAGCCGATGATCGAGTTCGTCCACCCCGACGACCGCGAGCGCACACTGGCGCAGAATCGGGAGGTGCGCGCCGGCGGCCACGCGGTGCATTTCGAGAATCGCTATCGCTGCAAGGATGGCTCGTACAAGTGGCTGGTCTGGAATGCGATCGCGGATGTCGACAAGCAGACGATCTACTCCGTGGCGCGCGACATCACCCGGCGGAAGGCGGCCGAGGAAGAGCGCGATCGATTGGTTGTCGAGCTCCAGGCCGCACTCGCCGAGGTGCGCACGCTGCAGGCGATCCTGCCGGTCTGTTCGTACTGCAAGAAGGTGCGCGACGACGAGAACTACTGGCACAGTGTCGAGGGCTACATCCAGACCCACACCGACACGCAGTTCAGTCACGGCATCTGCCCGTCGTGCTATGAGATCGAGGTGGAGCCAGCGCTCGTTCCCGAGGATCGCGGCTAGCCCTCACCGCACCGCGACACTCCGGCTCCGCTCGACGCTCGCCCCACCAACCGCATCGCGCACACGCAACACCAGGCGATAGTCGCCCGTCTTCAGCTGCTTGAACGAGACCAGTTGTTCCCCGCGGTGACTCACCCCCGTGGCGACGAGCGAGAAGGCGACGCGCGTCTCCGGCGACTTCGCCTTCGCTCCCCCCTCCCAGATCTCGACCTCGATCGCGTAGCTCCGCCCGACGACCAGACCATCGAGCTCGTAGTAGAGCGGCGCCTCGTCGTCGCGCGTCCAGGCATTGGTCGGATTCAACGACACGGCGTCGCCCGCGTGCTGCCAGGTGACCCCGCTCCCTGCGCGCCCGAGAATCGGATCGGAGAGCCGGAGGACCCGGCCGTCCCGGGGAATGACGGACACCGGCGCGATGCGCCCGCCCGCACCAACCTGATGCGCAGCGTCGCCAGCCACCATCGTCACCGTGTATTCGCCCGGCGGCGTGGGCACGACGGCGTACGCGGTGAGGAATCGTCCCTTCACCGTCGACGGATCCACCCGCCACCGCCGCACCGTGTCGAGCGTCGCGACGATCCGCCCCGTGGCGGCGTCACCGATGACCGCGCGCCACTCCGCCAGCAGCTCCACCCCGCTTCCCGTGCCACTGCGCAGCGCGTCCGCCGGCAACGCCATCACGACCAGGACACCGCCCCCCGCAATGCCGTAGGCCTGGAAGATTCCCGCCATCCCCTTCCGGTAGAGCTCAGGGTTTCCTTCCGTCCGTTCGGCGACTTCGCGCGCCGCAGTGAATTCCTGGCGAATCCGCTCGGCCAGGTTGCGTCCGCCAGTCGCCGAGATCCCCGCCAGCACGCAGAGGCGCGGATCGCGCCGACAGAGGGTCATCAAGTCGCCGACGGGATAGTTGCGCGCGATCATCCCGAGCCGCATGACCGTCCCGCTCATCGCCGGCCGAGAGAATGAGACCAGGACCTGCCCATCACCGCGCGACCAGACCAGAGTTTCCTGCGCCATGCTGGTGATCCCCGGGGTGAGGATCCGCTCAGTCGGCAGCCCGTGGCGCATCACGAGTCGGCCACGATCGTCGAGCACGCGATCGATGGGAGCGTAGCGATTGTCGTACATGATCCGAGCAGTCAGTTCGTCCTTGGGGAAGGGTGAATCACCCAAGCCGAGTTCCTGGGCGGCGTCACGAGGCACCGGCAGACCCTCGGCGACGCTGCCATCAAGATCCCAGCGAAACTCGCGCAACGCGTAGCGCCATCGTTCGAACTGCGCGGCGAGTCGCGACCCTGGCAGGCGGCCGTCCTCGAGATCCTGACGGTCCCAAAAGTTCGCCAACCACGTCGCATGACTCCCCGGCTGCAATGGCAATGCTTGCCACTGCGCGCGTTCCGCGCTGCTGGCGAACCAGTTGAGATCGCTGTAGTACCACTCCGCATCACCCGCCGAGGCGATCGCCTGCGCGCCAGCGCGATACGCCTCGCGTGCACGCGCCGAGTCGCCCTCCGCGTACGCGAGTCTGGTGAGTAGATGATGCCGCATCGCGCTCGAGATCGAGTCGGCAGGAATCCGCTCGAGTGCGCGCGCCGCACCGTCCGTCGTGCCGACCTCCAACTCCAACCCGAACCACGCCAGGCCGAGGCGGAGAGGCAGCACCGGCAGGCGCGTCGCCGCAGCACGGAGATGCGCCAACTCCTTCTCGGGTGGTAGCCAGATGTAGGGGTATGGCGCGATCCGCATCAAGCGCTCGAGACTTGCGACGTCGCCACTGTCAGCCGCGACCAGCCAGCGCAACGCACGCACCGCCGGACCGCGCCAGTCGACCTCGTTCTCGCGCGGGGGTTGGTCGAGCGGCGTGAGCGGCTGGGCCATCGCGAGCAGCACCGTCACCATCTCGCGAACCGGCTCGGCGCGGCGCGGCTTCCCGTTCCAGTCGACCAGCATCCGCCGGGCAATCGGCATCAGCTCCTTGCGCGCGCCGGCCTCACCGGCCGTGACCCGCGCGGCCAACACGTCGAACTCCGCCCCCTCCCGTTGCGCTGGCACCGCGCGAGGAGCGGCGACGGCGATGGCGAGCGACAGGCCGGCGAGAATGGAGGCGCGAAGGGGCATCGGGGCTCCGGAGGAGGTCACGGAGAGTACCTCCGAATGTACGAAAACGGGAAGCGCGTGGCGCCACCCACGGTCGAATCGGTATCGTCCGGAAACACGGCCGCCAGCCATCCGTAGGGACGCCCTTGCCCTGACACCCTCGAGACCTCGATGACCATTCGCCCCTCCGCCGCCGCGCTCCTCCTCTTCGTCCTGCCGGCATCCCTCCCGGCCCAGCTTCCCGCTCCGGAAGCTCTGGTCAAAGGGCTGATCACAGCCGACCGCTCCTTCTCCGACATCGGCAAACTCCGCGGCTGTGGCGCCGTACTCACCGAGATGTTCGCCCCCGACGTGACCATTCCGGCCGGTCCCCGCGGCCTGCTCCAGGGGCGCGACAGCGTCCTGGCCGTCTACGCCGCATCGCCCGGCTTCGCCACGGCGAAGTGCAGCTGGACCCCGATCCGCGGCGGGATCGCCGCCGACGGGTCGCAGGGCTTCACCTTCGGCGCGATGACGCAGGCCAATGCCGACGGCACCGCCGTACCGTTCCGCTATCTGGCCTACTGGGTCAAGGGGGGGGCGGGCTGGCAGGTCGCCGTGTACAAGCGGTTGCGGGCCCCCGTGCCGGTGATGCCCACCACGATGCGGATGGCCGCAATTCCCCCCGCCTACATCGCCCCGCGCAGCGACGCCGCCACGCAGCGCACCATCGAGGAGTCGCTCGCCGAGGCCGAGCGGACCTTCTCGCGCGAGGCGCAGACGATCGGCCTCGGCCCCGCCTTCGCCAAGCATGGCAGCGCCGATGCGATGAACCTCGGCTCGCAGGCCGACAGCAACTTCACCTTTGGCGCCGAAGCGATTGGTCGGAAGATCGGCGACGGTGACACCACGAAGACGTCGCCCGTAACGTGGGGGCCCGACCGCGTGATCGCCGCGTCGAGCGGCGACCTGGGCGTGACGATCGGGATGATCTACCCCAAGGAGCCCGCCGCCGATGGCAGCAAGGCGAAGGGCTTCCCGTTCTTCACCGTGTGGCGGCGTGCGGGGCCGGGGCAGCCGTGGCGGTATGTGGCGGAGTGAGGGGCGCGCCTAGGCGTCGGAACGCGCTGTGTGGGGCCGACCTACCAGGCTTCCCGGCCTGAGGGTGGCCCCGACTCCCACTCCGGTGGATTAGAGCCGCGGGCAGCCGACGCACCAAGGTGCGGAGGTGGTGTCCGCCGCGACGGCGCTGGAATGGCGTGATCACGAGAGCCCCATGCTTCACGACCAGCTCCACCTCACTGCCGACCCTGAGCCCGGCCTCGGCCAAGAGCGCCTTGGGGAGCGGGAGCCCCTGGGAGTTGCCCCACTTCTGCACCCTGGAAATCATTGAGTGCCCTCCCAGAACGTTGAGCGACCTAGCGACGGCAAGCTGGTCAGGCCGCGATTTCGACCATGACGGCGTAAGAGTGCGGCACCGGGGTCTCGAGCCCCTCCTCGTGCAGCCCCTCGATATGGAAGGCGATCGCCTCACGCATCGCCGCTTCGACCGCCTCGCGCGTTGCGCCAGTGGCAATGCAACCCGGGACGTCGGGCGCATAGGCCGAATAGCCAGTCGGCGTTTCCTCAATCACAATCAAGAGCCGCGTCATTTCAATCCCGCCTGCTTGAGTACGCTGTTCAAGGTACCGGGGGCAACGTCATCGTTGGGGTGACCCGCGACCGTCACCAGCCCTGGCTTTGTCGGATGCCTGAATTGTCGGTGACTGCCACGGATTCTGGCAAGCCGCCAACCGTCTTGGGCGAGGATTCTCAAGAGGATTCGGACCTTCATGCCGACCGCCAACGAGGAGGTGCAAATCCCCCAACCTCCCGCAGTCACCGATCCCCCCGGGGACCCTCCTACCGCCGCTCGGTCCCCGATCCCGCCCCGCTCGATTTGACGATCCGTTGATTCGGTGGGACTATCATCGGAGCGTCCCCCTCACACGGAGTGCCCCGCCGGATGGCCCCGTTCCGACTCAGCTGCCTTGGTCCCCCGGTCCTCTACGGCCCGGATGGCGACCCGATCCGGTTCCGGACCCGGAAGCACTTCGCCCTGCTGCTCTACCTCGCGGTCGAGCCGGGCATCCCCCACCGCCGGGACCGGCTCGCCACCCTGCTCTGGTCCGCCGCCGACGTCGACGAGGCCCGGCACTCCCTGGCCACCGCGCTCTCCATGATCCGCGGCCGGCTCGGCGCCGAGCTCCTCGACACCGATCGGGACACGGTGCGGCTGATGCCGGGGCGGATCGTGACCGACCTGCAGGGGCTCGACCTGGCCGACCCCGACGAACTCGACGAAGGGCCACTCGGTCCCTTCCTCGAGGAGTTCGACATCCCCGACGCCGTCGACTATCAGCAGTGGAAGGACGGCCAGCACGCGCGGCTGCTTCCCTCGATTCACTCGGCGATGGCCTCGCGCATCGAACAGAGTCGTCGCCGCGGGGACTCGCGGCGCATGGAAGCGCTCGGCCATCGGCTGCAGCGCATCGACGAGCTCTCCGAGGAGGCGGCGCGAGCCGTGCTCGAGGCTCGCGCCATGGCGGGCGATCGCATCGGCGCGCTGCGCTCCTTTGATCGGTGGCGCGCGCGGCTCGCCGACGAGCTTGGTGCGCACCCCTCGGCACAACTGGAGCGGATGGCCGAGCGGCTGCGGCGCGGCGGGTGGCAGCGGCCCACGATCGCGCTGCTCGCCCCGGTGCCGACGGAGCAGTGGAAGGAGCGCTCCTTCATCGGCCGCGGCGCCGAGTTCCGGACCTGTTACGATCGCTGGGAGCGGGTGCAGCGCGGCGAGGTGCAGCACCTGCTGGTCCGCGGCGAGAGCGGCATCGGCAAGACCACGCTGGTGGAGCGCCTGACGACGTCGATGGCGCTGGAGGGGGCGAGTGTCGCGCGGGTGCAGTGCTACGAGCTCGAGCGCGAGTTGCCGTTCGGTGTCACCGGGTCGCTCGTCAATCACCTGCTCGACCTTCCCGGCGCGAGTGCTACGCCACCGGAGCAGTTGGCGGAGCTCGGGCGGCTCACCGCCAAGGTCCGCCAGCGCTATCCCTCCTTGCCCGCACCGATCGAGACCAGCGGCGAGAGTGCGCGGATCCTCTACACCGAGGCGGTGATGGCGCTGGTGGGGGCCGTGGCCGAGGATCATCCGGTGGTGCTGGTGATCGACGACATCCATCTCGCCGACGCCACGTCGCTCACGGTGCTGCACTTGATGTTGCGGCGCCTGGAGGCGTTGCCGTTGATGGTGATGCTGACGGCGTCGAGTGCTCCTGAGGCGGAGACGCCGAGCACGCGGCGCTTCTTCGACAACGCGGCGTCGCTCTCGCTGTTGCCGTTGGCGTTGGGGCCGCTGTCCGACGGGGAGTCGGCGGAGTTGGTGGAATTGCTCCTGTCCGATGGCGGCGACCCGGGGCCGGCCATTCGGCGTGCCGTGCTGGCGGGTGGCCGCGGCAACCCGATGGTGCTGGAACTGCTCGTGGGCGACTGGCGGCGGCGTGGCGACGGCTGCCTCGCGTTGTCGGTGAGTGCGATGACGCCGCGGGCGGAGCGCCCGCCGAAGGAGACCTTCCAGCGGCTGGTCGAGGGGACGCTCGCTGCGCTCAACGGCGAGGAGCGGTCGGTGGTCGAGCTCGCGGCGATCCTCGGGCAGCGGCTCAACGACCTCACCATGTACACGATGGTCGACCTGCCGGTGGCGCGCACGATGCGGGCGATGACGGCGCTCACCGCGTATCGGATCCTCCGCGATGCCGGCAGTCACCTGGAGTTCGCGAACGAATTCATCCGGGGCCAGTGTTACGTCGGGACGGCGGCGCCGCTCCGGCGGATGCTGCACGGCCTCGTGGCCGAGCGGCTGTTGCTGGCCGATGGCGGCGACGAGGCGATCCCGGGGCTGGAGATCGCCTGGCACCTGGTGCGCGCCGACCGGCTCCATGATGCCATCCCCTTCCTGCTGGCGGGTGGCAAGGAATCGATCCGTCGCGGGGCGCCGCACGAGGCCGACCTGGCGCTCTCGACGGGCCTGCCGGCGCTCACCGGGCAGCCGCGCCGGACCGCCATCCTGCTTCTCGCCGAGGCGCAGCAGGAGCTGGGGCGGTGGGCGGACTCGCTGCGCCTGCTCGATGAGGCGCGGGAGGCGTTCTCGGAATCGGAGGAGTGCTGTCGGGAGGTGTTGCGGATTATCGCACGGCGGTGGTCGGGGCACCTTGAGGACGCCGAGCTAACGGAAGCCGGTGAAACACTTTGTCACATCGCATCGACGACTACCGACGTTGACGTCCTGGCCAAAGCGCTGTGCGCTTCCACTCTCCTGACTGCGACCAGAGGTGCCTGCCATTTCAGAGTCCGGTCGGGGCCTCTCGGCTGTGACGCGCAATTCACACTCGATGAGTACCAGCGCATCCAACTCCTTCTCGCGCGGGCCTGGTGCGAGGATCAAGTGCGAAATGACGTCCTCGCCTGCCAACGCTTATGGACGAGGCGTTGCACTAATTCGGCAACACCGAAACCGCAAGCTCCATCGCGCGTGACGGTGTTCGTCAGGGGCGGAACGCTTCGCCAAGGTGGAATGTACTCATCCGCGGCCCAACCGATTCTCGGGGAGGCGAGAATGGCGCGGCAGATCGACAACCGGGTCCACCTCTCGGCTGCCGCCGCGGGATTGGCGATCGCGCAGGGCAGGCTCGGGAATGCGCGGGCTTCAACTGGACTGGGCGCACTTGCCCTAGGAATTCCTGCGCGCGGATGATTGGGGGCATCATGCGCCTTGAGTGCTGCCTACGACCAAGGGCTCTCGCGCTGGCTCTCGACGCTCGTTTCACCGAGGCATGTGTTGCGGTCCGCGAACTCGACCACCGGTTCGCCAAGCGCAGGCCGGCTTGGGCGACTCAGGCGTGGCACCTAGTTAAAGCTGACATTCTGGCACTGGCCGGCATTCGCGAGGTGCGTTTGCCGCTGCGAGCAATGGTGCGCGTGGGAAGAACGGGCGCCTGCTACTAAACGATTTTGCCGGGCTCCATGCGAGGTGGCAGAGCCTGCTCGCGAGGCGTGACGGAACCGAGCGGGCCACCCTCGCAGCACTGAGGGAGCAGGCAAAGGCGATTGGGAACTACCACGCCAAGGATCGCGCGGAGGTGTTGGCAGCGATTGCGATGCTGGAGGATCGGGCGGGCGAGGATGCTGCCGGGACGTGGACTGAGGTGGAGGCGCAGTTGGAACGCTTGCCCAAGACGGTGACTACGGTCATGCGGAGACTGGGCACCCTCGGGTGACCTAACGCCCCGGAGCCCTTCGATTCTTCCTCCTGTCGCTCCCCTCAGGGAGGTGCCGCGCCGAAGCGGCGCGCCCGAGCGATTACGGATTTTGGGGAAGGCAGGTATTCAGGCACCAAAGAAGGATCACAAATCAATCGACGAACGGTGACCGAGTTCACGGTCAGCTCCACCAATTCTGCGTCGAATTGTCCACCGCGACACTTGTTGAGTTCCGAGACTACCGCTTCGAGCGAGAGCGCGCCACGGTATGGCCGATTCGTCGTCATCGCATCGATGGTGTCTGCGATCGTGATGATCCGCGCGCCGAGCGGGATGTCCATGCCCGCAATACCATCTGGATAGCCGCGGCCGTCCCAACGCTCGTGGTGATGACGCACACAAGAAACGACGTATCCCTGGAAGCGAGAGAAACGAAGAGACAAGCTCGGCACTCCTGGCCGAGTGCTCGATGTGCTCTGGTGGCAAGCCGAGGTCGGTTGCGATTGCCCGAGAAAGCCCACAGACTCGCCGGGAGTGACCCGAAGTGTAGGGATCTCGGGCTTCGATTGCCTTCACCATCATACTGAGTTGCTCGCGCACGTTTAGCGCGAGTTCATCATATGCTTGATCGAGTTCTCGGTAGACATCTTCCAAAGTATTCAATTTGCCGTAGACATGGCGCACGGCGATGAATGGCAGGAAGATTGCGAGCAAAACCAACTTTGCCAACTCCGTTCCCATGGATCAAACCGCACGAAGACATAGGCCACGGCCAGCGCGAGCAAGCTGGCAACAATGTCGTAGCCAAGGACCCAGAGTGTATTTGAACGCCAGGTCGAAAGAATGTGCTTCTTCGTTGACAGTGCAACTGCGGTATTGACGGTAACCGAGTTCGCGATGAAATAGACGACTGCGGACGCGAGAAACACCGCGATCTCGCGGAGCGCCTCGTTGAATGGCACGCCAGAGCCAGTAACCACGGGCTCAAAGATCGCCGGGGGATGGTGGCCGCCCAGAAAGAAGTACGTGCCGAATGCCAGGCCGACACTAAAAATCCGCTCGGAAACATTGAAAACGATCTTCACAGGTGCGACACGGACATACGTCTGGGTGATCCCGGTGATGAAGGCTGCCGTCACGGCCCCCCACATCGCTCCCAGCGCGACTCCGATGGCAAGGTGCATGATGAAGACGAGGGAACCGGCCATCGAGCCAGACTTCTTAGCAGTCCTTGAGATCTCAAGCAACACACCAACGAGCCCAAGGCTGAACAGTGCCCAATAGTCCACATCGGGACGCGGCAAATACGACGCAGCAATGAGCACCATTAGTGCCGTCACCGCGATCGCACCTACATACCGCTGCACTGCTTGGTTTTGGGACATAAAAGGTGTGGGTGGGAAACCCCAGAGTTCAGGGCACTAGATCCAGGTCACGGTCTCCGCGAGGAAAATACTCGCGATGAAGTCGACGGCCGCAGCCAGCCACTCCAGCATATGCGTCACCTCCTCTCCGGTCAATCAGTTACTTCTGGAGGTGGCAGACCCCGCTATGGTCCACCAGACGCTTCGCTATTTTTCGACCGCTCGGCTCCGCTTTATGCCGAGTCCTGAGATTTCCCGACCCGCAGTCCTCACAAATAAAGGTTTCTGTTCATTCCTACGAACCCCTACCGCCCCCGACGCTGCGCGAACCACCGGTTCGTCGCATCGAGGACCGCATACACTGCCGCGTGCTCGGCACTCTCGATCACTTCGGCGGTCCCCACGAGCAGCTTCGCCTCGCGTCCGCCCACCGTGTGCACGCCCACCATGACATAGGTCCGGCCGAAGGCGTCCTGGATCTGCGCCCCCTCGAGCGCCAGCGAATACTTGTCCGCCAGCCGCTCCAGCACCGCCACCGCGGCACGCGCCGCCGTCTCGACCTTGTTCCGCGCGGTGTCCGGCCCTTCCTCGGTCGCCGACTCCAGCCGGCCATCGCAGGAGAGCGTCACCGTCGCCGCCACCTTGCGCTTCCCTGCCGCCGACGCCATCACCAGGTCGTCGAACAGCACCATCCGCTTGACCAGCCCGTCGTGCGCCTGCACCATCGCCGCTGCGGGCTGCGCGCCATCGATCGGGCGGACATCGGCCGTCTGTGCCACCGAGATCTTCCGGTGATCGACCCGCAACCCGAGATGCGCCAGCAGTGCCGACTCGATGTTGCGCACCACCTGCTTCGGCGCCTGCCCGGCCTGCGCCAGAATGTGGATCTCGCTGACCTCGCCCAGCGGCGTCGTCACGACGCGTGCCGAGAGCACGCCCTCGAGCGACGTCAGGAGATTCTCGGCCCGCCGCACGCCCCACGGGTCGGTCGCCGGATCGATCGGCGAGCCACCCGGACGGGAAGCCGAAGCGTCGAAGAACTGCGAGGGTGAAGCGGTCACGGTGATGCCTCGTGGGTGACGGTCGTGCCAGTCCTAGGCGACGGTATTCCGGCCGGCCGACTTGGCCAGGTACAGCGCGCGATCAGCCTGCTCCAACAGCGGTCCTTCATTCGGATGCGCCGGATCGTATTCGGCGACCCCCACGCTGGCGGTGATCTGCCCGGCCAGGAAGCCCAACCGCCGACCCGACTGCTCGATCCGGTCCCGCAACGCATCGGCGACTCGCAGCGCACCCGCCCGGTCCGTTCGCGTCAGCAGCACCACGAACTCGTCGCCGCCATACCGCGCCGCCAGGTCGGTCGCCCGGATCGTCTTCCGGATCTCGTCAGCCACACTACGCAGCACCGTGTTGCCACGTTCATGGCCGTACCGATCGTTCAACTCCTTGAGTCGATCGAGATCGATGAAGAGCACCGCGAAGGAATCACCACTCCGCTTGCTCCGCTCCATCTCGTGCGACAACCGCTGCTGCAACGAGCGATAGCTCGCCAATCCCGTCAGGGCGTCCGTGCTCGCATCGCGCGACGCATCCTCGGCCCGCTTCGACAACCACGGCACGCACTGCCGCAGCGAGGCGCGGCCCAATGCCGCCGCCTGGGCGAAGCGATGACAGGTGGGATATCCGCAGGCCCGACAATCCCAGGCCTTCCCGTTCGGTCCCGTCCCGATCGCCTCGAGAATCGTCAGCACCGCCGCCGGCTCGGCCTGCTCCCGCCGATGCCCGAAGGCGAACGCCGCCCCCACCTGCACATCCGGCTGGTCCGGCACCACCGGCTGCCGACTCCGCGGCAGCTCGTACTGCTGGACCAACATCCGCCGCCGAAAGAGCTCGTCCTTGGGCCCCGCCGCCGGATGGCCCAAGGCGCCGGGATGGGAGAGGAAGTCCACGAAGCCGAGGTCGATCCGGTCGTGCCCCACCGCCCGCGACAGCGCCGGCACATTCTCCAGCCCCCGGACCGCCAGCAACCGCCGCCCGCGCGACGAGCCGCTCACCACCATCTCCAACGGCAACCCGCCCGCGACCGACATGTGACGGCGTGTTTCGGGCGGGACCCGGGAATGGGTCCGTGGCAGCGTCTCCGGCCGGACTTCCCGCAAGGCAAAGAGCTGCTCGAGGTCCGCAAAGGAGAGCAGGGCGTCGAGCTCGGGGACCGTGCCCCCTGGGGCACTCACCCCGGCATACACGACCGGGAGGGAATCCCCATGCAAACGACGCAGGAATCGCGCCTCGGCCACGCACGGGTAGGTCACGGGGGCCAGATAGGGGACCAGCTCGGGATAGTGGGCCGTAATGGCCGCCACCGCGACCGGATCGGTGCTCCGGATGAGCGTCCCCCAGTCGGGATCCTCCCACAACTTGAGGTATTGCTGCGCCACCAGCTCGTCGCCGATGACCCCCCGGGAGACCAACCGGAACCCCGCCTCGTAACAGGCATTGACCAGCTGCTCGGGCGAGGCTGGATGAAAATGGACCACCGCCTCCGGAGCGAGGATCAGTGCCCCGTTCCCGCCCTCGGCGATCGCCAGTGCCCGATCCACCGCTCCTGAGGCTGAGATCGCCTGATGGGGACAGGAGGGGATGCACTCGCCGCAACTGATGCAGTTCTCCTCGACGATTTCGACCACACGCGCCTCGGGCGGGAGGGCAATCGCATCGGTCGGGCAAGCGCGAACGCAGGCCAGACAAGCGACGCAACGCGAGGGGTCAATGGCGAGGTGCAATGGCGCTCAAGGGAGGAAGGTGGTCCAGCGCTCCCTGCAAAGTGGCAAGATCCCTGAGAAGTGTCAAGAGGTGAGGTGGCCCAAAGGTTTGGAATGTCACGACTTAGACGATATCGAACTCCTTCAGCTTGCGGTACAGCGTCCGCTCGCCGATCCCCAGAACCTGGGCCGCCTTCCGCCGATTGCCCCGGAATTCCTCCAAAACCGCCAGAATCGTCGCCTTTTCGACCTCCGCCATCGTCATCCCGGGCCGGTAAAGCACCTGCGTCTCGGGTTCGGGCTCCTCCACCTCCGGATCGACGGGCCCGATTGCTCCAATGGCTTCGATCCCCGAGGGCGCCGAAGGACCAATGACTGGAATTGTGACACCATGCGGCTCCGAGACCTCGATGACATGCACGGGGTTGTGGCGATCCTCCAGACGTCGGCGCAACTCCTCGACCTGCATCCGCAGCTCCATCAACGAGCGGAGGATGAATTCGAACTCGGCGCCCCCGACCGCGAGTCCACCGGTCTCGCGCGTGCCGACGACCGGCATCCGCATCGGGAGGACACCGACGGCCCCGTCGTTGATGTCGGCGGGAATGTCGCTGGCGCGGATCTCGTTCCCCGGCGCGAGCACCACCATCGACTCGACCAGGTTGCGCAGTTGACGGACGTTGCCGGGCCACGGCGCATTCACGAGCCGCTGCATCGCCTCGCCGCTGATGCCCGGAAAGGGGCGATCGTGCTGCGCCGTGAACTCCTTCACGAAGCGCTTCACCAGCAGCGGGATGTCGCTGCGCCGCTCGCGCAGCGGCGGGAGATAGATCGAGAGGACGTTGAGCCGGTAGTAGAGGTCGTCGCGGAAGGCGCCGTTGGCAACCTGGTCCTTGAGCGCCCTGTTCGTCGCGGCGACGACGCGCACGTCGACCTTGATCGGTGACACGCCGCCGAGCCGGAAGAAGGATCGCGTCTCCAGCACGCGCAGCAGCTTGACCTGCACGCTCGGCGGAATCTCGCCGATCTCGTCGAGGAAGATCGTCCCCGTATCGGCCAGCTCGAAGCGGCCGAGGCGCCGTTCCGCCGCGCCGGTGAAGGCGCCCTTCTCGTGGCCGAACAGTTCGCTCTCGAGCAGCGTCTCCGGCAGCGCGGCGCAGTTGATCGCGATGAAGGGCCGGCCGCGACGCGGCGAGAGGTCGTGGATCGCCTTCGCGACGAGCTCCTTGCCGGTGCCCGACTCGCCCTGGATGAGCACCGTGCTCGAGACCGGCGCCATCTGCTCGATCTTGACCAGCACCTCGTGCACCGGCGGCGAGTCGCCGAAGATCCCGGTCCGGCGCTGCAGGCCATGCCGCTCGACCATGCGGCGCACGGTGGCCACGAGGTCGTCACTGGCCAGCGGCTTGGTGACGATTTCGGTGGCGCCAAGGCGCTCGCCCCGCTCGCGATCACCGGGCTCGTGGAGCACGAGCACGGCGGTCTCGTGGTCGCGCGCATAGCTCGCGAGGGCCGCGATGCTCGGCTCGTGCAACGCGCCGGTGATCACCAGCAGGTCGGGATGCTCGCGACGGATGGCCGCCCGCGCCTCGTCGGCGGTGACGGCGACGGCACTCGCGACGCCGGCGTTCTCGAGGGCGCGATCGAGCGGCACGGCCAGCTCGAGATCGGCGAGCGTGATGACAACCTGGGCAGCCATGGTCAGTGCGCGGTGTCGCCGTGCAACTGGCGCACGGCATGGTGAAGGATCGGGAGCAGCGCCGCGAGGCCGTCGCGCACGCCGCCCGGCGAGCCGGGGAGATTGACGATCAACGTCGCGCCGCGCGCTCCGGCCACGCCACGCGAGAGGATCGCCGTCGGCACCGCCGGCTGGCCCGCACGCCGCAGCGCCTCGGCGATCCCCGGCGCCTCGCGGTCGAGTACGGCGCGCGTCGCCTCGGGCGTCACATCGCGCGGCGCGAGACCGGTACCCCCGGTGGTCAGGATCACATCCACCGCGCCGCCATCTGACCAGGTCAGCAGTTGCATCGAGATCTGGTCGGCCTCGTCGGGCACCAGCGCTCGCGCGGCGAGCGCGGCCTGATGCTCGCCGATCCACTCGACGATCGCCGCGCCGGAGCGGTCCTCGCGCTCACCACGCGACGCGGCATCGGAGATCGTCAACACGGCCACCCGCATGGTCACGCCTCGGGTTCCAGCGGTGGCGTGCTGCGTGACACGAACGGACGCCGCACCACCTCGGCCGTCCAACTGCGGCCGTCGGCCTCGATCACCAGCGGCGTGCCCGCGGCTTCGGTCGAGGTGGGCAGCGCGGTCATCCCGATGATGCCGACGCGTGGGGACCGCACCACCGACCGCACGCGGTCCACCAGATGACCGCCGACGCGCACCGACGCGCCGACGGGCGGCATCTCGTCACCGGCCACGCTGAATCCGGCGAGCCGCTTGATCGCACCGGTGCGACGCCGCGCGGCGAGCGCGGTCTCGCCCGGGAACGGCGCGCCCTTCCCTTCGGCCACCTGCGATTCCAATCCCGCCTCGACCGGCGTGTCCTCGGCGTCGATTTCGAACCCGACGCGCGCGGTCCCCCATTCGGCACGAAAGAGTTGCCACGCCTCCTCGCCGACGGGTTCGACCGCCGCGCTCTTCAGCGCGGACTCGAGCGAGGCACGGTCGCGCAGCCGGCAGAAGAAATCGAAGCCTTCCGGGCCATCGAGCGTGGCGCGTGCCGCGAAGAGATCGACGCCGGCGAGGCGCGCGCCGACGACGTCACCGCCCTCGGTCGGCGTCGGCTCGAGCAGCCGCGAGAGGCGCACCGCGGCGGCGGGACCGCGCACGGTGACAACGCAGACATCATCGGAGATGTCGCGCATGCGGACGGTGCCGCGCTTGCGGGCGACGAGATATTCCCACGCCGCCTCCTTTTGCGCGGCATCGACCAGCAGCATCAGCTGGTCGGGGAAGCGATAGATCGTCACGCGGCCGAGGATCGTGGCATCGTCGCGCAGCAGCAGCGCGTGCACGAAACGCCCCGGCGGGAGCTGAGTGATGTCGGCGGTGGTGAGGCGGTTGACGAGGGCATGGGCGTCGGAGCCGGTCAGTTCGAACTGACCAAGGCCCGGTGCGGTCCAGGAGGCCGCGCCCCCGGTGAGGGCGCGGTACTGCGTGAGGAGATCAGTCATGTAAAGAGCATCGCAAGTAAGGCCTTCTGGGCGTGGAGTCGATTCTCTGCCTGATCCCAGACGCGCGACTGTGGCCCTTCGAGCACACCCTCGCTGATCTCCTCGCCGCGATGCGCGGGAAGACAGTGGAGGACGATCGCCGACGGATCGGCTCGGGTCAGCAGCGCCTCGTCGACGATGTAGCCCTTGAAGGCCTGCTTGCGCACGGCGATCTCGGCCTCCTGCCCCATCGAGACCCAGACATCGGTGTTGATCACGTGGGCGCCCGCGACTGCTTCGTCGGGGTCCTCGGTGATCATGATCTTGGTGCGGGTCCGGTTGGCGTCGTAGATCGCCTTGTCGGGCTCGTAGCCCTCTGGGCAGGCGATCCGCAGCTCGAAGCCGAGCAGGCCGGCAGCCTCGATCCAGGAGTTGGCCATGTTGCAGCCGTCGCCGACCCAGGCCACGACCTTGCCGTCGAGGGAGCCGATCGCCTCGTCGATGGTCAGGAGGTCGGCGAGGAGCTGGCAGGGATGGAGCAGGTCGGTCAGGCCGTTGATGACGGGGACGGCCGACCAGGCGGCCAGCTCCTCGACGTCGGCGTGGGCGAAGGTCCGAATCATCATCCCGTCGACGAAGCGGGAGAGGACGCGGGCCATGTCCTTGAGCGGTTCGCCGCGACCGAGCTGGATGTCGCGGGCCGAGAGGAAGATGGCCTGTCCGCCAAGCTGGCGGGTGCCGACCTCGAAGGAGACGCGGGTGCGGGTGGAGCTCTTGGCGAAGATCAGGCCGATGTGCTTGTCGGCGAGCGGCCGGGCCCGGTATTCCCCGCGCTTCATCGCCCGTGCGGTGTCGAGCAGGGTCCGGAGCTCGGCGCGGGTGATGTCGGCAAAGGAGAGGAAGTGACGAGGCGACATGGTCCACTCGATCTGGAGAAATCGGCCAGAATGGCAGAGTGGAGTCTACCCCCGGGGGTGGGGGTGGGGGAAGCGGGTGGCGGCCTCCAGCCGCGGGGCTAGCGAGTCGCCCGGCCGACCAGTTCTTCCGAGACGGCCTGCTTCAGCGAGGCGGTCGTCGGTCAGGGAGCTGGCGCCGAACCGTGTCGATCGCGGCCTCGAGCGTCGCGCATTCCGCGCACCCCGTCGGCAGGAATGCCACCACCCGGATCACCGGCTCATCCGGACCGAGTCGCCGTCCGGAGCTTGCACGTGCCGGGTCGGAATCGGCGCGGCCGCCCCCGGTATCCGGTCGTGCTCCCGATCACGAACGCGGTGGGCTTAAGCGTCGGCAGGATGAACTGGTTGAAGACGACCACGCCGACAACGGCCAACATCGCCACACCGGCGAGCAATTTGAGTGCGACGCCGCCTCGGCGTGCGCTCACCGTCAATGCAGGTGGGACCCAGTTCCGACGCGTTGCGGCACGGAATAGAGGATACGCCCGACGCATATGGCAACGGGGATGATCCAGCTGAATCGCGCCGACCATCTTCCCATCCCAATCGAAGGCATGCACGACGGAGTTGGTCCGAACCGGGTCCTGGCCGAGCCGGTGATGGTAGCCGCCATCGAACAACGCGTAGAGGCGTGTCGAGCTTCCGACGCAGTCGAGGTAAGCGCGGCGGGTGCCTGCCTCACCGCTCTTGAAGGCGAGCTGACTGGTGAGCGGGCGGGGGCAGGAACGTGAAGGGGAGCGCGTGGCCCGGTCGACGAACACAAGACATAGCGGAGACAAGCGCCACGTCGCGGGCCCGGACGCACGCACAGCGAATACGCCCCGGAGAGCCCGCAGGGCAGCGAGCGTCATCGATGGCGAGGCTATCGAGCGATGCCGTCCGAGTTCCCAGTGAGTCGTACTGCGTCACCTGCAGCCCCCTGGCTGCATCCCACCTCGTGGTGGCAGAGCCTCCGCCGTCCATCATGCGCACTTGGAGCACCGGCAGTTCGGGAATCGCCCTTGGTTGGGATTCCCCAGGGCTGGCATCGGCATCACCGATGGACACGACGGAGAGTCGACCGATCATCGCATCGTAGAGTGCGACCCGGCCGCGAGCTCCGCTCCACTGCCCGGCCACCATCGGTGCGACGCCATACTCCCGCGGGCCTTGCCCATGCCGGCCCATGGAGCGCACCACTGTGCCGGTGGCCGGATCGACCAGATGGAGAAATGGTTCGCCGCTGCCGTCGACCAGCAGGATGCGATCGTCGATCACTGCGACTGCCGTAAGGCTGCCGAAGAACGGGGAGGTCACGACCTCAGTGCTTGTCAGGGTGTCGATCGGAACGGCAAGTAATTCGTCCGGTGCCTCGCGCCCTGGTTTCTCAGCGGTGCAGCCGAGCATCGCGCCGAGGAGAGCGAGCGAACAGAGCGGCATGAGGGTGCGCGTGTTCCCAGGGAGCGTCACGGCAGCCTCGCGAGCCGAATAACCTCTGCCCCGCCCCAACCGTTCGGCAGGTCACGGATCAGCACGTCCTTCCCGACCACGTCGATGACGGTCATGCTCCGTCGCGTCACGAACTCCACAATCGGTCCTCCGACGGTCGGGATGAGGACCCATCGCCGCGCGACCGCACTTACTGGTTCGACGGTCTCCCCGGTCCGGCGACCGATCGGTCGCCAACGAGGCATTGACCAGGGGCGGATACGCGGGCGGAAGCTGGAGTCCCCTGGCAATTGCAGAGCGCATCTCCGATCCCGGAATGCCCATCCTTTCTCCCGCCTCATTCCACATCTTCACGTGCCGCTCGCGCTCGCCCGCAGGAAACAGGATCGCGGGGAACTCGACTGTGCGCGCTGGGAAGGTCGGACGTCCGCACGCATCAAGGCGAGCCAACTCGAACCGGACGCTCCGCGCATTGATCTGAGGCTTCGAGACGATGGCCACGTCTCCCCGCACGACATCCAGACCGGGTTGCGGAAGGAGTAAGTACGGCGGGAAGAAATTGCGGTCCTGACCCTGATGATGGATCGTGACGGCTTGGGTGGCGGCCCCACCCAGCGAGAAGCGGTGGAGTTTCCCCTTGTCCGAGACCGTTGCCAAGCCGAGGTAGGTCGTCTGCGGCTCCTTGGCGAGCCACGCACTGCATGCGCCGATTGGAAAGGGTCGTGTCTCGATGAGCTTCCCGCTCTTGAGCGAGAAGATCGTGGTCCGGCGGAGTGCCCGATCCAGGGCGATCACGCGACCTGCGTCGGCACCGAAGTTGGCGAGCGAAACTCCCCTGGGCCCTCGCGCTGCGGCGCGCGGCGCGGTGCGTAGTGGTAGGCATCTGCGTGCGTGGTCGGCGACGGCACACCACCGTCAGGTGTCAATCAGCTGAACTGACTCGCATTCGAGAGACTTGACGAGTCCGACCCCGTGTTGACGATCACCTTCCCAAGCGTGATCCCTTCCTCTTGGGCGACGAGTGGGGAGGCGCTGAGCAGTGCGACGCACCACAGCCGCGAAGTCAACGGCGCCACCCCCACCCTCACGACCCGCAGCATCCCGTTCGGGGGCGACACCCATGACGCAGAAGAGCGTGGACTTCTTGTCGAAGACCGAGATTGCCCAGCCGTTCCCGGTGGCACGGAGCGTCCGGTAGACCATGTCCGACGGAACCTCGAGCTCGAGCGAGTCCTGGGAATACACGTACCGATTGTAGCGGACGTAGGAGGCCTCACTCGCCGTGGCCGCATTCCGGACCAGCGTCTTCAGTTCGGCGAGCCGAACCGAGCTCGGCACCGGGAACGAATCGACGGTCGACATGCACGCGGGCCTCGCGGCCGCCGGTGTCGTCACCGGCCACACCTGGATCTGCTCGACGTCATCGGTCAGGCGACCGACGCCGGCGACGAAGGTCGGCTCGATCTGCATCGGCTCGAAGCTGGCGGGCAACACCACGCGCCCGACGGTGCGTCCGGCCGGGGAGTAGACGGTGAACTGCCGCGCCCCGAAGTCACGGACCCAGCTCCGCCCAGCCTGATCGGAGTAGAGCTCGTGGAGCATCGGCTCGTCGCCCTTGGGAATTGCTGCGAGCACGGGCCGCACGCATCCCGAAATCGGCGCGCCACCGGACCAGATCGAGGTGCGCGACGCGAGGGCACTCGTGGTGAGCATGGGCGAGAGATTGCGCTCGAAGACCGTCTCGCCGAGCAGCGTCCCGTCCTGGCGATAGATGACGTTGCGCAGGCGGCCGCTAACGAAGACGACAATCAAATCGCCGGGGCCGGAGGTCGCCACGGAATTCGCCCGGACCATTCCCTGAGCGCCCGATCCGACGGACAAACTTCCCCTTGGCATCGAAGAGTCGAAGTTCCAGTGGCTTGGTGTTGGCGACCACCACCATGCCGTTGGGCAGCTTGCGCACCCCGGTCACGCCAGAGAATTCGTACTCGAGCTCACCCTCCTCGACACCAATGGCCACGGAAGGCTTGGCGCCGACCGGCCAGAGCGCCGGCGTTTGGGCGGGCGCCTGCGTGAAGGGAATCGCGAACAGGAGGGCGGCGGCGGACGCACGGAGGACGGACATGGTCGACTCGGGGCTGGGGAAAGGCCGAGACTCGATCCCCGTTGCCGGAGGGCGCAGGGGGTTTCGAAAAAAGATACCCCTACGCCCCAAACGGCGAGGCGCCACCTGCGGATGCCTACAGAATGTACTTCCGCAAATCATCGTCCTGCACCACACTCGCCAGCCGCTCCCGCACCGCCGCCCCGTCCAGCTTGAGCTTGGTCGTCTTGCCGCCGTCGGGCAGGTCGAAGAGGATGTCCTCGAGCAGCGTCGACATCACCGTGTGCAGCCGTCGCGCGCCGATATTCTCCATCCGGTCGTTCGCCAGCCAGGCAATCCGCGCCAGCTCGCTCACCGCCTCGTCCGAGAACTCCAGCACGCACCCCTCGGCCGCCACCAGCGCGGCGTACTGCCGCGTGAGCGAATTCTCCGGCTCGGTGAGGATCCGGACGAAGTCCTTCTCGGTCAGCGGCTCCAGCTCCACCCGGATCGGGAAGCGCCCCTGCAACTCCGGGATCAAGTCGCTCGGCTTCGTCACGTGGAAGGCGCCCGCCGCCACGAAGAGGATGTGGTCGGTCCGCACATGGCCATAGCGCGTCTGCACCGTGCTCCCCTCGACGATCGGGAGGAGATCGCGCTGCACACCCTGCCGCGACACGTCAGGCCCGCTGGTTCCCTTCTCGCCGGCGATCTTGTCGATCTCGTCGATGAAGACGATGCCGTGATTCTCGACCCGGTCGAGCGCCTCGGAGACGGTGTCGTCCATGTCGACCATCGCGCGCAGCTCCTCGTCCTCGAGGATCCGCCGCGCATCGGGCACCTTCACCAACCGCCGCTTCGGCTTCTTCGGCAGCATGTCCATCAGCCAATCGGCAAACGACGACTCCGGCGCATCCATCCCGTCCGGCGCACGCATCGCGTCGGGGTTCGGATAGTTCGCCGGCATCACCTCGACCTCGACTTCCCTGTCGTCGAGCTTCCCGTCGAGCAGCATCGCCTTGAGCTTCTCGCGCGACGCCGCCTGCCGCTTCGCGAGCGCGGCATCATCAGCATCGCCATCGCTCGCGGGCAAGAGCAGGTCGAGCACGCGCTCGATCGCCCGCTGCTCCGCCTGCGGAAAGACCTCGTCCTCGCGCTCGGCGCGCACCAATGAAATGGCCGCGTCGACCAGGTCGCGGATCATCGCCTCGACATCGCGACCGACGTAGCCCACCTCGGTGAACTTCGTCGCCTCGACCTTTACGAACGGCGCCCCCGCCAGCCGCGCCAGCCGCCGAGCGATCTCCGTCTTGCCCACACCCGTCGGACCGATCAGGATGATGTTGCTCGGCGTGATCTCGTCGCGGATCCCCTCGGGCGCCTGCCCGCGGCGCCAGCGGTTCCGGATCGCGATCGCAATCGCCTTCTTCGCCGCCCCCTGCCCGACGATGTAGCGGTCGAGCTCCGCCACGATTTGGCGCGGTGGCAGCTCCTCCAGCCAGGGCAGCGGCGGGGGCAATTCAGCGTCGGGGGTCGGGGGAGTCGTCATGCGGGGAATCTAGCCTCGGGGCGAACGGCGAACGGCGAACAGCGAACGGCGAGCAGCGAGGGCAGGTGTTATCCTGAGCGGAGCGGCGGCGCAGCCGACGCGCAGTCGAAGGACCTGCTTCGTTGCGAATGGGTAAGAGGTCCTTCGACTCCGCCCGCTTCGCGGGCTCCGCTCAGGATGACAACACCGGGGGCCCGGCTTCGCTCAGGATGACAATACCGGGGGCCCGGCTTCGCTCAGGATGACACGAGTCAGCAGTTCGCCGTTCGCCTCTCGCCGTTCGCAGTCGCTACTGCGGCAACTCCAAAATCGTCAGACTCGTATTCGTATACACGCAGATCTCCGCTGCAATCCCCAGACTCCGCTCGACGATCTGCCGCGCCGAGAGGCGCTCGTCGGGGAGGAGGGCGCGGGCGGCGGCGAGGGCGTAAGTGCCACCGGAGCCGACAGCGAGGATACCGTCGTCGGGCTCGATCAGTTCGCCGGTCCCGCTGAGCAGGAAGACGTGGTCGAGATCGGCGACGACCAGCAGCGCCTCGAGCCGGCGCAGGTAGCGATCGCTGCGCCAATCCTTGGCCAGCTCCGTCGCCGCGCGGGTCAGGTTGCCGGGGTAGCGGTCGAACTTCTCCTCGAAGCGCTCGAAGAGCGTCAGGGCGTCGGCCACCGACCCTGCGAAGCCGGCGAGGATTCGCCCGCCCTTGAGCGCCCGGACCTTCACGGCGTGTCCCTTCATGATCGTGTCGCCGATCGAGACCTGGCCGTCGCCGCCCAGGGCCAAGCGGCCATCCTTCCGGACGGCTAGGATTGTCGTACCGTGAAAAGTCGTCAGCATCGTCTCTGGCCCGTCCTCGTGGTGGTGCTGATCGTCGGCGCCATGGCGCTCCGCGCGGCGACCCTGCTCCGTTACGACCTCTGGTATGACGAACTTTACTCGGTATTCACGGCTTTGGGCGACCTCCCCCAGCTCTGGGCGTCGGCCGTGGCCGACCGGGTCCACCCTCCGCTCTTCTATCTGACCCTCTGGGGCTGGCTCAAGCTGGTCGAGCCGACCCCGGCCGCGCTCCGCCTCCTCCCCCTCGGTCTCTACGTCGCCGCGATCCTCGCCAGCTGGTGGGCCGCGGCCGCGCTGTCACCGAGGGGCCGTGCCGTGACTGCCCTCGCCGTGGCGGTCTCGCCGATCGTCTTCGAGGCCGGCGCCGAGTTGCGGGGGAACATCCTGCTGGTGACGCTGCTGGCGCTCGCCATCGGGGCCGTGCGCCGCCTCACGACGCCCGAGGGCCATCGGCCGGCCGATCGCGCCATCCTGGTCGCCGCGGCAGTCGCGGCCACCTGGACCCACTACTTCGCCTGGCCGAGTGTCCTCGCGGTGGTCCTGATCCTCGCCCGTCGGGGTCGCTGGCGCGATGGTCTGCTGGTCGGTGGCGCCGCCGTGCTCGCGGCGATCCCCTGGGCCGTCGCACTCGCCGCCAAATCTCGCAGCACCGTCGGCATCCAGCTCGCGTGGAGCCATCCGCCCACGCTCCACGATGCGCTGCTCCTCCCCGGCACGATGCTCGCCGATCGCACGCCAGCGATCGCGATGGCCGTCGCCGCACTGCTTGGCTGGCTGCTCCTCGCGAACGCCGTGCGCACGCCGGCCCAGCGCGATCTCGCCCTGCTGGTCGTCGCCCCGCCAGTGGCCATCCTCGCCGGCGGGCTGGTCTTCGGCGTCGGGCTCTGGGACCCGCGCTACCTGATTGGCGCTGTGGTGCCGCTGGCGTTGCTGATCGGCGAATGGAGTGACACGCCGCATCGCGGTGCCGCGCTCTCCACCGCGGCCGTCCTCGCCCTCTCCGCGTGGGGTGCCTTCACCCCGGCAACCTGGCGACTGCCTTGGCGCACCGTGACGGAGACGCTGCTGACTCGCGCGCCTCGGCAGCCCATCTACGTCTTCGACGGCTTCACTGCCCTGCCGCTCCGCTACTACGCCCGCATGGCCGGCGAAGCACTCGCCGTCCCCGAGATCAAGCAGTGGCCCGACGGGGCGACGCCGGCCGGTTGGCTGCTGCTGCGTCCGAGCAGCTTCCCAACCGGGCCGAGCGCGCCGGAGCGACTGCGAGCGGCAGGGCGGGTCATGCCGTCGCTTCGCTCAGGATGACAACCCTGTGGCACCCCTCACCCCTCACCCCTCACCGTCTTCCCTCTCGGATGCGCATCCCGATACACCTGCTTCAACCGCTCCACCGACGTATGCGTGTAGATCTGCGTCGTGCTGAGCGAGGCATGGCCGAGCAGCTCCTGCACCGCGCGCAGGTCGGCGCCGCCATCCAGCAAGTGCGTGGCAAAGGTGTGCCGCATCGAGTGCGTCACCATCCCGTCGGCGCCGATCGCGTCGTAGAAGCGGTGCATCCGCCGCTGGATGGTGACCGGCGAGAGCCGCTTGCCGCGCCGCCCAACAAACACCGCCGGTTTGTCGGCACCCGGCAGGCGGATCACGGTCTCGCGCAGGTTCAGGTATTGCCGCAGCGCTCGTGACGCGCGCGCACCCAGCGGGACGATCCGCTCCTTGCGCCCCTTGCCGACGACCTTGACCTGATCGCTGAGCAAGTCGAGCCGATCCAGGTCCAACCCACGCAGCTCCGAGAGCCGCAGCCCCGACGAATAGAAGAGCTCCAGCATCGCGAGGTCGCGCACGTCGTCGAGTTCGCCCGACGCCGCCTGCTCCTCGGCAAACGCAAAGAGCCGGGTGATCTGCTCCTGCAGCAGATAACCCGGCAGCCGCTTCTCCAGGCGCGGCAACTTCGCCGCGCGGATCGCGGGGATGTCGACGTCGTGGTGGACGTGGAGCCACTTGTAGAAGGAGCGGATCGCGGAGAGGGTGCGGGCGGCCGAGCGCCGAGCCAGGCCGCGGCGTTCGAGTTCGCCGAGGAAGCCGCGGAGCGCGAGGCGGTCGACCTTTTCGAAGCTCCACGCCGCCCCAGCCGCGCGGCGCGTCAGGAATTCGGTGAAGGCGTCGAGGTCGCGGCCGTAGGCGACGAGGGTGTTGGGCGATTGGTCACGCGCCTTCTCCAGGTGCTCGAGGAACTCGCGCACCAGGGGCACTCTCACAGGGTGGACCGCCATGCCGCAAAGTCCTGCCGCGCGCGCTCCACCGCCCGCGCCTTCCGCTCCACCTTCGTCGCACGCCCCTCGATCGGATCGAGGAGGCCGAAGTTGGCGTTCATCGGTTGGAAGTGCGCCGGCTCCGCCTCCTGCAGGTAGCGCAGCAACCCGCCCAGCATCGTGCTCGGCGGCGGCACGCTCGGCGCCTCGCCATGGAGCACCCGCGCCAGGTTGATCCCGCACAAGATGCCGGTCGCCAGCGACTCGGTGTATCCCTCGACGCCGGTGAGTTGCCCCGCGAAGAAGAGCGCGGCGCCATCCTTCACCTGCAACGCGGGGCCGAGCGCCGCCGGCGCATTGAGGTAGCTGTTCCGGTGGATCGAGCCATAGCGGAGGAATTCCGCCTCGGCCATCCCCGGAATGGTGCGGAAGACCTTCTGCTGCTCAGGGATCCGTAGCCGCGTCTGGAACCCGACGAGGTTCCACATCTGCCCCGCCTTGTCCTCGCGCCGGAACTGCACCACCGCATACGGCTCGCGATTGGTCCGCGGATCGTGCAGCCCGATCGGCTTCATCGGCCCGAAGCGCAGCGTTTCGCGGCCGCGCTTCGCCATCTCCTCGACCGGCAGGCAGCCTTCGAAGTACGGCACCTCGTCGAAGGCGTGGCCCTGGAACTGGTCGCCCGCCACCAGCGCGTCGATGAACGCCTCGTACATCGCCTTGTCCATCGGGGCATTCAGGTAGTCGTCGCCGTCGCCCTTCCCCCAGCGACTGAGCGCGTAGAGCTGGCTGTGGTCGAGGGAGTCATGCGAGACGATCGGCGCGATCGCATCGAAGAACGCCAGCGCGCCGGTGCCGAGGCGCGTGCTGATCGCCGTGGCCAGCGCGTCGGAGGTGAGCGGGCCGGTCGCCACGATGCCGACCTCGGGCAGCGCCGTCGCTTCCTCGCGCACCACGGTGATCCGACTCGACGCCTTGACGCGCGCATCGACCAGCTGCGAGAAGACCTCGCGGTCGACCGCGAGCGCGGCGCCGCCGGGAACGCGCGCTTCGTCGGCGCAGGGCAACAGCTGCGAGCCCAGGTCGCGCAGCTCCTGCTTGAGAAGGCCGTGCGCGTTCTGCAGCTCGATCGACTTGAAGGAGTTGCTGCAGACCAGCTCGCCGAGGCGGTCGGTCTGGTGCGCGGCAGTCTTCACCACCGGCCGCATCTCGACCAGGGTGACATCCACGTCGCGTGCGGCCAGCGCGAGGGCCGCTTCGCAGCCCGCGAGCCCGCCACCGATGATGGTCGCCTTCATGTGGCCTTCTTGGCCGTCTTCTTCGCGCTCTTCTTCGCGGACTTCTTCGCAGCCTTCTTGCGGGGCGCCGCTTTCTTGGCGCCGGTGCGCCCCTTCGCCTTGAGGCTCTTCGGCGCCTTCCCCTTTTCGGCGATCAGCTCCACCGCCGCGTCGAGCGCGAACGTCATCGGGTCGACGCCCTTCGGCACCGAGGCATTCAAGTCACCGTGCTTCACATAGGGGCCGTACTTCCCTTCGAAGAGCTGCACCGGCTTGCCGTCAGTCGGGTGCGCCCCGATTTCGCGGATCGGGGTTGCCGCCGCGCGCCCACCGCGGCCGAGCTTCGGTTCGGCGAGCAGCGCCACCGCGCGATCGAGCTGCACCGTGAGGACGTCATCGCCGGCCTTGAGCGAGCGGAACTCCGCCTCGCCCTTGCCGAGGTCGTGCAGGATGTAGGGGCCGAAGCGGCCGAGACCAGCCTTCACCGGACGGCCGCTGACCGGGTGGTTGCCGAGCAGACGCGGCAGCGCGAGGAGCCCGACGGCCATCTCAAGCGTCACCTGCGGCGGCGTCACGCCCTTCGGCAGCGACGCGCGCTTCGGCTTCTCCTTGCTCCCTTCGACCTGCTGACCGAGCTGCACGTACGGGCCGTACTGCCCGTCGAGCAGATAGATCGACTCGCCGTTGTCGGGATGCGAACCGAGCGACGCGGGTCCTTCAGCGCGCTGCCGCAGCAACTGCTCGATCCGTTCCGGATCGAGGTCGGCCGGCGTCGCGTCGGCCGGCAGGTTGGCCTTCACCATCTGCCCGTCGAGCTCACGCTCGATGTACGCGCCGAAGCGGCCGATCCGCACGATCCCTTCCACCCCGTCGAGGGCGATCGTGCGGCCCTCGTTCGACGGCAGCTTGGCCTTCTCTTCGACCTGCGCCGCGAGGCCTTTCGGTCCCGAGTAGAACTGGCCGAGATACTCGCGCCACGACTCGTCGCCGCCGGCGATGTCGTCGAGCCGCCCTTCCATCTTCCGCGTGAAGGCGAGGTCGACCAACTCGGAGAAGTGCCGCACGAGGAAGTCGCTCACGGCAAAGCCGGTGAAGGTCGGCACCAGGGCCTGCCCCTGGGCCACGACGTAGCCGCGCTCCTGGATGGTGCCCAGGATCGAGGCGTAGGTCGACGGACGGCCGATGCCGTTCTCTTCGAGCGCCTTCACCAGCGACGCTTCGGTGTAGCGCGCCGGCGGCTTGGTCTCGTGGCCGACCGGCTCGAGCTCGGTGCAGGTCGGCGCGTCACCGACCTTCAGCGGCGGCAAGGGATTGTCGCGATCCTCGAGCGCCGCATCCGGGTCGTCGGAGCCTTCGACATACGCGCGGAGGAAGCCGGGGAAGTCGGTGCGAATGCCGCTCGCCTTGAACCGTGCCTCGCCGACGACGATCTCGGCGGTCGTGCTGGTCTTCTTGGCGTCCTTCATCTGCGAGGCGACGGTGCGCTTCCAGATGAGGGAGTAGAGCGCGAGTTCTTCGCCGCCCAAGCGCGTCTCTTCCGGCGTGCGGAAGGAGGAGCCGGCGGGGCGGATCGCCTCGTGCGCTTCCTGCGCGTTGGCCACCTTGTTGGCATAGACGCGCGGGGCGGGCGGGAGGTACTCGTCGCCGTAGAGGCGCGTCACGTTGGCGCGCGCGGCCTGGATCGCCTGATCCGACAGTGCCGTCGAGTCGGTTCGCATGTAGGTGATGTAGCCGTTCTCGTACAGCTTCTGCGCCACCTGCATCGTCCGCCGCGCGCCGAAGCGCAGCTTGCGGTTGGCTTCCTGCTGCAGCGTCGACGTCGTGAACGGTGCATACGGGCGCAACGTGCGCGGCGTCTCCTCGACCGACTCGACGCGCCACGGCGCATCCTTGAGCCGGGCCACCAGCGCGCCGGCCTGCGCCTCGTCGAGCAGAAGGACGTCCTTCCCCTCGGCAATCCGGCCGGTCTGTTCGTCGAAGTCCTTGCCGGTCGCGAGGCGCTTGCCGTTCAGCGAGACGAGGCCCGCCTCGAACTCGGCGCTCTTGTGCGCCAGCGTCGCGGTGAGGTCCCAGTACGAGCCGGTCTTGAAGGCGAGCCGTTCGCGTTCGCGATCGACGATCAGCCGCAGCGCCACCGACTGCACGCGCCCCGCCGAGAGGCCGTTGCCGCCGACCTTGTTCCAGAGAATCGGCGAGACGGTATAGCCGACGAGCCGATCGAGAATCCGTCGGGTCTCCTGCGCATGGACCAGGTTCTCGTCGAGGTCACGCGGATGGGCGAGCGCGTCGAGGATCGCCTCCTTGGTGATCTCGTGGAACACCATCCGATGCACCGGCACCTTCGGCTGCAGCACCTCGAGCAGGTGCCACGAGATGCTCTCCCCCTCGCGGTCTTCGTCGGTCGCGAGGTAGAGGACGTCGGCATCCTTGAGCAGTTCCTTCAACTCGCGGATGGTGCCCTTCTTGTCGGGGGTCACGATGTAGAGCGGCTCGAACCCCTCGTCGACATTCACGCCGTACTTGGCCCACTTCTGGTCCTTGTACTTCGGCGGAATCTCGGCGGCCTTCCGGGGCAGGTCCCGGACGTGGCCCATCGAGGCCGCCACCGTGAAGCCCGCCGGCAGGAAGCCGCGAATCGTCTTGGCCTTGGTCGGCGACTCGACGATCACCAACGCACGACTGCCCAGCCCTCCGGAGGAGGACTTGGGGGCGGCGCGTTTGGTGGTGCGAGTGGCCATTGGGATGCCTGATGGAAAGTCGTGAGACGTGAAACGTGAAACGGTGTCATCCTGAGCGAAGCGACCCGAAGGGGCGCGCAGTCGAAGGACCTCTAACTGCCCCTAAATACCCCACCCCGTCGCCTTCCGGCAAGTGCCATCACCGCAAGTTATGTCTTTTCAACGCCTTACCAGCCGCCGTATTGCCTCGCCGCGACCACGATCGATTCGGCGGCGGCAGCAGGGGCCGCACGCCCCACGGCAACCTCGACGCCGGCCAGTCGGTACCAGCGTTCCCGCTCGACCAGCAGCTCCCGCAACGCCGCATCAGGATCGCGTCCCTCCAGCAACGGTCGACCCCCCTGGGCGGCCACCCTTCGCGCAGCATCGGCCGGATCCAGCGACATATATAGTACGAGTGCGAACGGCTCGGCTTCGAGGAGGTTGCCGGGCTGGGCAATCCACCCCCCACCGGCAGCGATCACCTGCGGCCCGTCGGCCAGGGCCGCCGCCATCGCCGCCCGCTCACGCAGCCGAAATCCCGCCTCACCTTCCTCGGCCCAGATCTCTGGAATGGTGCGTCCCGCCTCGGCGACGATCAGGTCGTCGAGGTCAGACCAGCGTGCCCCCAGCGCGGCGGCCACCAGCGGGCCGACGGTGCTCTTCCCCGCCCCCGGAAGGCCCACCAGGATCAGCGAGCGCGGCGTGCTCAGCGCTCCTCCTCCGGCGCCGGGGCATCACGCAATGCGGCCCAGCGCGCCCCCGCCGAGGCGAGGTAGCTGGCGTGGTTGCGCTGCATCTCCGCGAGCGAATCGCCGCCGAACTTCTCGATCATCGCATCGGCGAGCACGATTGCCACCAGCGCCTCCGCGATCACCCCCATCGCCGGGACCGCGGTCACGTCGGACCGCTCACTCACCGCGTTCGCCTCACCACCCGTCGCGAGGTTCACCGTCTTGAGCGGCGACATCAGCGTCGAGATCGGCTTCATCGCCACGCGCACCACCAGCGGCTCGCCGGTCGTCATCCCGCCCTCGAGCCCGCCGGCGTTGTTGCCGACGCGGCGGAACCCGGCGCGGGGGTCCGTCGACGCGCCCAGGCCTGCCGAGTGGGGACGCACCACCCCCCCCCCCGGCCCGGGCGCGCCGGGCGCGGGGGGGGGGGGGGGGGGGGGGGGCGCCGCCGGCGGCGGGGGCGGGGGGGGGGGGGGGGTTGGGCACGCGTCGCCCACCATCGACGATCCGTGCGCGTCGTTGGGTGTCGGGATCGTGGCCACGATCGGATCGTGAACCTCCGATCCCGGCCGCCGCGCCGCCTCGAACCCCAGCCCGATCTCGACGCCCTTCACCGCGGGAATCGACATCAGGATTCCCGCGAGCCGCCCGTCGAGCTTGCGATCCCAGCTGACATGCGAGCCGAGGCCCACAGGAAGCCCCTGCGCCACCACCTCGATCTCGCCGCCGAGAGTGTCGCCGTCCTGCTTGGCCTGGTCGATCCGCGCGATCATCGCCGCGCCGGCCACGGGGTCGAGCGTGCGCACCGGCGAGGCATCGGAAGCATCGTTGAGCGGCGTCGGCAACACCGCAGGCACCGTGGCGCGAATGCCGCCGAGCGAGACGAGATGCGAACCGATGTCGATCCCGAATTCGGCCAGCAGACGGCGTGCGACGGCACCCGCGGCAACGCGCGCCGCGGTCTCGCGGGCGGAGGCGCGCTCGAGGATGTCGCGCGCGTCGACGCGATCATACTTGAGGACGCCGACGAGATCGGCGTGGCCGGGGCGCGGGCGGGTCACGCGGCGGCGCCGCAGCTCCCCGGGCGTCCCCTCGGCCGACATCACCTCTTCCCAGTTGGCCCAGTCGCGATTGTGGATCAGCATCGCGATCGGCGAACCGATCGTCTCGCCGGCGCGCACGCCGGAAATCCACTCGATGCGGTCCTGCTCGATCTTCATCCGGGCGCCGCGGCCGTGGCCCTGCATGCGGCGGCCGAGGTCCTTGTCGACGGCGTCGGCGGAGATCGGCAATCCGGCGGGCACGCCCTCGACAAGCGCGAGCAGGGCCTTGCCGTGCGATTCACCGGCGGTGCGGAAGGTCAGTGGCATAGTGGAGGGAAGCTAACACCCGGGGGTGGTGGCGACGCGAGGGGGGCAAACGACAAGGCGCCCGGCCGAAGCCGGGCGCCCTGGTCCCGCGAGCCGCGTGGGCTCAGGGGACGATGTTCTGCGCGTCGTCCACGATCCGCGGCATGACCAGGATGATCAGGTCCTTGCGGTTCTCGCGATTCTCCGTGAAGGAGAAGAGGTTGCCGATGAACGGCAGCCCCGAGAGGAGCGGAATCCCGTTCCGGTTGCGCGTCACCGTGGTGATGGTCAGGCCGCCGAGCATCGCGGTCTCGCCATCGTTCACCAGCGTGCGGGTCTCGGCGTACTGCTTCGGAATCGTGAAGCCGAGGTCGGCCGCGGCGAGCGGCTGGATCGACGACCGCTCGGCCTTGATCTCCATCGAGATCTGCCGGTTGGCCGTGACGTGGGGGCGGACGATCAGCTTGATGCCCGTCTCCTTGAAGGTCACGTTGGCGCGCGGCGCCTGGTTGACCTGGCCGAACGACGAGGCGTCGATGACGCGGACCGGCGTTTCTTCACCGGACCAGATCGTCGCTTCGTTGTTGTCGAGCGTGTGGACCAACGGCGAGGCCTCGACGTCCGTCAGTTCAACCCGCTCGAGGGCGGAGAGGAACGAGGTGACCGAGAAGCCGCCGATCGCGGTCGAGAAGACCAGGTCGAGCGCGGAGCCCGAGATGAGTGCGTCGGCGTTGGAGATCGCGGAGACCGCGCTGCCGCCGAGGTTCACCACGTTCACGTTCGGGTTGTACGGCTGCCCGGTGAGCGGATCCGGACGCGACACCAGCTTGTTGAAGAACTGATCGGCGGTGCCGATGTCGTACTTCAGGCCGAGCTGCTGGAGGTCGGTGCGGTCGACGTAGATCAGCTTGGCCTGGATCGCCACGAGCGGCGTCCGGATGTCGAGCTGATCGACGAACTCGAGGATCCCCGGCATCCGCGTGCGCGTGTCGGTGATGATCAGCGAGTTGCTGGCCGAATCGGCGACGACCGAGCCACGATCCTTCAGCATCATCGCCTTGAGCGAATTGACGACGTCGCCGGCGCGGGCATAGTTCAGCCGCTTCTGACGGGTGTCGAGGACCTCGACGGCGTCGAGCTTGGCGAGTTCGGCCGGCGCGTCGACGCGGATGATCCCGCCGCGCATCTCCATCGCCGAGAGGCCCTGCTGGGCCAGCACCGCCTCGAAGGCGTACGGCCAGGGCTGGTTGATGATCGACATCGTGACGTCGCCGACCACGCCCTTCCCCGGCACGATCGAACGGCCCGAGAAGACGGCGAACTGGTTGAGGACGTCGCCGATCGGGGTCTTGTCGTAGGTGACCGAGATCGGGCGCATGTCCTGGCCCTGCTGCCCGGCCTGCGGCGTGATCGTGAGGCCGCTGGCGTAGCGGTCGCCACTCTGCGAATACGAGGCGGCGGCCGGACGCTCGCGCGTCGGTGCCCGGGTCGCGGCGGGCGGGGCGGCCGCATCGGCCAGCGCCTCCGACACGATGGTGACGCTCTTGGCGCCGCCCTGTCCGGCCGTCCACGAGGCGAACGGCTCGTCGGCGAAGGTGACGGTGATCACCCCCGGCACGTCGCGATTCACCGTGTAGCTCGGCAGGCGATCAAGCTCGAGCACGATGCGGACGACATCCGTGGTGTACTGATTCACCCGGACGTCGACCACGCGGCCGCGCTTGAGCCCGTCGTAGCGACCGAGGTCGCTGACCTTGGCGCCCTGGACGTCGAGCACCAGGCGGGCCGGATCGGGAAGCGTCGATTCCTTCACCGACACCGTGCCGGAGACGGAGATCGCGAGTCGCGCTGTCCCCCCACCGCTCGAGAGCGCGAGCGACGTGACCGCCGCGTCGGGAAGGAGGCGGATAGGCGCCGGAGCCGCGGCCACGAGGGCCGGCAGCAGCAGCCAGGAGAGGGAGCGGGTCATCATGGAGCGTCCTCCGTCTTGCGGAGCGAGTAGGTCTGTTCACGGACGGTGCCAAAGTCGTTCATCCGAAGCACCACGTCCGTAGCCTGAACGGAGGCCACGAGGAGGCGGCCAATGCGGTCGCCGGGGCGAACGTTGTAGCGCTTGGTGCTGCCGATATCGCGGAACGTCGCGACGCTGTTCGCCGGCGACCGTTCGTCGTACATGATGCCGACGAGGCGGAGGTCCGGGAGTTCCGGGCCACGTGCTTCGGTGCTGATCACGGCGCGGAACGGATCGCGGGACGCAACGTCGTAGCCGAACGATTCGCGCAGCAGCGGGTGATCGCCGGCGAGACCCGCCGTGTCGAGGACGATCGGCTCGGCCTTCACGACCGGCTTGGCGGCAGCGGTCTGCTTCGCGGTCGTGGCCGAGGCATCCTCGGCGGCCGCCGCCTGCTGGGCGGCATTCGTCGAGTCGGCGATCTCGGTGGGGTTCTTGCCACCACCACACGCGGCCACCAGCATCAGCAGGAGCAGGAGGGGCTTATTGCGCATCGGGCGCCTCCGTGGCGGTGCTGTCGACCTTGGCCTTCACATAGGTCCGGATGGTGAAGCGTGCCTCGATCATCGCCGTGGTGTCGCCGAGTGCCTTGGCCCGGGCCATGTCCGCGGCCGCCAGCTTCACGTCGCTCGACACCATGATCCGCCGCAGCGAGGCGACGTCGGTGAGGAAGGAGCCGACCTGGTGGTAGCGGCCGATCACGGCCATCTGATAGGCATAGGTGTCGAACGGCGCCGGGCCTTCCGAGGTCGGCAGCACGGTGAAGTCGGCGACGTTGACGCCACGCACCTTGGCGCGGATCTGGATGTCGTCGAGCAGGTTCGCCACTTCGCGCTGCTCCGGCACCAGGGCGCGGAGAATCTGCAGCGAGGAACTGAAGGCGGCTGCCCGCTTCTTCACGTCCTCGACGGACTCCTTGGCGAGGTCGCGCTTGGCGGTGTCGATCTGCGCTTCAAGCCCCGTCAGCGTGTCCTGCAGCGCCGCGGCGTGGGCGCTCCGGGCTCGCAATCCCTCGATCCCGAGGAGATTGAGTCCGTCGCCACTCCAGCCGGCATAACCGACCACGAGGGCGATCAGGCCCAGCAGGATGGGGGTGGTCTTCGGTGTGTCGGCCATCGATTACCTCACCACCGATTCGAGGATCGGCACCGTGCGGATGTGCGTGCTGTCGGCCCGCGAATACGACGCCTGCAACGTGAAGCGGGTCAGCGCGCGATTCTGGATCACCACGGTCTTCGCATCGATCGGCATCACGTCGGCGAGCCAGGGCGAGGCTTCGAGCTGCCGCAAGAAGGCGGTGTAGTGCTGCAAGTCATTGGTCAGCCCGACGATCCGCACCACCGGCGGCGGGGCCACGATGCCACTGCTGTCGGCCGTGGTGCCCGGCGTCCCGGTGCCGACCTGCGACACCTCGACCAGCCAGGTGTAATCGGGCACGGCGTTGGCGACTTCGTCGAGAATGTGCGGCCAGAGGTAGCGGTCGCGATCGACGGCGGCGATGGTGCCGATCTGGGCGAGCACCGAGTCACGCTGGCGTTCCGCGTGGCGCTTCTCGGTGAGGAAGCCCTGATAGCGGCTCTGTTCGGTGCGCGCAGCCTCGAGCTTCGGCTCCAGCGCACTGAGCTTGCTGCCCGTGGCGAGGAAGAAGCCACCGAGGCCGAGCAGCACCACCACCCAGCTGCCGACGGCGAAGGCGAGCCACGGCTCCTTGATGCCGGTGCTCAGTCCCTTCAGGCGTTCCTGCAACCCACCGAACGCCGGTCCCTTCTGGACCTGGCGCCGGACTCCGGGCTTGAGATTGATAGTGATCATGGTGCCGGCCTCCTCAGTCCGCGGTCCGCAGGGCGAGCCCGACGGGGAGCATCAGCAAGGGTGCGATCTCGTCGACGTTCAGATCGCCGAAGGCGCCGGGCGCCGCGGAGAGCCGCTCGAGCGGATGCGCCTGGGTCACGGGAATGCGCAGGCGATCGGCGAGAACCCCGGCGAGGCCGGGAACGCGCGAACCGCCGCCGGTGAGATAGAGTCGCGACAACGCGGCGACGGGCCGCGAGGATGTCTGCAGGAAGGCCGCCGCGCGCTCGATGCCGAGCGCCAGTTCCTCACCGCGGTTGGCAACGTGCGGCGCCAGCGACGGATCGAGATCGGCACCGCGCACCACCCGATCGGCGGCGTCGGCGGCCAGGCCGCGCTCACGCTGCAGATCTTCGCGGAGGCGACGGACGCCCACCGGCAAGTCGCGGGTGAGGACCGGCACGCCGTCTTCGAGCAGATTGATGGTCGTGGTCTCGTGGCCGACATTCGCCAGCGCCACCACACCGCGCATCGCTTCGGGATAGCTGCGCTCGAAGGCGTTGTGCAGCGCGAAGGCTTCGACATCGATCACGCTGGCTTCCAGGCCGATCTCGGCGAGGAGCACCAGCTTCGACTCGACCAGCTCCCGCTTCGCCGCCACCAGCAACACCTGCATCTGCAGGCCGTCGGCGTCGGGATCGAGGATCTGGAAGTCGAGCTCGACATTTTCCTTGTCGAAGGGGACGTGCTGGTCGGCTTCCCACGGCATGACTTCGCGGGCTTCCGCATCACGCATCCGATCCATGAGGATCTTCTTGATGATGACGTCGCGGCCACCAACGGCCACCGCCACTTCGCGGGTCTTGATCTGGGCGCGGTCCAGCAGGCTGCGCACCGTCTCGGCGACCAGCGAGGGGTCCATCACTTCACCTTCGACGATCGCGTCATCCGGCACGCGGGCCATCGCAACCTTCTCAAGGACGGGTTGCCCCGAACCGTGATTGATCACGACGGCTTTGATATAGCCGCTGCCAATGTCGAGACCGACCGTGGATCGTGCGCGCGGGAAGAGCGCCATAGGAGCCCGGATTGTGCGGTGGAGGGTTGGTGTACGGTACTGCCAGGGACCCCGAGAAGTCAAGTGAGGTCCGGTAGAGCAACCCGTTGCCCACATACCACTTACGCCCTGACTGACCTGCCCGAAGTGGGGCCGAAACCCCGCCTGACCCCGGATATCGGTAGCACTCCCTGTGCCACACCCCGATCCGACGTGCTACGGACTGATCACTCGCAGAGTATCGGCACCGATCCACCGAAGGAGGAGAGTGGCGCGCCGGGCCGCTGCCAGGCGCCCATCCGCCGCGGTGCGCGTCGCGACCGCGAGCAGCTGCAGCATGCTGCCGAGCCGGTGCGCATCGACGCGCACCTGCCACGCCGGAAGCGGCGTGCCCGCCGCCAGCACCACGGAGTCCCCGTCGGCGAGCGCGCGCAGTGCGGCATCCCCGTTGACGCGCGCCTCGGCCAGCGCGTGGTGCGCGGTGGCATCGCCCTCGACCGCATCACGCGCCGCCGCGACCAGGCGGACCCGACTCGCGGCCGCACTCAGCGTCAGCGCGGCCAGCCCGCCGAGGAGAACGACCACCATCAGCGCCAGCAGCAACGCCGCGCCGCGACGCCCCTTCCGGCCGCTCACGGCCCCGTTCCCAACGGGAGACTGAGGCCGCGAGTCCCCGCCGGCATGACGAGATCGACCTGCAGCGCGCCGCCGATTCGCGCAAAGCGCGACGCACCGACCAGCAACGGGCCCGCGAAGGGCTGGACCGGCGCGCTGCCATCGCTCAGCCCGAGCCACTCGCTGCTCCCGACGCGATAGCGGCGGACGGTCGTCGGCTCGAGGACGCGGACCCATCCCCCCACCGCGGTGGTCGCCGCCCGCCCGAGGCGCCACGCCGGCGCGCCGTCGGGGCAGACGTCGCCCGTCACGTCGGTGATCGCCTCGTCCGCTGACACCGTTCCGCTGTCGGGCCAGAGTCGCAGGTGGTCGCGGGTTGGATCGGGCGCACGATCACCAAACCAGCTGCTGCGCCGCAGCCAGAGGTGCGTCCCGCCCGCGGCGCAGAGGGCGGCCTCCCCCACGGGCCGCGCCACGCCGATCGAATCCACCGCGACCGTCACGTCGCTCCAGGCCCCCTCGGCCAGCGCATGGCGGAGGAAGCTCGCGGACACCACCGCGGTCCGCTCCGCGGCCAGATGGGCTGTCGCTCGCGCCGCGACCCGACTGGCGCCGAGCACCATGGCGGTCACCGTCACCCCGACGATGCCCAGCAGGCAGAGCACGAGCAACAGCTCCACCAGCGTCACGCCCCGGCGCGTCACTGGCCGCACCGGACGAGCACCGTGGCCGCCGGCCGATCGGTCGCCGCCGGCCAATCCACCGAGCCGAGCCGCGGCGGCAACGAGTCGTCGCAGCCGGGGTCCACCGCGGAAGCGCGGAGACGGCTCCATCGCTCGGCGTCCGTCTGGCTCGCCAGCCCGAGGCGACGACCGATCCGATCGGCCGTGAGCGCCGCACTGAGGGCACCGAGGCCGACGAGTTCGAGGAGGAGGAGGGCGACCAGAAGTTCGAGCAGGGAGGCACCACGGCGCATGACGGATTCCGGTGAGAGACAACCGGAGGATCGCGCAGCCAGGGCGTCAGGCGGGGAGAAAAAAAACGCGCCCCCAACCTCGGGAGCGCGTTCTGATGGAGCGGTCGATCAGCCTACGAATCGCAGGCAACCAGCCCTTCGACCGTGGCGGCCCCCAAGGGGCCGCCGTCCCCGAAGTACAGGGCACAGGTCTTCGCGGTACCGACGATCGACGACGTGGCGCCCCAGCCGGTCGTCCCCACGGCGAGCGTAACCGAGACGCCCGGGGACGGGTTGTAGACCAACTGGCTGGAGGGCACCGTCCCGCCATAATAGGCGCGGAAGTCGGCGAAGTAGGCTTCCTGCGACGTCGCGAGGTTCCGCAAGTCCGCCCGCATCTTCGCCACGTAGGCCCGCTCCTTCGTCGCCGCGAACTTCGGGATGGCAATCGCGGCCAGGAGGCCGATGATCACCACCACGATCAGCAACTCGATGAGCGTGAAGCCGGCGCGCTGACGACGCCAGCCGAGAAGCGACTGCCCCTCGGCTGGCTGGCCACCGCGTGTGCGGAGCCGAAGTGTCACGAGATCACCGTGGTAGAGGTGAAGTGTGCCCGATCCTTAGCAGCTGATCTGGCCGTCGGTCGCCGCAGAGCCGCCAACCGTGACGGTGCAGGACTTCGGGTTGACCGTGATCGACGCGTTGGTGACGGTCGCGGTGTAGCTGCTCGCCGAACCGGTGACCGTGAAGGTGTTGCCGGCCGACGGAGCGAAGATGGTCGTCGCCAGGGTCGACGTGTAGCCGGCCGACGCGTCAGAGAAGTACGCCTCTTCGGCCGTCATGATGTTGCGGAGGTCGGTCTTGACCGACGCCAGCTTGGCCTTGTCCTTCGTGGCCGCGAACTTCGGAATCGCGATGGCGGCAAGAATGCCGATGATCACGACCACGATGAGCAGTTCGATCAGCGTGAAGCCCTTCTTGTTGGTGGACAGCATGGTGTGGTTCTCCTTGGGCGTGAATTGGGACTCAATGTTTGGGCGTTTCCCAAGCGCCCATTCCGGCGCTGCCCTGCAGATGAGCACAAGCAATGCCAATTTTGCCGTGTTCCGCATAACTCTCGTTCCAACAATGCTTTACACCACGCGCAGGGTGGCAACCCCGGGTGACCCCCTTCGCCAATTCCCCGCACTTTGCATCCCCCTCGGCCCCGACCCGCCCGGTGCGCGCAGGAATAGTCGGCCCCGAAGCGTCTCGGGCTCGTCGCTGGCGGGTAACTTGCAACTCTGGTGCAGAGACGTGGTCGCCTCGTTCGCCCCCTCGCCTTCCGCCCGGAGTCCTGCTTGACCCTGCACCGCCTGCAATTGTGGATCGGGGCGCTGATCGTCGTGGTTGCCGCTGGCACGGCCTCGCCCGTGCTCAAGAATGACTGGACCCAGGACGACGTGCCGCTGGTGCGGGAAGACGCACGGATCCACGATCTTGGCAATATCCGCGAGATTCTGACCACACCATTCTGGCCGACTGCAGGCGCCGCGGGACACCACCGGCCGATGACCACGCTCACGCTCGCCGTCGACTGGGCGCTTGGCCGTGGCTCGATCCTCTCCTTCCGGATCATTTCGCTGACGCTGGTGGCCGCCGCCTCCCTGGTGGTCTTCATCCTCGCGCTCGAGCTGCTCCCGCTCTGGTGGGCCGCCCTGGTCGGCCTCGCCTTCGCCGTCCACCCCGTCCATGTCGAGGCGGTGGCGGTGGCGATCAACCAGGCCGAGTTGCTGATCGGGGGTGGGTACGCCCTCGTGGTGGTCTGGTATCTCCGTTTCCGCCGAACGCGCGATGCGACCTGGCGCGACCGGATCTTCCTCGCCGCCGCCATTTTCGTCGGCACACTCTATAAGGAGAGCGGGGTGGTCCTCCCCGCCCTGCTCGCCGCAACCGAGCTCTGCCTCCTCTCCGGTCAGCCGTGGCGTCAGCGCCTCGCCCAGTTCCGACCGACGGTGTTGCTGCAGGTCGCCACCGTGATGGCGGTGGTCTGGATTCGTGACTGGGTCCTCAAGGGCGAGACGCGCGGCACCTTCACTGCCGAGGGCCTCGAAGGACTCGGACTCGGTGGCCGCGCGCTCACCATGCTCGGCGTGGTGCCGGAGTACCTCCGCCTCCTGCTCTGGCCCGCGTCGCTCCAGGCCGACTATTCACCGGGCGAAATCGTCGGCACCACCAGCTGGGGCAGTGCGCAGTCCCTCGGCGCGCTGATCCTCCTGCTCGTATTGGTGCTCGCCTTCCGGCTTCGGAAGAGCGCACCGGTGGTTCCCTTCGGCCTGGCGTGGATCGCGATCGGCATCGCTCCGGTGCACAACGTCCTGGTCCCGAGCGGCATCGTGCTCGCCGAGCGCACGCTCTTCCTCGCGAGCATCGGTGCGATGCTGGTGGTGGCGGGCTTGATCGCCGGCGTCATGAAGGACAACGCCGCCTCGGTCCGCCCGGCGGTGACGCGATTGGTGTATGGACTGCTCGCGGTCGCGGTGGTGCTCGGCGCGTCGCGGAGCTGGTCGCGCTATCACGTCTGGCGCACGCAATTGGGCCTCTGGACGCAGACCGTGATCGACGCGCCCGACAGCTATCGCGCCTGGGTGGCGCTCGGCTCGATGATGCAGCGCCGTGAAGTGCGCCCCATGGGACTGCGCTTCACCGAGCGCGCCATGGCGATCTATCCGAGCGCCGCCGTGCTCTTCGGGCTCGCCGAGGGCTATCAGGGCAGCAACCACTGCGACCTGGCGATTCCGCACTTCCAGCATGCGTTGCGCCTGAAGGAATTCGCGCCCGGTCGATCGGAGTACTTGAGCTGCCTCACCTGGGAGGGGCAGTACGACCTGGCCTACGCCGAGGCGCTGCAAGGCGTGCGCAGTGGCTACGCGGTGCGCGTCTTCCTCACCTGGCGTCGCTGGCTCGAGGAGGTGCGTCGTGAACAACCGCGTCGGCACACTCGTTTTGCGCCGCCCAATGCCGGCGGGCTGATGACCAACGAGTCCTCGGAACCCGGGGTGTGGCAACTGCAGCCGCCGCTGCCACCGCTGGCAACGCTCCCCCAGTGATGACCGCCGCAAAGTCGCCACGCACGGTCCCGTTCCTCTACGCGCTCTTCCTGCTCAGCGGGGCCGCGGGACTCTGCTACGAATCGGTATGGAGCCGCTACCTCGGGCTCTTCGTCGGGCACGCCGCGTACGCGCAGGTCCTGGTGCTGGCGATCTTCCTCGGCGGGATGTCGCTCGGGGCCGCGCTGATTTCGCGCCGGGCGCGGACGATCGCGCGCCCATTGATGGCGTACGCCGTGATGGAGGCGGTCGCCGGACTGATCGGCCTCGGCTTTCATGACCTGTTCAACGTCGTCACGGGGGCCGCATATCAGGGGCTGCTTCCGGGGCTCGCGAGCGGACCGATGCGCACCGCCGCCACATGGAGCATCGCGGCCCTGCTGATCCTGCCGCAATCGATCCTGCTCGGCACCACCTTCCCGTTGATGAGCGCCGCCGTGCTGCGGCTGGCGCCGGCCGCCCCCGGTCGCGTCCTCGGCTGGCTGTACTTCACGAACTCCCTCGGTGCCGCCATCGGCGTGCTGATCGCCGGCTTCGTGCTCGTCGAGCGGACCGGACTCCCGGGGGTGCTCGCAGCGGCCGCCACCGCGAACCTCCTGGTCGCACTGGTGGCGTTCGTCCTCGCGCGGCGTGCGGTCGATGCGGGTGATGCCGCCGAGGCGCCGGCGCCGACTGGTGCGGGTGCATCACAGTCGCAGCGACGGTTGTTGCTCTGGGCGGCGGGGCTGACGGCGTTCGCCTCCTTCTGCTACGAGATCGACTGGATCCGGATGCTGTCGCTGGTCCTCGGCAGCGCCACGCATTCGTTCGAGTTGATGCTCTCCGCCTTCATTCTCGGGCTCGCGCTCGGTGCCTTCTGGATCCGGCGCCGCAGCGACGGTACCGCCGATCCCTTCGTGCAGCTCGGCACCATTCAGATCGTGATGGGTGTGCTCGCCGTGGCCACGCTGCCGCTCTACGCCGCCTCCTTCCCGGTGATGGCGCTGCTGCTGACCACAGTCAGCCGAAGTGCCGCCGGATACGTCGCCTTCTCGTTCGTCCGCTACCTGCTCTGCCTGGTGATCATGTTGCCGGCCACCTTCTGCGCCGGCATGACGCTGCCGTTGCTCACGCGCGCGCTGATCGCGCGTGGCGAGGGCGAGGCGGCGATCGGTCGGGTGTATGCGGTCAACACCCTCGGGTCGATCATCGGGGTGATCGCGGCGAGCCTGCTCCTGCTGCCGTTGCTGGGGCTGATGGGCCTTGCCGTGGTGGCCGGGATTGTGGACATCGGAGTCGGCATCGCACTGCTGCGCGCCTCCCCCGCGGGTGCGCGCACGCTGCGTTGGGGTGTCCTCGCCATTGTGGCCGTGGTGGTGGTGGGCGTGGTCACGCCGCTCGACCGCACGGTGCTGGTCTCCGGCGTGTTCCGCGGCTCGTCGCTCGCGGTGGCGCGCTCGGTCACCTTGCCGTTCTACGCCGATGGCCGCACGGCAACAGTCTCGCTCAGCGAGAGCCCCGATGGCTTCCGCGTCCTCGCCACCAACGGCAAGGCGGACGCATCGCTCTCTGCCTTTGCGCGTCAGGGATGCACCGACTCGACCGTACGTCGCCGCATCGAGGGCGATCAGGTCACCCAACTCCTGCTCGGCATGATCCCGCTGGCCTACCATCCGCAAGGTGGCCGCGCGGCCGTGATCGGCCTCGGCTCCGGGGTGACCTCGCACATCCTGCTGGCGGCGCCAGCCCTCACGGAGGTCGTGACGGTCGAGATCGAGCCGAAGATGGTCGAGGCGGCGCAGTTCTTTCGTCCCGCCAATCGGCGGACGTTCGACGCCGAGCGCTCCACCATCGTGCTGGAAGATGCCAAGGCGTACTTCGCGTCCTCCAACCGGAAGTGGGACCTGATCGTCTCGGAGCCGTCGAATCCGTGGGTGAGCGGCGTCTCGGGATTGTTCACGGTGGAGTTCTACCGACGCATTCGCGGCCAGATGGCAGCCAACGGCGTCTTCGCCCAATGGCTGCAGACCTATGAGCTCGACGACGACCTGGTGTTGTCGGTCCTCGCCGCCGTGCACGAGGTCTTTCCCGACTACCGCGTCCACCAGGTCGGTGCCGGTGACCTCGTGCTCGTGGCTTCGGCAGAGGGCCCGCTTCCTCCACCGAACTGGACGTCGGTGCTCTCACTGCCTGCGTTGGGACGCGACCTCTGCCACTACGTCCCGCTCGACGCAAGCGTGCTCGATGCCACGCTCCTCGCCGACCGGCGCTTGCTTGCCCCGGCCGTGGCACTCGTCGGGCAGCCGAACTCCGACTACTACCCCACGCTCGACTTGCAGGCCGAGCGTCGTCGCTTCGAGCGACGCGCCGCGGTGGGGATGATGGCGCTTGGCGATGATTGGCTCAACGCCACGCACGCGCTGACGCGCACGGCGGTCCCGCCGCGCGAGGCGGAAGTGCTGACGATGCTGGGGATGCGGCGCGAGTCGGCCCAGTGGCGACGCACCTGGCAACGACGAAGCGCCCCGCCGCCTCAGGATGCGCCGGGCTTCCTGCACGATCTCCGCTACGACGCGCTCGGCTGGGACGCCGTCCTGGCGCACGATGCGCCCCCGGCGGACTGGCGGCCCTGGCTGGCGCAGTTCCAGCGCGTCGTGGAGACACGCGAGGGCGGCACCGCGGGATGGGTCGACACCACCCTCGCCGCCAACGCGATGGGATTTGCGGTGCGCCATGGCGCGCCGCCGGAGGTGCTCGCCGTGCTGGCCTTCCGCCGGGCGGTGCAGGGTTGGGATGACGTCGGGGTGCTGCGCGCTGCGGGCCGGCTGATTGTGCCCGGCGTGCGCACGCTGGAGTGGATCGGCGGCGATGAGTTGCACGATGGCGCCGTGATCGCGGCGCTGCGACTCGGTGACCGCGCCGAGGTCCTCGCGTGGGACCGGCGAACGGCGCCGCTCGCCCAGCGTGCCAGCAGCGATTTCCGATCGCGACTGTTGAGCGGCTGGATCAGGGCGAGTGCGGGCCCCGCCTCGTCCACGCCACCGTGAGGTAGTGATTGGTGAAGCCGTGGCGCAGGGTGGACCAGACGCGGCGCCATGCCGCCGTCGGATGCCGGAGATAGTACTGCAGCAGGCTGGGTCGCAGGTCGCGGGTGCGTCGCTCCGTGCGCGACACCACCGCGATCAGTGAATACGGCTGGACCTGACGGAGCATGGCCACCGGCTCGAGGCCGACCGCGCGTCCGAGGGCGAGCAACGAGGCTTCGGTGAAGTCGGTGCGGTGATGCGGGTTGGCATCGACCGATGGCGTGACCGGCACCGAGGTGACCAGCACGCCATCCTCGCGGAGCAGCCGGGCAAAGTCACGCAGCAGACCGCGCGGATCGTCGACATGCTCGACGGTTTCCAGCGAGACGATCGCCGCAAACCGGCCAGGGCGACACCAGCCGGCCCCATCGCCCCGCACATGGGCCACCCGCGCGTGCCGATAGCTGCGGCGCGCCTCGTCGAGCGCCGACGCGGCGATGTCGGCCGCCACGACGAACGAGTCCGCATCGCGGGTCGCCAACATCACGCTGCCGTAGCCGACCCCGCACGCGAGATCGAGCGTCAGGCCGCGCGGCACGTGCGCCACCGCCCAGGCGTACCGCTCGAGGTGCAGCGCCAACGTCGCGCGGCCGGTGACATCATCGCCGGCCAACTGCGTCGGGACGATCCGTTCAAGCGAATCCACGCCGTCCGGGATCACGGGGTCCACCGCTGCAGCTCGCCGGTCGCCACGGTGTAGCGCCAGGTGGTGCGCGTGGGCATGCTCCGCATCACCGTGCGGTTGGTCGTCTCGTCGAGTGCATGCACGGTGATCACCTCGGCGGTCTCGGGGTCAGCCACGTTACGCACCAGGCTCAGGTGCGGATCATCACCGTCGCGATAGCTGACAAAGATCAGCCCGCCGGCCGCTCCCGCGCTCGCCACGGCCTGCGCAAAGCGTTTGACGGGCGCCTGCCGATGGGCGCTGAATTGGCGCGCCCAACGGACGTCGTCACTCCCGGCGATGAGCAGCACCAGCGCGCCCGCGGCCGCCACGGCCGGAGGCGCCGCCGGCGTGCGCGTCATCCGCCGCAACACCTCGGCAACACCGAGCGCCACCACGAACGCCATCGCGGGCATCGCCTCGACGTAGTAGGCCGTCCAGCTGGCTTCATGCGCATAGCCCAGATAGGCCAGCACCAGCAACACTCCCGTGCCGAGCGCAAACCAACCCGCGGCCGGCAGGAGGACGAGCCCCAGCGCGGCGAAGGGGACGAGCACGATACGCCAGCCGAAGAAGGTGGAGGTGGCGATGGTGGTCAGTCGCGTCCAGAGAATCTGCGGCAACTGCTGCGGTTGATGCTCGCGGTGGCGTTCACGCAGTTCGACCATGGCCCGATCAAGATCGGACGTGAGCGCCAGTGATGGCGGGGTGACATCGAGGCCGAAGCCGAGGCGATCGAACGGCATGTACTGCGCGGTGTAGAGTGCCAGTGGGCTGCGACGCCACGAGCCGAGGGTCGCCTGATTCTGCAGCGGGGCGATCGCGAGGCAAAGCATGCCGAGCGTCATCGCGCCGAGCAGTGGACGCCAGCGCCCCGACCGCAGCGTGTCGCGGAGGACGACCACGCCGACAGGGAGAATGAAGACCAGCATCGTCAATGGGCGGGTCACCGCGCCGAGTCCGGCGACCGCTGCGAGGCCAAGCAGCCATCGCGTCTGGCGTGACTGTCGCCACTCCAGCAGGCACCACCAACCCACGAGCCAGCAGAGCGCGGTGGTCGACTCCGACATGTACGACGCGCGCCATCGCTGCTGCCCCGCCTGGGTGGTCCAGAGCGTCACGGTGAGGATCGCGAGGCCGGGGCCACCGAGCCGCCGGGCGAGGACCACCAGCATCGCCGCGGTGGCGCCGGCCAGGAGGATCGGCATCAGCCCGGGGAGGCCCAGCCAGATGCCGGGCACCAACATCAGGGCATGCCCGGGGAGCATCTTCGGGGCGACGACCGGAGTGACGAGCACGGCGGCCTGCGTGAACGCCGCCGGCACGGCGACTCCCTCGCGCGCGAGACGGAAGTGCGCCAACAGCTCGGCCTGGAGTCGGTACGCCGCCTCGTCATGCCAGGCCGCCTCGGGTCGGAATCCCCCCCAGATCCACGCCGTCAGCCCGGCTGTCGCCACCCCCACCATCAGGGGGAAGAGCGGCGCCGCCAGCCAGGCTGGGGCGGCCGGCAGGGATGCCGAGGCGCGGCGTCCGACCAGCACCAGCGTCAGGCCAACGATCATGGCGAGCAGCAGGGAGGTCGGTGGCATCAGACTCGCAGGAGAGGGGGAGAGACTTGAATCGCCGGAGGCGAGTGCACGTGCCGCAACAGCGCGAAGATGATGCCATCCGGAACGGCTGTTGGGTGGTGATCGCCGCCTACCGGGAGGCCACCGCCATCGGGGCCGTGGTGCACGGGCTCCGCGAGCACGGCTGGCGCGTCGTGGTGGTGGACGACGGCTCGGCCGATGCCACCGCCGCGGTGGCCCGCGCGGCGGGGGCGACCGTGGTGCGTCATGCCGTGAACCTGGGGCAAGGTGCGGCACTGCGGACCGGCTTCGCCTTCGCCCTGGCAGACCCCAGCACCCGTGCGGTGGTCACCTTCGATGCCGACGGGCAGCACGCCCCGGAGGCGGTCGCTGCGCTGCTGGCCCCGCTCCAGCGCGGCGAGGCCGACGCGACGCTCGGCTCGCGCTTCCTCGATCCGGCCGCGACGGCTGATGTGCCACCGCTCCGTCGGCACCTGCTCCGACTCGCCACGCGACTGGCCCGACTCACGACCGGCCTCCCCCTCACCGACACGCACAACGGACTCCGCGGCTTCACGCGCGAAGCCCTCGGCCGATTGACGCTGACACAGGATCGGATGGCCCACGCGTCGGAGATCCTGTCGCAGCTCGCCCGGCACGGCCTCCGCGTCCGCGAGGTCTCCGTCGCGATTCGCTACAGCGAGTATTCCGTCGCGAAGGGCCAGCGGATGATCGATGCGGTGACGATTCTCTGGGATCTCTTCCTTACCCGAGCACGGTGACCGCCATGACCACCTCGCAGCTCGTCCTCCTCGGTCTCATCGGTCTCTTCATCGTCTACGTCGTGCGGATGCGAAGCGCATCGGCCGATCGTCTGATGTATCTCGGTCTGGCCGCCCTGGGCATCGGGCTGGTGCTCAACCCCGAGCTGACCAATCGGGCGGCCGCCGCGCTCGGCATCGGGCGCGGCGCCGACCTGATGTTCTACTTCTTCATCGTCTTCTGTCTCTTCCACTTCGCCGCCACCGCCGCGACGCTCCGCAGGCTGCAGCGCGATCTCGGCGAGCTCACCCGCGTGATTGCGCTGCAGCGTGCTGAGTCACCGCCCGATCAGCGGCCGGCCACGCCACCGCGTGGCGGATAGCGGCGCCAGATTCGCCACAGCTCCAGCGGTGCCCGCACGAAATCCTTGAGTCCCACGCTCGATCCACCCGGATCTTCCCATCGCGGCAGCGGCAGTTCGCGCAGCGCCGACTCGCCCGCCGCGTCGCGCAGCCGGGCAATCAATTCCACATCGAAGAGCCAGCGCGAGAGGAACGGCGCCTGCAGCAGGGCGTCGAGCGCGGGGCCGCCGCGCATCGCCTTCGCCCCGCACTGCGTGTCGTAGACCGGCAGGGCCAGGGTGATCGACGCGCAGGTGGCGAAGATTCGGCCGAGGTAGTGGCGGCGCTCCGACCGATGGATGTGCCAGCCGAGCAGCTTGACGCGTGAACCGAGCACCATCGAGACGGTCGGCCAACGAACGAGTTCGTCGCGCAGCAGGAGGGCAGTCTCGAGCGGGGCGGCGAGATCGGCATCGAGGTAGCCGACGAGCGGATAGCCCTCGGCCAGCGCCGCCAGCAGGCCGGCGCGCACCGCCTCCGCCTTCCCCCGATTGGGCTGCAGCCGCTGCACGGTGATCCGTCCGGGGGCCGCCGTCGCGAGGGCCGCGAGCCGCGCCGGCGTCGCGTCCTGACTGCCATCATCCACGAAGTGCAGGTCGACGGTGTCCTGCGATTCGACGAACGCGAGAAACGCCGCGTCGTGCAGCCGCCCTGCCTCATTCCACGCCGGGATGACCAACGCCATCCGATCGGCGGTCATGGCGCCCTCCATTCCGCGCGCGCGGAATCGAGATTCACCCGCTCGAAGCGGAGCGGACTGCCGACGTCCGTCGCGCGCGTCACCAGCCAGACGGGGCGCGATGGATCGGCGTTCAGCAGCAGCGTGTCGCGGGCATGCAGGTCACGGATGTAGCGGTTGTCTCCGCGCGCCAGCAGCAGCGGCGGGAAGAGGGTGTAGCCGGCCCGATCCTCGAGCACTCGTCTGGTGCATTGCGGGGTCAACGTCGAGCCCGGCATGACTCGCCCGGTGGTGTCGACCGAGACGCGGAGCGGGATCAACTGGGCAGAGTCGGCACGGTCTCGGGCGACGGCAGACGCCAACGCCTCGGCGCCGCCTCCCCGCTGTTCCACCGCAGCCACCGCTTCGTCGAGTCGGCAGAGGTCGACGCTGCGATAGAGCTGTTCGGCCTCGACACGCGAGACGCCGAGCCCCCACATCCGGGCAATGACCTGCGCCCCCCAGCTCTCGCGCACGAGCACCAGCGCGCCCGAGACGCCATGCGCGCGGGCCGCTGCGTCGACATCGAGGCGCATCGAGAGCATCCCGTTGCGATACTGCTCGGCGCGCAGCGGCACGAGTTGGGTGCTGCCGATCACCAGCGCGGCAAGCCCAGCCACCAGCACCGCGCGGTGCAGCGGCACAGACGGCGTGCGCGCGGCGAGTTCGGCGGGGAAACGCGCCGTCCACAACGCCAACCACGGCGCGAGTGGCAGCATGAAGCGGGGGCCGAGATAGAAGCCGTCATGCCAGTAGGCCCAGTAGGCCAGCAGGACACCGCCGCAGGCGATCAGCGCCCAGCGATCAACGGCCTGCACGCGGCGCACCAGGGCCAAGGCGCCGGTCGCGAAGAGCAGCGACGGCACCGGCGTCTCGAGGAAGTAACTCTGCAGCCGGAGCAGGTACAGGTTCACCAACTCGAGCCCTCGCGCCGGCGTGTGCGGGAAGCCCCACGGCGCCTCGTGGAATCCCAGCTCGTGCGATCGGCCCCACATCTCGATGTAGCCAAAGCGAAGCGGGTCGCCGGTCTGCGCGGCATTGACCCATGCGAGGGCGATCAGCGGCAGCGCAATGCCGACGCCGCTCGCCAGCAGTGCGGCGACGTGCCTGCCGCCGTGCCGCGCGCGCCACAGCAACCACGCGCCGGCCGGGAGGGCGAAGACGGCACCATCGAGGGGGCGGATGGTGGCCGCGCAGGCGAAGGCCAGCCCCACGGCGAACGCCGCGCCGACCCGCGCGACGTTGGTGGCGGTCGCGACGGTGAGTGCCCATGTCCCCAGCATCAACCAGGTCACCGTGGTGACGTGGTTCATCATGGACGCGCTGAGAAAGATCGTGAACGGCGCAAGGCCATAGAGGAGGAGCGCCGGGAGTGCCGTCCCCTCGCGCCCCTCGATGCGACGCAGCACCCGCGCGAAGGCGAAGAGCCCGATCGCGGCGAAGAGCGGGCCAACGAGCCATTCGGCGTGGGCGAGTGTGCCGAGCGCGAGCATCGCGGGTCCACCCGCGGGGAACTGGCCGTACACCTTGCCACCCCAATCGATCAGGTGCATCGCGCCCGTGAACTCGGGATGCGCCGGGGCGACGCGCCACAATGCGCCCCCGGCAAAGGTGCGCGCCTGATAGACCTGGATGATCTCGTCGATCAACAGCGGCGAGGCGGAGAGCACCAGCCGCGACACCGCCGCGTAGAGGCCGAACGCCGCCAGCGCGATGCCGAGGTCGGCCGCCGGGCCGGCACGATGCCACTGCCTGGAGAAATTGCCCCACGCGCCGGCGGGCCAGAGGTGCGGCCGACCGCGCAACACGATCCAGGCGATCACCGCGATGCCGAGCACGATCGCGCCACCACTTCCCCAGCCATCGAGTCGATCCTGGTACCACGGCGCCGCATGGCCGCCGGGGATCCAGTTGGCAATCGGGAGCATCCCGAGCAGCAGCAGGAGCAGCGCCGCGAGGCGGGCGATCATCGGCCCACCTGCCGTCGGCCGAGCGCGAACGCGCTGTCCTCCCGAGCCCAACTGGTGCGCGCGCTGTCGTAGTCAAAGGCCGCCAGGCGGGGCCGCCACTGCTCCTTGCCGATTCGCTCCCACAACAGCAGTCGCGTCCGCTCCCGGAACGTGACGCTGTCGGCAAGCAACGCGGTACGGGCCCCCAGGCTCCGCAGGACCGGCCGGGTGGGGGTGGAGAAGAGCAGGAGAGCGCCCGTCACCTCTGAACTCACCCATTGCAGTTGCTGAAATTCCGGCCCCGCACACCACTCGCGCCATGCGTCGGCGACGGGCGGTGCCTGGGGTACGCCGATCTCGAGCCAGCGCACACCCCACAGGACATCGCAGTGCTCTCTCCCCTTCACGATGGCGTTGGCCGCACCGAGCTTGCCGGAGACGGCGCGCACCCGCGCCTCGTTGGTGCGACGAAGGTCGCCACGGGCGATGATCAGTCCTGGATTGGGGGTACCGATCAGCAGGCGCGTCAGGTCGATCGTGGTGGCGCGTTCCATCGCCTCGAATTCGCGGAACCGTATCGGCGCGCGAAGCAGTCCCTCACTCACGACCCCGACGATCCCGACCGCCGCAGCGGCACCGAGGGCCCAATGCCAACGCGCCACCAATCGGGGCAACCGGGCCACGGCCAGGAGCATGAACGGCAGGACCGGCAGGATGAAGCGGGGGCCCAGCCATTCCGCGTTGCCCCAGTACGCCCAGTAACTCAGCATCAGGCTCGCGACGGTCGCGAGCGCCCAGCCATCGAGGAGCGTCAGCGCCGGCAGGGCGAGCACGACGCCCAGCGCGGCCGGCCAGAACGGCGTGAACCGCGATTCCCAGGTCGACTCGCCGAGGCTGTGCATCTGCTTCCGCGTCTTCAGCACGCCACGTGCCGGCGTGTAGTCCGTGCCGTCGGGGCTCTCGTGAAAGCCAAGGCGATGCTTCGGGCCCGACACCACGTCGTAGCTGAAGCGCAGCGGGGCGCCCGTGGTGATGGTGTTCGTCGCCAGGAGAATCGCCATCGGTCCGGCGACTCCCAGCAGTCCCTGGGCAATCACCCGACGCGGCAGTCGGCCGCGCGCCACCGCCCAGAGCACCATCAGCGCCGCAGGGACGGCCGCGGACAGCGCTTCGACCGGGCGCACCCATGCGGCCAGACCGACGAGCACGCCGAGCCAGAGGGCAGCGCGCCCTTGGGATGGCAGGGCGAACAGCCGCGCCAGCATCAACCCGATCAGGCAGATGATCGCGGTCAGCGGCACGTGGGCGAGCTGCGAGGTGGACTGGATGGCCCAGAAGGGAGAGATCGCAAGCAACAACACCGCGCCGATGGCGGTGGGTGCATGTGACTCGAGCCGCCGGACCAGACGGGCCCAGCAGAAGACGCCGATGGCGCCGTAGGCCGGTCCGGCCAGGGCGACCTGGCCGATCGCGACGAAGGGGACCAGCAACAGCGCGGTCCCCAACGAGAATTGCCCGATGATCCCGATCGGGCCGATGCCGGTCAATCGGGTGAGCACCGCCTCCGGGTGCACGGGGATCGGCGCGGCAAGGTGCCCGTGCGACAACAGCCGCGCCTGCCACACCATGACCACTTCATCGAGGCCGGTGGGACGCCCTTCCCAGAGCCACCAGCCGAGCACGGCATAGCCGATCCCGGCGAGCAGCGCGAGGCCGAGGTCGGCCCGCCAGTCCAGCGCCTTCCAGCGCGCAGCGACGTCGGCGAGCCGTGACACCTACGCCCCCCGTTCCCCTCGTAGCGCGACAACTTCCGGTAGAGCGTGCTCGGGTCGATCCCCAGCACTTCCGCGGCCCGCGTCTTGTTGCCGCCTTCGGCCTGCAGGACGAACATGATGTAGGCGCGCTCGACCAGGTCGAGTTCAGGATTCGGTTGATTCCGTTCGGCGACCAGCGGCTCCTTCTTCCGCCGGGTGATCCGCTCCGGCAGGTGCTGCGGCTCGATCAGCGGCCCCCGACAGAGCACCGCCGCATGTTCGAGCGCGTTCTGCAGCTCGCGCACATTGCCCGGCCACTCATACACCATGACGGCATCCATCGCCTCGGCGGCAAGCGCCTTCGGCTCCGACTCGTGTTCCTCGGAGAGGTCCTGCAGGAAGCGGTCGATCAGCAGGATGAGGTCGTCGCGCCGTTCGCGCAGCGGCGGCAACTCCACCGCGAGCACGTTGAGCCGATAGAAGAGATCGGAGCGGAAATGCCCGCGGCGCACTTCTTCCTCGAGGTCGCGATTCGTCGCGGCGATGATGCGCACGTCGACCGGAATCGCCTCCGTGGCCCCGACGGGAATCACTTCGCGCTGCTGCAACACGCGGAGCAGCTTCACCTGGAGCGAGGGCGGCATCTCGCCGACTTCGTCCATGAAGAACGTCCCGGTGCGCGCAGCGGCGAAGAGCCCCTGCTTGTCACGCACGGCACCGGTGAAGGAGCCCTTCACGTGCCCGAAGAGCTCGCTCTCGAGCAGCGTCTCCGGGAGGGCACCGCAGTTGATCGACATGAACGGCCCCTCGGCGCGCAGCGAGGCGTCGTGCGTGTAGCGGGCAAGCACCTCCTTGCCGGTGCCGCTCTCGCCGGTGATCAGCAGGGTCGAGTCGGTCGGCGCGACCAGGTCGGCGAAGCGGAGAATTTCCTGGAAGCGGCGCGACTTGCCGATCGGCCGTGTCACCGGCGGCCGCGGGCCACCGCTGGTGCGCCGGATCTCTGCCTTGAGCTGCTTGTTCTCGACGCGGATCTGGCGGAACTCGCAGGCACGGCGGAGGATCGCCAGCAGCTCGTCGTTCGAGAACGGCTTCTGCAGGTAGTAGAACGCGCCGATGTTGACGGCCTGGATCGCGCTCTGCAGCGAGGCCTGCGCCGTCATCAGGATCACCGGCATCATCGGGTCCTGGTCCTTGCAGGCCTGCAGGATGTCGAGCCCGGTGACCTGCGGCATCCGCACGTCGGTGACGACGATGTCCGGACTGACGGTGCGGATCGCCTCGAGGCCCGCCTTGCCCCCCTGCGCGACGGAGACCTCGTAGCCCTCCTTCTTGAGGAGGATGCGCACCGTGTCGAGAATTCCCGACTCGTCATCGATAACCAGCACGGACGGCTGCTGCTGGGTCATGTGATCTCCTCTCCAGTCCAGGTCGCGGGCAGGAAGATCGAGAAGGTCGTTCCCGAGCCCGCCATGGTGTCCACCAGGATCACGCCACGATGCGCATCCACGGCGCGCTGCACAATTGCCAAGCCCAGGCCACTGCCCCCGGTCCGCCCGGTCACGAACGGCTCGAAGAGCCGCTCACGCACCGACTCCGGAATGCCTGGGCCATCGTCCTGCACCAGCAGCATCACGGGGCGCTCCACCCGTCCCACCGGCGCCTCGCCCGGGCGGGCCAATCGCACCGTCACCGTGATGTGGCCGCGCCCCGCGAGGGCCTGCGCGGCGTTCAACATCAGGTTGCTCGCCACCCGATGCAGCAGGTCTTCGTCGCCGTCGAGCTCGACCGGTTCCCCGATCACGGTGATGCTGGTGCCGCGCGCCTCGGGATGCTCCCGCGTGATCCGTGCGGCTGCCTCGACCAGCCCCAGCAACTCGAGCCGTTCGAAGCGCGACGCGCGCACGCGGGAGAAGTCGAGGAACTCGCTGAGCAGCCGGTTGAGCCGCTCGCTCTCGCGCATCACCAGCCGCGCCAGCGTCTGATCGTCCTCGTCCGGCCCGACCGAGCGGGCCAGCTGCTCGACCGCGCTGCGGATCGCCGCGAGCGGATTGCGAATCTCGTGCGCCAGCGAGGCGCTCAACGCCGCCACTGCCTCGAGGCGCTCGGCACGGACCCGAAATTCCTGCAGCCGCTTGAGGTCGGAGATGTCAGTGAAGATGGCGGTGACCAGCGGTCGTTCGGTGCCGGGCCGCTGGAAGGTGGTAGTCGAGAGCCCCACGGGGAAGAGCGTGCCGTCGGCCCGGCGCACCGAGGCCTCGCCCCGCATGATGCGGGTCCCCTCGGTGAGGCCGAGCACGATCGCCTCGTGCAGCTCCCGCGAACAGGCGCGCAGCACATCGAGCACCGGCTGCCCGGGGATGAAGCGGCCACCCCCGAGGATCTTCGCCCCGCGCGGGTTGATGAAGCCGAGGCGCCCTTCGCCATCGACGGTGATCACGCCGGATTGGATCGTCGCCAGGATCTCCTCGGCCTCGAGCCGGACCTGGGCGAGCGCCACCGCCAGCGCGTGCTGCTCCCGCGAGGCCGAGGTCAGGCGATTGCCGAGCAGCGCAATCAGCACACCGACCAGCCCGATCACGGCAACCTGGGACCACGCCAGCGCCGCCTCGGGCGACTGCAGCGTGACCGCGACGTAGCAGGCGCCGGCAAAGAGGGTGGTGAGCAGCGACCGGCCGGTCGGGAGGAGGAGGCCATAGACCGCCACCAGGGCGACGTAGAGCGCTGCCAGCGGCGTCGCGTCGCCCGACACGAGCGAGGTGACCAGGAGAATGTCCACGGTCGCCTGCACGAAGAGCGTGGTCGCCGGCATCGTCGTGCTCTTGTCGCGACTCACCATCGTGAACCAGCCGATGGCCACCAGCCCCACCAGCCCCACGATGATTCGTGCCGACACCGGGATCCCGCCCGACCTGCCGCCGAGCGCGCTGCCGAACACCAGCCCGACCAGCACCAACCGCACCAGGATGATGCCGCCCACCAGCGCCCGCGGGCCCGGCAACCGGAGGCGGTCGAGCGCCCGGGGCGGAGCCGGCGCGGCCGGGAACTCGCCGGTGCGGCCCGGGGCGGAGTCGGGAGGGATGGATGGGGTGGTCAAGCGGTGTAATATGCTCAATCCACCGCGAGGACGCCCACCCTGGAGACGAGATGGCCCGCGAGGACGCAGCAACGGCAGTCCGGCTCGACAAGTGGCTCTGGGCCGCCCGCTTCTACAAGACCCGCTCCGCCGCAACCGAGGCGGTGCTGGGTGGCAAGGTCGACGTCAACGGCGACGGCGCCAAGCCGGCGCGAACGGTGCGTGCCGGCGACACCATCGTGGTCCGGGTGGCGCCCTATCGTTTCGAGGTGGCGGTGACCGGCGTGGGCGAACGGCGCGGGACTGCGGCCCAGGCCGCCGAGCTGTACCAGGAGACCCAGGCGTCCGTGGCGGCGCGCGCGTTGCTCGCCGATCAGCTCCGGCTCGCGCCGTCGCTGGAGTTCAGCGAGGGGCGGCCGTCGAAGAAGGATCGGCGGACGATCGAGAAACTGCGCGGACGTCGTTGACCCGCGACTCGCCGTCGTCGTGCAGCAGGCGCACCGCCGGTGTGTCGAGGTCGTCGAACTGCCCGCCCCGCGCCGACCAGATGTAGGCCCACACCGCGACCCCCACCAGCACCAGCGCCAGCGGCAGGATCAGGAAGAGGACGCTCATGCCGCCGCCTCGACGACGCGCGGCGCCGTGGGGACCGCCCCGCTCGGCGCTGCCCCGGCCATCGGCGCAAAGGTGCGCCCGAGCCAGCTGCCGAGGACCACGGTGAGCGAACTCGCCGGCATCATGAGCGCCGCGATCAGCGGCGAGATGGTGCCGGACATCGCCAGCGCGACGCCGGCCACGTTGTACATCAGCGCCCAGACCATGTTGCGGCGGATCACGTGCATCGTCCGCTCGGCCCCGGTCATCAGCCCCACCAGCGGCGCCAGCCCGGGCGACGTCAGGTACACGTCGGCGGTCGCGAGACACGCTTCGGCCCCGCCATGGACACCGATCCCGACATGCGCCGCCGCGATCGCGGCGGCGTCGTTCACGCCGTCGCCCACCATCACCACGGTGCCACCCTCCGCACGCCACGCGGTGATCCGCGCCAGCTTCTCTTCCGGGGTGGCCCCGCCAATGGCCTCGTCGGCGGCGAAGCCGAGGGCGGCGCCAACCTCCGCGGCGACGGCCGGGTCGTCCCCCGAGAGCAAGGTGGTGCGCCAGCCGCGGCGACGCAGCGCGCCGAGCGCCTCGGCGGCACCATCGCGCACCCGATCGCCCAGCCCCGCCGCCGCGACGACCACGCCGTCGACCGCGACCAGCACCGGGGTCAGCGCGCGCCCGCGAAGGGTGGCCAGCAGAAAGTCGCCACCCTCGGCCTCCGCCATCACGAAGCGCGGCGAGCCAACAAGTACGCTCCGGCCCTCCACCACGCCGCTGATGCCGCCACCGACGACGTGCGCGACCGACTCGGCGATCGGCGGGAGCAGCTCCGGCCACGCACGGCGGAAGCCGTCGGCAATCGGGTGCGACGATCCCGCTTCCAGGGCAAGCACCATCGCCTGCACCGACGGATCGCCATGCCAGCTCACCAGCGCCGTGCGCCCCTCGGTCACGGTCCCCGTCTTGTCGAGCACCAGATGTCCGGGACGAGACAACTGCTCGAGCGCATCACCGCCCTTGATGTAGATCCCGGCGCGCGCGGCGCGGCCCACCGCCACCGTGACCGCCAGCGGCGTTGCCAGGGCCAGCGCGCAGGGGCAGGTGACGATCAGGAGCGCGATGGCGTTGTCCCACGCCGCGACGTCGTCGCGGCCGACCCAGAGCGCGAACGTCGCGACGGCGAGCACCAGCACCGCGGCGACGAAGACCCCCGCCATCCGGTCGGCCATCGCCACGACGGGAGCCCGGCGCGCGCTGCTCTCCTCCACCTGCCGCAGCAACCGCGCGAGTCGCGAGGTGGCCCCCGCTTCCTCGATGCGCACCGTCACCGGCGCCGCCACGTTGAGCGTCCCCGCGTGCACGACATCACCGGCCACCGCCGTGACCGGCCGCGATTCGCCGGTGAGGAGGGCAGCGTTGACGGAGGTGCTGCCGTCGATGATGGTACCGTCCGCCGGGAAGCTCTCGCCGGCGCGGACGCGCACCGACATCCCGGGGAGGAGTGCCGCCGCAGGCATGGTGCGCTCGCTGCCATCCTCGGTCACCACACGGGCCGAATCGGGCGACAGCGAGTAGAGCAGCTCGGCGGCATCGGCCGCGGCGCGCTGGCCGCGCTGCTGCAGGAAGCGACCGGTGAGCAGGGCAAAGATCAGGATGGTGACGCCGTCGAAATAGATCGGGCCACTATCCGCCACCGTGTTGATCGCCCCGCGCACAAAGCCCGCGCCGAGCGCCAGGGCGATCGGCAAGTCCATGTGGAGCCGACGTGTGCGGAGCGCGGCAACCGCACCGGTGAAGAAGACGCGCCCTGGAAAGAGCATCGCCGGAATCGTCAAGCCGAGGGAGACCCAGCGAAAGAGTCCCTCATAGGCGGCTTCCATTCCGGCGAACTCGCCGGAGTAGAGCGCCAGCGCAGGGAGCATCACGTTGCCGGCAATCGCGCCGGCCACGCCGATGCGCGTCAGCATCGCCCGATCCTCGCGGCGGCGCATGGCGTCACGCGCCACGCCGCGGAACGGATGCGGCGTGTAGCCCAGCTGGTCGAGCGTGCGCGCCACCTGGGAGAGCGGCAACTGCTGCGGGTCCCATTCGATCCGTGCCAGTGCCCGCCGCACATCCAGCTCCGCGCGCACGACACCCGGGAGGAGGAGCGGTACCCGCTCGACCAGCCAGACGCAGGAGGCGCAATGGACGCCTTCCAGATAGAGCTCGGTGATGGCGCGCCCGTCTGCGGTCGCCTGCACATACAGCTCGGCGAACGCGGGGTGGTCGAACTCCTCGAACGAGTGGCCACTGCTCTGCACCGCCGTCTCGCGCCGCTCGCGGAAGGCGTAGTACTGCCCCAGACCGCTCTGCTGCACGATGCCGTAGGCGGTCTCGCAGCCGCTGCAACAGAACGACGCGGCGCCATCGCTCGCCAGCAAGGCGGGCGGGACGGCGAGACCGCAATGCGTGCAGGGCGTGCCGAGCTGGGTGGTGGTCATGGCGCGGTCAGTGGCGGTGTACGGCGGGCATGCTTGGCGCGGTCGGCGCGGCGGCCACGACTGGCACCGACGGCATGACCCGGTGCAGCCAGTGCGCTGCCGGGACCAGGTCAAGGTGCGAGGCGAGTGAGAGCAGGCCGAGGAGCAGGATGGTGGCGGCGCTCGCCAGCGGCAGGCGCGCGCGCCACGTCCCCGCGAGCTGCTGCAATCCCACGCCGACCGCCAGCATCATCGGCAGCGTCCCCAGCCAGAACACCGCCATCAGGGTGGCACCCTGCCACGGCGTGCCGGTGCCGGCGGCCGTCACCACGAACGCGTAGAGCCAGCCACACGGCAGCAGCGTGGTGAAGAGCCCGGTAGCCGCCGCTCGCACCACCGGCGGGCGGTCCATCAGGCGGTGGAGGACACTCCCCATCGCCCGCTGCCACGCCGCAGGTGGCCGCACCGGCATCACCGACGCGCCACTGGCGACCAGGAGCGCATGCGCGCCCCACACCACGAGCAGCACCGCCGTGGCGATCGCCGCGACATGCTGCACCCCGGCGAGCGTGCCAGCCCGTTCGAGGCCGGCGCCGAGCAACCCGGCGACGGTGCCAAGGAGGAGGTAAGCGGCCAGGCGACCGACGTTGTACGCTGCGTGCGCGTTGCGGCTCTCACGCCACGTGCTGCCCGCCGGGGCATAGAGACAGGTGAACGCCCCGCACATCGCGGCACAGTGGACGCTGCCCAGCAGCGAGGCCACCAGGACCGCGAGGGCGAAGGTCACTTCGGCGCGTCTCCGGGCCGCGCGGTCACCACCGTGGCGACCGCGGTGGTCGAGGCATCGAGGCGCAGATTCTCCGTGAAGCGATCAGTGCCGCGCACGGCGGCGAGGCGCAACTCCCACAGCCCGGCACGGTTGATCACGCCGGCCGCGGCATACTGGCCCGGCTCGCCGGTGGCGACGAGCGTGGCGCGCGCGACCTCGCCGGCATACGCGATCGGCATCGCCTCGAGCGTCACCGCGGCGCCGCTCACCGGCTCGCCCCCGGCAGTGTGCAGGGTCACACTCAGCGTGTCACCCCCACCCGAGCGTACCGCGCCGAGCGTGGGCACCATCACCCAGCCGAGGGCCGCGTTGCGGCCATCCTGGGCCATCGTGGAATCCCAGCCGACCGCCTTCTGGTAATAGTTCGACTCCACCGCGAAGTGGCGATCGCCACCGGCCAGACGCACCAGCACGACCCCCAAGGCGATGTTGCCGAGGAGCGCGGTGATGATCATCGTCGGCCAGATCCGTTCCCTCGAGAAGGGCGACTTCATGGCGTAGTCCCGCTGGCCGCGACGGGGCCGAGGAGGTTGAACGGGGTGTCCGTGGTGAAGCTCGGGCCGGCCGTGATCCGGATCGTGACGTCGTGCTGGCCGTTCACGAAGGCGCTCCGTGGCAGCAGGATGAAGAGCGACGTGGTCCGCAGGTCGTTCGCCTTGACCGTCAGCGGGCTTTCCGGCGCAATCACCTCACCGCCATCGGCGCCGAGCACGGTGATGGTGTACACCTGCTCCACCCGGCTCCGGTTGCCGACGCGCACGCGCACCTGGTTGGCCACCCGACCATCGGGCTCGACCCGGAACGGTTCCGCCTGACTGCGCAGCACGGTGATGTCGGCCGCCGGACGGGTGCCCAGCGAGTAGAGGAAGCCACCGAAGAAGAGCGTCAATGCCAGCGGATAGAGCACCACGCGCGTGCGCAGCATGTGCTTGGGCTTGCCGGCGAGGGCATCCTGCGAACTGTAGCGGATCAGCCCCTTCGGCTTGCCGACCTGCGTCATGATGGCGTCGCAGGCATCGATGCACTGGGTGCAGTGGACGCATTCCATCTGCAGTCCGTTGCGGATGTCGATCCCGGTCGGGCAGGTGGTGACACAGGCCCCGCAGTCGATGCAATCGCCGGCGTCGGCCGGGCGCGGCTTGGCGTGGCCGCGGGGCTCGCCCCGGACGTAGTCGTACGCCACGATGACCGACTGCTTGTCCAGCAACACCGACTGCCAGCGGCCGTAGGGGCAGGCGATCAGGCAGGTCTGCTCCCGGAACCAGGTGAAGTCCGTGAAGATGATCGCGGTCGTGAACGCCATCACGATGAATGGCGTCGGGTGCTGCGCGGGCGAGAGTCGCACCCACCGCTCGAGCGCCTCGACGCCGACGAAGTAGGCGAGGAAGGTGTGCGCCAGCAGCAGCGAGAGGGCCAGGTAGACCGCGTACTTGGCGAGGCGACGCGGATGGAAGTGGGACCGCTTCCGGTCGAGTTGGAGCGATCCGCTCCGGCCTCCCTCGAAGAGCCGCTCGATGGGCCGGTAGAGGAACTCGAGGTAGACGGTCTGCGGACAGGCCCAGCCGCACCAGACGCGGCCGAAGAGCGCCGAGAAGAGGAAGATGGCGATCACCACCGAACCGAGCAGCAGCATGAGCAGCAGGGTGTCGGTCGGCAGGAAGGTGGTACCGAGGATCGTGAACTGGCGACGCGGGACGTCCAGCAGGATCGCCGGCAGTCCGTGGATGCGGACGTGCGGGATCCCGATGAAGACGACCATCAGGACATACGCCACGATCCGCCGGCGCGTGAACCACGCGCCGGCGGCAGGCTTCGGACGGATCCAGTTGCGCGATCCGTCCTCGTTCAACGTCGGCAGGACACGGCCACTCGCGGCCGGGGCGGTCATCGGGCTTCCACGACTCCTTCTGCAACTTTCGGTTTGGCGGGCGTGGTGCCGTGCAGGGACCAGACATAGCTGGTCACGTGCTCCACGTCCTCGGGCTTGAGCATCTGGCCCCAGGCCGGCATCCCCTTCGCAAGGACACCGTCGACGATGGTGGTGTGGATCTTGTCGATCGTGCCACCGTGGATCCAGGCGTCGTCGGTCAGGTTCGGCCCGATCAGGCCGCCGCCGTCGGCCGCATGACATGCCGCACAGTTCTTGGTGAAGACTTCCTTCCCTTCCTCGACGCTCTTCGGGTCGGCAGCCATCGCCAGCAACTGTTCCGGCGTCACCGTCGACGCCACCACCGGATGCTCGGCGGCCGCCGTCGCCATCGCCGCCTGATACTCGGCCTGGCGCCCCTTCCCTTCGCCAATGCCGAAGACATTGAAGTAGTACAACACCGCGTAGATGATCGTCAGCCAGAAGGTGGTCACCCACCACGCCGGCATCGGATTGTCGTACTCCTGAATCCCGTCGTAGCTGTGCTCGATCAGGCGATCCTGGTCACTCATGGGACGCTCCTGCGGAAGGACTGGACGGCGTCGTCGGCGCGTCGTCGAGGGGAAGCCGGGCAGCGGCCTGCCAGCGGAGGCGCGCGGAGGGGCGGAAGACCCACCACGCGATCCCGAGGAAGGATGCCAGGAAGAGGATCAGGGCGACCTCGGCATAGCTCGAGAGCCCCGCGTTGCTCATCAGGTCGGTGAGGCTCATGGCGCCCGTCCCGCAGCGGCGACCGGCGTCGACTTGATGTCGCGGCCGAGGCGCTGCATGTAGGCGACGATCGCGATCACCTCGCGGTCCGCCAGCCCGGCCGGCCCACCCGACCGCTCGACTTCGGCCGCCAGCTCCGCCGCCTGCGCCTTCGCCATCGGCACGGCGTTGTTGATCGCGTCGCCGTACGGCACGCCGAGCATCGCCATCGCATCGATCCGCTTGGGAATCACGTCCCAGTCGATGGTGTTGGTCGCGAAGTGGGCGTAGGCCGGCATGATCGACTTCGCCGCCAGCTCGCGCGGGTTGGCGAAGTGGCGCACGTGCCAGAGGTTGGGATACTTCCCGCCCTCGCGCGCCAGATCCGGCCCGATGCGGCGCGAGCCCCAGAGGAACGGATGCTCGTACACCGACTCACCCGGCTTGGAATACTCGCCGTACCGCTCGGTCTCGTAGCGGAGCGGGCGGATCTGCTGCGAATGGCAGTTGAAGCAGCCCTCGCGAATGTACATGTCGCGCCCGTAGAGCTCGAGCGGCGTGTACGGCTTGACCGACGCGATCGTCGGCACGTTGGCCTTGATCAGGAAGGTCGGCAGGATCTCGAAGAGCGACGCGACCACGACCGCCAGCACGACCAGCACCGTGAAGAAGACCGGCATCCGCTCCCACTTGCGGTGGTAGCGCATCGCCCGGATCCGGCCGATGAACCCCTCGCCCGCCGGCACGTGCTCCGGGTCTGGTACGTAGGCCTTCGAGAGCGGCGCGGCCCGGATCACCGGGACCTCGTAGGTCTTCGGCCGCGCGCGCCACGTCATCAGGATGTTCCAGCCGAAGAGCAGCATGCCGACGATGTAGAGCGAGCCGCCGACGACGCGCACCCAGTACATCGGCATCAGCTTGGCGACCGTCTCGACGAAGTCCGGATACATCAGGCGGCCGGTCTCGTCGAAGGCACGCCACATCAACCCCTGCGTCACGCCGGCGCTGTAGATCGCCACGACGTACAGGATGATGCCGAAGGTGGCGATCCAGAAGTGCAGCCCCGCCAGCTTCTTCGAGTGCAGCGGCGCCTGGAAGAGGCGCGGCAGCAGCCAGTAGACCATGCCGAAGGTGAGGAAGCCGTTCCAGCCGAGCGCGCCGGTGTGCACGTGGGCGATGATCCAGTCGGTGTAGTGGGCCAGGGCGTTGACGCTCTTGATCGAGAGCATCGGGCCCTCGAACGTCGACATGCCGTACGCCGTGATGCCGACGACGAAGAACTTGAGGATCGGGTCATCCACGACCTTCTGCCAGCCGCCGCGCAGCGTGAGCAGGCCGTTGATCATGCCGCCCCAGCTCGGCGCCCAGAGCATCACCGAGAAGATCATCCCGAGCGTGGACGCCCACTCCGGCAGCGCCGTGTAGTGGAGGTGGTGCGGCCCGGCCCAGATGTAGAGGAAGACCAGCGACCAGAAGTGCAGGATCGAGAGCCGGTACGAGAAGACCGGGCCGCCCGCCGCCTTCGGCATGAAGTAGTACATCAGCCCGAGGAAGGGCGTCGTCAGGAAGAAGGCGACGGCGTTGTGGCCGTACCACCACTGCATGAAGGCGTCCTGCACGCCGGCGTAGATCGAGTAGCTCTTGAAGGCGCCAGCCGGAACCGAGAGGTTGTTGAAGATGTGCAGCACCGC